>JAYVPN010000149.1:0-4608 GCA_043757365.1 Gemmatimonadota bacterium | reverse complement strand
CCATCGTGAACGCCGACATAATGGCGCCGGGCAAAATCACGAGCCCGGTTTGATTGGCGGTGAAGCCGTGCAGTCCCTGAAGGAATACCGGCAAAACGAATACGGAGCCGAAGAGCGCGAATCCGAGCAGTGACGCCATCGCCACGCCGGTCGCGAGCTGGCGACTCTTGAGGACACGGAAGTTGATGACGGGCTCCGGGGTCGTCATCTCATGCCAGATGAGGAGAACGAACGACGTCGCCGAGACGACGGCCAGCGTCGTTACGAAGCGCGACTCCCACCAGTCGAAACGCTCGCCGCGCTCGAGCATCCATTGCAGCGAGGAGACCGCTACCGCGAGGAGGCCGATGCCGATCCAGTCGACCGACGTGATCTTCGCGACGAACTCGGAATTGCGAACGTACGTCCACACCAAATATCCGGCGATCGCGCCAAGCGGCACGTTGATGTAAAAAATCCACGGCCAGTTCAGGTTGTCGACGATGTAGCCGCCGAGCGTCGGTCCGAGTGTCGGGCCGACCATGACGCCGATGCCGAACATCGCCTGCCCGATGCCGACTTCGGCGGGCGGAAAAGCTTCCCACAACGTCGACTGCGCAGTGGAGAGCAGTGCGCCGCCGCCAAGCCCCTGAATCACGCGCCAGAAAATCAGCGAACCGAGTGTGCCCGCGGCACCGCAGAAGAACGACGACGCGACGAAAATCGCGATTGACGCGGTGAGATAGCGGCGTCGGCCGAAATAATTCGACAGCCATCCCGACATTGGAATGACGATCACATTGGCGATGATGTAGCTGGTCGACACCCATGAAATTTCATCGAGCGTCGCGCCAAGATTTCCCATCATGTGGGGAATCGCGACGTTGACGATGCTCGTGTCGATCAGCTCGAGCATCGCCGCCATCGTCACGGCGATGGCGATCAGATACTTGTATTTGTACTTGTCGTCCGCAGGGGCGAGCGGTGGCGCGCCGCCGTGTGACGTTGGACGCGGCGGAACGAACTCCCGTTCCGCCGCGCCTTCACGACCGATGACTGCTGTTCCCATCGAGCGACGCCTCTACTGCGTTTTGATGGACGCGGTAACCGACATGCCCGGACGCAGCGGACGCTCGGCGCCGCACCCCTTCGTCACCTGAATGCGCACGGGAACGCGCTGCACGACCTTCGTGAAGTTTCCGGTGGAGTTGTCGGGCGGGAGGAGCGCGAACTTCGCGCCGGTCGCCGCGCTGAGGCTCTCGACTTTTCCTTCGGCGATGCAGCCCGGATACGAATCCACTTCGAGTTCGACCGGCTGACCGACACGAATGTCGGCGAGCTGCGTTTCCTTGAAGTTCGCGTTGATCCAGACACTCGTGTCGGCGACGAGCGTCAGCAACGGCTGGCCGGGCTGCACGAGTTGGCCGACTTCGATCTGCTTGCGACTCACGGTGCCGCTGAGCGGCGCGGTGATTTTCGTGTACGAGAGCTGCAGTGCCGCGTTCTCGCGCGTCGCCTTCGCGCCGGCGAGGCGGGCCTGCGCGAACTTCGAGCCGGCTTCAGCATTCGAGAGCTGCGCTGTCGCCGAGTTGGCCTGACGTTCGACGGCGCTGAGGTTCGCGTTCGCCTGATCGAACGCCGCCTGCGCGCCGTCGAGCTGCTGTTTGCTGACGATCTGCTTGACGACGAGTTCCTTGAAACGCGCGAGATCGGCGGCGGCCTTCGCCTGTGCGGCGCGCGCCGACTGGATCTGCGCATCGACCACCTGACGCTGGCTCTGCGCGCTGCGGATCATCGCTTCGGCCTGGCCGTCGATGCCCTTGCCGCCGGCCGCGGCGAGCGCGGCTCCGAGTTCGGCGTCCGATTGCGTGAGGCGGACGGCAAGCTCCGAGTCGTCGAGCTCGACGATCACCTGGCCCGCCTTCACGGGCTGGTTCTCGACGACGGAAATCGATTTCACGAAGCCGCCGACTTTCGCGAGGACGGGAATGATCGAGCCGTCGACCTGCGCGTTGTCGGTCGTCGCGTGTGAGCGACCGTACAAATAATTCTTGACGCCCCAGCCGATCGCGACGAGCGCGACGAGCAGAAGAATCGGCAGGACGGGACTGCGGCGCTTGGCCGGCGTTTCGGCAGCGCGGGCGCCGTCGCGGGCGGTGGTGTCGGGAGTCATCGTGGAAGCCATGGAAATAATTCTCTGCGAAGTGAAGGCGTGATTACGGAAGTTCGGTGACGGTGCCCTGCGCACGCGCGAGCGCGACGCGGGCATTTTGGAACGCAGCGCGCGCGTCGATCATCTGGGCGCGGGAGGCGTTGAGATTCACCGACGCGGTGATGACGTCGGCGTTGCCTGCGACGCCGGCCTTGAAGCGGTCGCGCGCCTGCGTGAGTTCCTGTTCCGCGAGCACGAGGCGTTCTTCGTTGGCCGCGAGTTGCTCGCGCGCCGACGCGAGATCGAGGAGCGCGCCGCGCACTTCGATTGTCGTCTGCTGCGTGAGGTCGCGCTTGCGGACGTCGAGTTCCTTGATCGCGGCGCGCTGCTCGTCCTGACGTCCCTCGCGGCGGAAACCGTCGAAGACGGGCAGTGAGAGCTGGATGCCCCACGTGTAGGTCGGCAGCAGATGCGAAGTCGACTTGCCGATTGATCCTTGATCGGCGAAGAGTCCGAGCGTCGGCAGACGCTCCGCCTTGATCGCGTCGAACTGCAGCTCGGCGGCGCGCATCTGTTCCTCAGCGGCTCGCAGATCGGCGCGCGTTCGCAGCGCGCGATCGGTCGCTTCCTGCTCGGTCGGCACCGCGCTGTTCGTCGGCAACCTGAGGAGTGAATCGGCGAGCGTGATCGGGCTACCGAGCGGGAGGCCGAGCGCGCGATAGAGTTCGAGGCGTGACCGGTTGCGTTCGTTGCGCGCCGATATCAACGAAGCGCGGGCGCCGGCGGCCTGCGACCGGGCGCGCGTGACATCGAGACCGATGCCGACGCCGGCGGTGAGCTGGTCGCGGGCAATGCCAAGCAGTTCATCGGCGAGCGTCGAGTCGGCGACGCGAGCGGAGAGCTGGGCGTCGGCGCGGACGGCGCGGACGTACGCCTGCGCGGCGACGGCAGCCGCCTGCTGTCCCGCGCCGGACGCGTCGGACGTCACTGCGATGACGCTTGCCTTCGCGGCGCTAAGGCGCGAAAACGAACCAAAATCGAAGAGATTCTGACGAAGCGTGCCGCGCACGTCCCACGCCTTCACCGGGCCGAGCACTTGGCCGTTCGGATCGAAGAGGAAGCGGCCCGTGGCAGCATCGCGGAACTCGATGCCGAACGTCGCGCTATTGAACGTGCGCTCGTTGACGCCGCCGGCAATCGAGAGGTTCGGCAGAAATTCGGCGCGGCGCTGACGGACGCGTGCCTCGGCCTGCGCGACGCGCTGGCGCGCGGCCTCGGGCGCTGCGCTTTTCTCGGCAGCGATGCGCGCCGCGCCGCCGAGCGTGACGACGAGCGGCTGCTGCTGTGCGGCCTGGGCAAATACCGGCGTCGCAATGCCGAGCAGCAGCAGAAGATGGATGAAACGGGAGTTCGATGGCATGCTGGAATGATTCAGATGGCCGCGGCCGGAGCGTCCGGACGCAGGGCGTGAAGAACGAAGTCGATGATCTGTTCGATGGTGTCGTGGCGCGGCCGCGCGCTGACTTCGGTGTGCGTGACGGTGCTGCCGCTCCAGAGGATGTGCATAAGCGTGATCGATTTGATGATGTGGCCGGTCACGATCGGGTCGACGGTGCGGAACTCGCCGCGCTCGACGCCGCGGGCGATGATGCCGCCAAGTGCGCGGTTGGAGACGACGATGAGCTCGTCGCGATAGAAGGCTGCGAGTTCCGGGTAGCGATGGAGTTCGGAAACGACGAGACGGACCCAGCCATCGGAGCCCGCCGTATCGAAGCAGGACCAGTGATGGAGCAGGTAGCGCCGGAGCTGTTCCTGGGCGGTGCCAGTGGAGCCGGCAACGCGCTCGCCCTCGGCGATGCGTGGCACGAGACACTGCCGGACGACCTCTTTGAAGAGGTCTTCTTTGCTTTGGAAGTAGAGGTAGATCGTGCCTTTGGAGACGCCGGCTCGAGTGGCGATTTCGTCGAGTTTCGCGGCGGCGATCCCTTTGTCGGCGAAGACGTGGAGGGCGGCGTCGAGGAGCTGGCGCGGGCGCTCTTCTGGCAGTCGGCGCCAGCGCGGATCGGAATGGGGAGCGGCGACGTCGGTCATAGTAAGTTACTGAACGGTCAGTCAGTCAGAATGGTTTCAAAGGGCGGGTCTCCCCGCCGATTGAAATATCTTACCAGCTGTTCAGTAACAAGTCAAGCCGCCATCAGCGGTACGGTTCGGGCGGCCGCCGGCGGTCGAAGGCTCGGCGGTACAGCGCGTCTACTTCGTCGCGCCGGTGTTCGCCTTCGCGCCCTTTTCGCCTTCGTAGTGCTTGTTCGTCAGCGTGACGATCGCGTACACCATGATGAACATCGCGACGACGCCGAAGATCAGCCCGGAGTACGCCGCTTTGCGGTCCGACTGCTGATGGTGGGTCATGCGACGCGCACCGTGGTCATGGAGTCGTTCATCTTGATCTTCTTCATAATGTCGAGCCCGCCGGTGAT
>JAYVPN010000148.1:0-4635 GCA_043757365.1 Gemmatimonadota bacterium | reverse complement strand
AGCGAGTAGTAGATCGGGTGCGAGAGGTGGTCGACTGCTCTCGCACACAGTCTACTACTCGCTGCTCGCACTAGAGCTCCCACTGTTCTCGCACTGTTCTCGCACTTACTCCCACTCCAACCTACAGCGGAATATTCCCATGTTTTTTGGGCGGATTCGAATCTCTCTTCCCCTGCAACATTTCTAGCGCATCAATAATCCGCGGCCGAGTATCTCGCGGATCAATGATATCATCGACAAATCCCCGGCTCGCCGCGACGTACGGATTCGCGAACTTCGCCGCATACTCGGCGACTTTCGCATCGGCCGCCGCTGCCGGATCCGCACTTTCCGCAATTTCTCTCTTGAACAAAATCTCCACCGCCCCTTTCGGTCCCATCACGGCGATCTCGGCGGTTGGCCAGGCAACATTCCAGTCGCCGCGGATATGCTTGCTGCTCATGACATCATACGCACCGCCGTACGCTTTGCGCGTAATCACGGTGAGCTTCGGCACCGTCGCTTCGCAGTAGGCATACAGCAGTTTGGCGCCGTGCTTGATGATTCCTCCGTGCTCCTGTGCCGTCCCGGGGAGAAAACCCGGCACATCCTCGAAGGTCACGATCGGAATGTTGAAACAGTCGCAAAAGCGAATAAAGCGCGCCGCCTTCACGCTCGCGTTGATATCGAGCACGCCGGCGAGAATCGCCGGCTGGTTGGCGACGATGCCCACACTGAAGCCGCCGATGTGCGCGAAGCCGACGATGATGTTTGCGGCATAGTCCGGCTGCACTTCGAGGAACTCGCCGTCGTCGATGACGCGCGTGAGCACCTCATGCATGTCGTACGGTTTGTTCGGGCTGTCGGGGACGAGATCGAGTAGCGCTTCATCGCGGCGATCGCGCGGATCAGTGCCGGCGCCGCGCGGCGGAGCATCGACGTTGTTTTGCGGCACATACCGGAAGAGCGCACGAATGCGCTCGAGACACTCGAGTTCCGAGACGCAGGTGAAATGCGAGACGCCGCTCGTGCCGCCGTGCGTGTCGGCGCCGCCGAGTTCGTCCATCGTGACGTCTTCGTGCGTCACCGTCTTCACGACGTTCGGGCCGGTGACGAACATGAACGATGTCCCGCGTACCATGAACGTGAAGTCGGTAATCGCCGGCGAATACACCGCACCGCCGGCGCACGGTCCGAGGATCGCTGAGATCTGGGGCACAACGCCCGAGGCGAGCGTGTTCCGCAAAAAGATGTCGGCGTAGCCGCCGAGCGAGACGACGCCTTCCTGGATGCGCGCGCCACCGGAGTCGTTCAGTCCGATCATCGGCGCGCCATTGCGCATCGCAAGATCCATCACCTTGCAGATCTTTTCGGCGTGCGTTTCGGAGAGCGAACCGCCGAACACAGTGAAGTCCTGCGAGAAGACGTAGACGAGACGACCGTTGATCTTGCCGTAGCCGGTGACGACGCCGTCGCCGTAGGGGCGCTGCTCGTCGAGGCCGAAGTCCGAGGAGCGGTGCGTGACGAACCGGTCGAGCTCGGTGAAGCTTCCGTCGTCGAGCAGCACATCGAGGCGTTCACGCGCCGAGAGTTTGCCTTTGTCGTGCTGGGCTTTGAGGCGCGCCGCGCCCCCGCCCTGTTCGGATTCAGCGCGTCGGTGTTCGAGCAGCTCGAGTTTTTCGCGCATGGACATGGCGTCGTCGTGGTGAGCGTCGTGGGACTGCGGATGACCGGAGAAACGGCTGAACTATGGAATCGATGGAGTCAGTGGAACATCGAGCCCGACTTCATCGAGGAGAATCGTGCCGCCGGTCACGTGATCAAAGCGGAACCGGATCGCACGGATCGTCACCGGATCGAACGCCCCAAGCGCCGGGATGAACGCGGACAGGGGAACCACATACTTCGCCAGAATATCATCGTGGTTTTTTGACGGCGGGTTGAGCCGCTTGTCGATGTATGCGTACTTCCAAAGTCGCACCGTGAGCGGCGGGCGAACAGGGGCTATTGACGAGAGCCGCACGCGCCCCGTCCGACCGTCGGCGAGGACGAGCTCGACCGAGAGATCGATCGGGAGCGAATCGAGCGCGGACTGGGTTGCGGCCTGGGCCCGTTTGGCGCTGTCGGTTGGCGCAATCGGCTTCGTGCGCTCTGGCGATACCTTTTCGCTCTCGGCCGGCGCGGCGGTATCAGCGGCGGCGAGCGGGCGCGCCTTTTCGCCATAGTTCGCGAGCGAAAAGACGACGCTCGATCCGGCGTTCAGCTTCCACGCTGCCGCGAGCGTGTCGGGAAGCGTGAGCGTGTACGTCGGTCGCACCGTGTCCGCCGCGGCCGGACTCGTCGAGCGTGGCGATGTCCAGCCGAGCATGACGACGGTGTTGTTGAACGGTTGCAGGCCGCGACTCCGCATCGTCAGCCCGACTTCCTTCCACGTCGCGAGTCCGCTCCCGCCGATCGTCACGCCGCGTGCGGAACCGGCGGTGACATCGATTCCTTCTTCATAATCGGCGAGCGTGCGGGTCGTCGGCACGTCGAACTGCGACAGATAGATCGTTTTCGGCAACCACATCCCCGCCGCGCGATGATCGCGAAACATCGGCAGATACGCGCGCTGATTGCGCAGCGTGAGATCGAGGAAGCCACCGATAAATACCTTCGCGATCTGCCGCTGTTCTTCGCCCGTGAGCAGCAGCGACTTGTTGAGCAGCCACCCTGAATCACCGACATCATTGTCGCCCCAGACAGTGTTGAACTGACCGTGATTGGCGCGGTAAATGTAGAGCGCACCCTTCACCCAGTTGCCGCCGTCGGTGAAGCGCACGCGCTCGTACTGACGGATGCCCATGAACGTCTGCACGTCGCTGTCGTGCGAGCCGTGCAGCACGAAGTAGTTCACGTTCTCGACCGGCGTCCCCTTGTCCTGCGGCTTGTACTGACCGTCGACCGGCGCGATCGCGATGACGCTACGAATGCCGAAACCGAAATTGAACGTGACGCGCGCGTCGTCTGGATAGCGCGGCAGTCGGTTGAAGGCGGCGGCAACGGCGACCGCCTCTCCGCCGCGCGAGTGTCCGATCAGCGCGACGCTGCCGAGATCGACCTTCCGAAAGAACGGGCTGCGTGGATCGTTGGACCAGGCGCGCCATGCCGTCAGGTGCTGCAGCAACATCCAGCCGCGCGCGTCATTCTCGTTGCGCAGATCGCCGTTCAGAAAATTCTCATCGACCGACGCCACGATATATCCGCGGCTCGCGAACAGTTCGCCGAGATAGCCGTAGCCGGGATCGGAGAACTGCTTCATATCGTGATTGCCGTGCACGATGAGCACCAGCGGAAACGGACCGGCGCCCTCGGGATACCAGACGCGCGCCTGCACCGGGAGATGCTTCTCGTCGAAGCCCCAGTACTTCCAGCGGGCTTTGAGCCGCTTGGGATCGCCGCCCCGGAGATACGGCGTGCCGTTCACGGCGCGCGTTTTGATCGTCACCGAATCGCGATACTCGGCGCGGTGCGTGTCGGTGCCGCTGCCGTAGTACAAAAACTTTACAGCGTACGTGCCGCGCTCGGCGGGGTTCGGCGCGGCAATCGTCGTGTGGGCCAGCTGAACAGCCGAGTCGTCGGGGACGAGGAGCGACGGCGCCGTACGGCAGCCGGCGAGGAGGAGCAACGCAGCGGTGATTGGGCGTAATCGCATAGCCCTGACGATAAGCGGCGCTCGGGGGAAAACAAAGCGGGCGACGGCGACCGCAAAACAAACGGGGGAACCGCTTGCGCGATTCCCCCGCTCGTCCTGCGATACAGCGTTCGTTCTTACAGCTCGGAGCGCCTGCTTACGCCTCGTCGACGTCGTCGGCCGAGATGTTCGCCGGGATCTCGATGTTCCCTTCCCCGTCTTCCGTAAACACCTTCGACGGCGTTTCCGGACGCGGCGGCTGCTCTTCCGGAATTCCGGTGACGGCAAGCACGATGCGGCGGTGAATCGGATCGACTTCGAGCACGCGGAGATCGAGGTTCATCGTCTCCCACGCGATCTCGGCCGGGCTCTGGATCTGCTTGCCGCTCGTGTTGAGCTGCGAGATCGGCACGAAGCCTTCGATGTTGTTGCCGATGTCAACGACGACGCCCTTGTCCATCAGGCGCACGACATGGCCGCGAAGTTCGGTGCCGACCGGATAGGTCTCGCCGATCTTCAGCCACGGATCTTCCTCGGCCTGCTTGAGGCCGAGCGAGATACGCTTGTTGTCGCTGTCGATGTTGAGGATCACCACGTCGACCGCGTCGCCCTTCTTCACGACTTCCGACGGATGCTGAACGCGCTTCGTCCAGCTCATATCGGAGATGTGAATGAGGCCATCGATGCCCGGCTCGATTTCGACGAACGCGCCGAACGAGGTCAGATTGCGAACCTTGCCGTTGATGCGCGTGCCGACCGGGTACTTGAGCGGCAGCACCATCCACGGATCCTGTTCGGTCTGCTTCATGCCGAGCGATATCTTCTCTTCGTTCGGATCGACCTTGAGCACCACCGCCTCGATCGCCTCGCCGATGCTGACGAGTTTCGACGGGTGACGGACGTTGCGCGTCCAGCTCATTTCGCTGATGTGCACGAGGCCTTCGATGCCCGGCTCGAGCTCGATGAACGCGCCGTAGTTCGTG
>JAYVPN010000147.1:0-4646 GCA_043757365.1 Gemmatimonadota bacterium | reverse complement strand
GCCCGAGGCATGTCGCCTCGGGCTCTGTCGTGTCCAACTCGAATTCACGTCAACGGTCTACTGTCTACCCTCTACTTCAGTTGCTTTTCCCTTCCTCGAGCCTCGGCCAATTTCCGACCGATCCCCCGGTAAAAGCCCGCATCCTCAACTTTCCCCTCGGCCTCCAAACTCACCGCACACCGCTCCAGCGCGTACAGCACATTCCCGAGGTACAGCGCCGAGATCGACTCGACGCTCTCGCTTCCGTCCTCAGCCATTCGCCGACGGCAGATCCACGCCGACGATCTGAATCACGATCGCCGTGATGTTGTCGAGCCCGCCGCGCCCGTTGGCCTCGGCGATCAGCGCATCGACGATGCGGCCCGGCGACGAGCGCGCCAGCAACATCTGTTGAAGCCGGCGGTCATCGACCATGCCCGTCAAACCATCGGACGCGACGAGGAACACGTCGCCCGGCAGCATCTCGCCGCGATAAATGTCGGCCTCCACCTGCTCGTTCGCGCCGACGCACCGCGTGATCACGTTGCTGTACGGATGGTAACGCGCCTGCTCGGGCGTCAGCAGCCCGGCGTCGACCTGCTCCTGCACGTACGAATGATCCTTCGTGAGCTGACGCAGCGCGCCGTCGCGCAGGAGATAGATGCGCGAATCGCCGATCTGCCCGATCAGATACTGATTGTCGGAGAGGCACAACACGCTCGCCGTCGTCCCCATCCCCTGCTTGTCCACTTCCGCGAGCATGCGGTCGTAGATCGCGCGGTTCGCATCGCGCAGCGCCTGCGACATTCGCTCGGCGGCCGTCGGCTCGAGGACGCTCGCGAGAGCGAGCAGGTGGCGTGACGTGATCTGCACGGCCATTTCGCTGGCGACTTCACCGGCGGCGTGACCACCCATGCCGTCGGCGACCACGAATACGCCACGCCGATCGTCGGCTTCGGCAAAAAAGTTGTCTTCGTTGCCCGAGCGGATCATTCCAACATCGGAACGGGCACCAACGGCGAGCTGCACTGAATCAGCCTCTGGTCGAGAGCAGAAAGACCATCATCGTCGCCCCAGCGGCGGCAAGAGCGGCGATGAACGCGATCATCGCGGCGCATCCCTTCTTTTTCTCCGCCGGTACAGCGGCGGCTTCCGGCTTCGCGGCGGCCGACGACGGTCGCGGCGGCGCGGCTTTGCGCGCGGCATCCACGTTCACCGCGGCAATCGCGCGCGTCCCCTTTCCTGCATCCTCGAGCGAATCGGCCATCGGGCGGAACGTCACCTTGATGCCGCCGAACCGCAAATCGGATGCGCCCACGAGCTGCTGCTCGCCGGCCACCCGCCTTCCTCCTACGTACGTTCCGTTCGTGGAGTTTTGATCGACCACCCACCAGGCGCCGTCGCGCTTCATGATCTTCGCGTGCGACCCTGACAAACTCTCGTCGTTGATCACGACGTCGTTGTGCGCGCCGCGTCCGATGTTCGTGAGCGACGAGAAAATCTCGAACTTGTGTCCCTTGATCGGCCCCTCGTTGATCACCTCGAGGGTCGCGAGCAGCTTGCGGTCTTCGGCTGCTGAGAAGGCGGCGAGGGAGGCGAGGGAGGCGAGCTCGCCTAACTTCGCCGTCGACGACTGAGCAACAGGCGCTGCCGGCGGGGCCGGATGAGCCGCCGCAACGATCGCGTCTTCGAGATCGAGCGTCGGCATTTCGAGGTCGGGCAAATCAAAAACCGACGGCGTCGTGGCAACCAGGTCGAGGACCGGCATCGCTGCAGACTCGGGCTCCGGCGCGATCGGCGCTGCCGCGGGCGCGGGGGCGGTCGATGCCGCAGCGAGCGGCGCGCCAACCTTCGCGACATCGGCGTAAAATCGGAACTCTTCGGGGCCGATCTTCAGCACGTCGCCGCGACCTAAGACCTGCGTCTTCTCGATGCGAGTTCCGTTCACGAACACACCGTTCGTACTGAGGTCGCTCACGACATAGCCGCCGTCAGCCGGCGCAATCGACGCGTGCTTGCGGGAGACATCAGTCGACGCGATGACGATGTCGTTGCCGACCTCGCGTCCGAAGACGACGCCGGCCGACGACACGGTGTATTCGCGGCCGTCCACCAGCGAGACGAGACGTCCCCCGGTCGCGGTCGTTGGCTTTTTGGGCGAGGCCGACTTGGCGCGCAGCTGTTCCGGGATGTCTGCGGCGCTGATGAACTGCGTGCTACCGCCCTTTTGATCATCGCCGTACGCGAACTCCTGTCCGCCGATCCCGATCTTGTCGCCATGAATGAGCGGGCTCGGCTCCGTGCCGAGTTGTACGCCGTTCACGAGCACGACCGCGTCCGCCGAGCCGCGACGCACGAGGCCGCGACCGTCCGGCCCCGTCTTGAGCGTGGCGAACGCCGATGCGTCGTTGCCTGGAAGGCGAACCGACGCACCGTCGAACGCCCCGACGGTGAGGTCGGCCGGGCCCAGCGGATACTCGTGGTCGTTGATCTGGATGTAGGGCATCTGGGAGGGAAACTACCCCCCGCCGACAGGGGTGGCAAGCGTTGTCCACCCCTTGCTAGGCGGGGACCACCACCACCGCAAACTCGCCCGCCTGCAGGCGATAGAGCCGCGCGTACAGCCCGTTGGCCTCCATCAGAACCCGGTGCCGCCCCCGCTCCCGGACCTCGCCGTGGTGCATAACGAGAATCTCGTCCGCGCTGACGATCGTGCTCAACCGGTGGGCGACGGCAATCGTCGTCCGGCCGCGCATCAGTTCCCCGAGGGCCCGCTGGATTTCCGCCTCGATCTCGCTGTCGACGGCGCTCGTCGCCTCGTCGAGGAGGAGGAGCGCTGGGTCGGCGGCAATTGCCCGCGCGAATGAAAGCAACTGCCGCTCACCGACGCTCACGCTCGACCCCCGCTCGCCCAGCTGATGCCGATAGCCATCGGGAAAGCGCCGGATGATCCGGTCAGCGCCGACGCGTACCGCGGCCGCCTCGACCTCGGCATCGGAGAGGGGATTCGAGAGCCGGATATTCGTCGCGACATCGCCCGCGAAGAGGAAGATGTCCTGCTGCACATAGCCGATCAGGGCGCGCAGTTCGTGCACCGGCATCGTCCGGACATCACGCCCGTTGACAGTGATGCGGCCGCGCTGCGGGTCGTAGAACCGGAGCAGCAGACTGATGATCGTCGTCTTCCCCGCCCCCGTATGGCCGACGAGCGCGACGGTTTCCCCAGGGCGCGCGACGAACGAGACGCCGCGCAGCACCCACTGCGGATCAGCGCTTGCCGGGATTCGCGGGCTGCCATAGTGGAACCAGACATCCTCGAACGCGACAGTCACTCCGTCGGTCCGCGGCAGACGCGCCGGCGCGACCGCGTCGGCCTGGGCCGCCGCCGCGCCCTGCGGCGTGTCGAGCAGCTTGAAGACCCGCTCGCTCGCCGCCATCGCCTGCTGCAGCGTGTTGTACTTGTCAGAAAGATCCTGCAACGGCTGGAAGAATCGCCGGGCGAGCTGTAGGAATGCCGCGACGGTGCCAACCGTCAATACGTGGGTTGAAACGCGCGGCACGGCGACGACGATGAGCGACGCGAGCGCGACGGTCGTCAGAATCTCGATCGCCGGGAAATAGAGCGCGTAGACGGTCACCGACTTCAGGTGCGCGTCGAGATGCGACTGATTGAGCTTCGCGAAGCGTTCTTCTTCCGAGCGCTCGCGGCCGAAGAGTTGCACAATGCGCATTCCCGTGAGCCGTTCCTGCAGGAAGGCGTTGATGCGGGCGATACGGGTGCGGATATCGCGATACGTCTCGCGGACCTTGATGCGAAAGCGCCACGACGTCAGGAAGATGAACGGCACGACGGCGAACGCCGCGAGCGTGAGGCGCCAATCGACCGAGAACATCAGCACGGCAATCGCGACGAGCGTGAAGAGATCGCCAAAGCCGGCAACGACCCCGGACGTGAACAACTCATTGAGCGCTTCGACGTCCGACGTCACGCGCGTCACGAGACGCCCGACCGGATTCGTATCGAAGAACGGGACCGGGAGCCGCTGCAGGTGCTTGAAAATTTCGGCGCGCAGATCGTGCATCACGAACTGGCCGAGCCGCGTCGTGAGGATCGTCTGGCTGTATTCGAGAACGAACTGCGCCGCGAGGACGACGACGAATCCGAGCGCCGCGCGGCGGAGTCCAGCCCCGTCGTTCGCCGGCACCGCCGTGTCGATCACGTAGCGCGTCAGCAACGGCTGGGCGAGCTGCAGTAGCCCTTCCACCATCAGCAGCGCGAGCGCCGCGACGACGAGCGAGCCATACGGCTTCACATATCGGACGAGCCGCCGCGCCAGCTTGGCGTCGAATGCCTTTCCAACGATCTCATCGTCATGCGGCAGCGCGGCGGGGGCGGGCATAGGACATGAACATTAATCGCTCGGTCTCGGCGGTGTAGCGTGACACGTTCCGACGCGCGGAACCTCGTGACCGGGAACCGAACGGCGGGCGAGCGGTTAGATTCAGTATATGCGCCGTCCAATCGCCACCGTGCTCGCCCTCCTCGTGCTCAACACGACGCTCGTGCAGTCCGTGTTCGCGTGCGAAGCGTTGCGGCCGGCGGCGCCAATTGCACCGGCGCACGACGTCTCGATGGCGACGCATCACCATTTATCGTCGGCCGAACA
>JAYVPN010000146.1:0-17715 GCA_043757365.1 Gemmatimonadota bacterium | reverse complement strand
ATCGTCGGACGCTGTCAGCGCCTCGAGCGCCTCACGCAGCGAGCGCATCTCGTCCACCTCCGCTTCACGCGCCGCGCGCGACCAGTCGGGGAGTACCGCGTCGTGGTCGTGAAATCCGGTAAACGTCGCGTTCACCGGATTTCGACGGTAATAATGCGCGAAGAAGCGCTCGAGCGCGTCGCTCAGGGTGACGGCGCCTCGACGAGCGGAATTCCGACCCAGCGCCGCTCGCGGAAGGAGAGTTCGACCGCGTTGATCAGTTCTTGCACGTGCGCGCCGTCCTCGAAGTTGCCTTCGTTACCGGCGACTTCACCGCGAATCTCGGAGATGAACGAGCTGACGAGATTCGCATAGAAGAGCGAGCGCCACGACTCGCGCCGACTACCGCCGGGCGGATAGAACCGGTCGGGAATCTCGAGTTCTTTGAACTCCACGGCGTCGGCAGTCGCGCCTTTGAGCGTCTCGCAGATTCCGTCCTCTTCCACGAGCCGGCAGATCAGCGCGCCCTTGCTGCCGTACACGCGGGCCTCGAGGCCGGGGTAATTCCCGACTGTGACGAAGCTCGTCTGCACCGAACCGATCGCGCCGCTTGCGAACTCGCCGATGAAAATATCGCCGTCGTCGATGTTCATCCGCATCATCGTCCCCGTCGCGCGCACCATCCGCTCGGGAATGAAGTTCTTCATCGTGCCGACGACCTGGTTGAAGCGACTTCCCATGAAGTGATGCCCGAGATCCATGATCGGCGCCCCGTACCCTTCGAGCGACGACACCTGGATCACCGACTGGTCGGCCTCGTGATCCACCTGACGCAGCGGATTCTGCGGGTCGAGCCACTGCGAGTTCTGCTCGTAGCCATTGTAGATGAATGGCGTTCCGACGTACCCCTCGTCGATCAGCGCCTTCATATACCGCATCGCCGGACTGTAGCGAAAGGTGAAGCCGAGTTTGGTCTTCAGGCCCTTTGAGGTCGCGAACGCGGCGGCACGCTGCGTCTCGCGGAAATCATAGGCCACCGGCTTCTCACACAGCACGTGCTTGCCCGCTTCGAGCGCCGCCCACGAGAGTTCGAAGTGTGTGGCACTCGGCGTGCAGACGTCCACTAAGTCGAGATCGGAGCGGGCGATCAGTTCGGCGTGATTGTCGTAGACGTCCGCGATGCCGAACTGCTCGGCGAATGCGCGCGCACGCTCGACGACTGGGTCGGCGATGGCGACGACCTGGCATCGCGCGTCGCGCTTGAAGCCCGGAATGTGGGCGAACTGCGCCCAGGCGCCGGCGCCGAGCACTCCCACGCGGATGATCTTGGAGTCGGTCATTGAGGTATCGGTGGGTCAGTGAGGCAGGCGTGCGCCAGCGTGCGCAAGCCGTCGCTCCCGTGAGGAGCTCCGGCCCGAAAAGTGTCCCCCGTGCGGAAGCCCCGCAACCGCGACTTGCGTCGCGCCGAAACTCCGGCGCACTTTGCGCTCCATGAGCACGGTACTTCGCGTCAACGATCTGCACACGACGTTTTTCACTTCCTCCGGTGAAGCGCGCGCCGTGGACGGTGTATCGTTTCAGATTCACGCCGGCGAGACCGTGGCGCTCGTCGGCGAGTCGGGATGCGGCAAGTCGGCGCTTGGCGCCTCGCTCATGTGTCTTGTGCCACCTCCCGGTCGGATTGTCCGAGGCACCGTGCAGCTCGAGGAGCGCGATCTCCTGACGCTCGACGCATCCGCGATGCGCGACCTGCGCGGCCGGCGCATCGCGCTGATTCCGCAAGAACCCTCGGCGGCGCTGAGTCCGACGATGCGCGTCGGAGATCAAGTAGCGGAAGTGCTGCGCGTGCACGGCGAGCGATCAACGCGCGTCGCCGCCGAGCGCGCCGTGCGCATGCTCGAACGCGTCGGACTCGCCGATCCGGCGCGCGTGGCGCGGAATTTCCCGCATCAGCTCTCCGGCGGCATGCGTCAGCGTGTCCTCATCGCGATGGCGTTGCTGCTCGAACCCGCGCTCGTCATCGCCGACGAGCCGACCACAGCCCTCGATGTGACAGTGCAAAAGCAGATTCTCGACTTGCTGACTGCGCTGCAGAGCGAGACTGGAACCGCGGTGCTGTTCATCACGCACGATCTCGCGCTCGTCGCGCAGCACTGCTCGAGAGTGATGGTCATGTACGCAGGCCAGATTGTCGAGGAAGCGCCAACACCCGCGCTCTTCCGAGCGCCCGCGCACCCCTACACGCGCGGCCTCCTTCGCTCGATGCCGCGGCTGGGCGGTGAGGGGAGCAGGCTCGCCGCGATTCCGGGCACCGTGCCATCGCCCACTGAATGGCCAGCACTCTGCAGATTTCGCGAGCGCTGCGCTGAAGCGGTCGCACGCTGCGATGTTGACCCGCCCGAGTTGTTGGCTGTCGCCGATGGCAGCGCGGCGCGTTGCCACCTCGCGGAGTTGAGCGCCGTATGAGTTCAGTGCTCGTTGATGTCCGGCATCTGGTGCGGGAGTTCGCCGGTCACCGCGCCGTCGACGACGTATCGTTCGAGATTTCTGCCGGCGAAACCTTGGCGCTCGTCGGCGAGTCGGGATCCGGGAAGACGACGACGGGCCGTCTGCTCCTTCGTCTCATCGAGGCGACCGCCGGCGACATCCAGTTTGGCGGCACCGATGTCCGCGCGCTCCAGACAGGCGCGCTCCGCGCGCTGCGCCGCCGGGTGCAGATCATCTTTCAGGATCCGTTCGAGTCGCTGAGTCCGTGGCGCACCGTGGGGCAGTTGGTGCGCGAAGGGATCGAGGTGCATCGGCTTGCCGAAGGGGGCGCCGTCGACACGCGTGTGTCGCGGCTGCTCGACGAGGTCGGGCTGCGGCCGGAGATCGCACGCCGAATGCCGCACGAACTGAGCGGCGGCCAGCGGCAGCGCGTGGCCATCGCGCGGGCGCTCGCCGTGGAACCGGAGTTCATCGTTTGCGACGAGGTGCTCTCGGCGCTCGACGTCTCCGTGCAGGCGCAGGTGCTGAATCTGCTGCTTGATCTGCAGCGCGACCGCGGGCTCACGTATCTCTTCATCACGCACAACCTCGCGATCGTACCGTATCTCGCGCACCGCGTTGCGGTGATGTCACGCGGACGGATCGTCGAGAGCGGGAGCGTCGCGCGCGTGTTCGGCGATCCACAAGCCGACTACACGCGCGCGTTGCTCGCCGCGATTCCCGCTACATCGCCACTTTAGGTTTCTCCGCCGGTTTCGGGATCACGATCCCCGGAATCTTCGCATCCTGCAGGAGCTTGTTGAACGCCGGCACGTCGACCTGCTCGATCGTGTCGACTTCCCCACGCAGCGCGTTCCAGAGTTTCTCGAGATCGGCGAATCGCTCCCGCATTGGCTGCGACAGCGCATCGCTCGCTTCGATGTTTGTGAGTAAGAACAGATACTGCGCGTTTATTCCGTTGCGGTAGTTGATCACATCCTGACCATTCGCCGCCTTCGACGTCAGCTTCGGATCGACCGTGCCGATCTTTCCCGTGAGAACAGTGCCCTTAGCTCCGATCGCCGCACCCTGATCTGCATCCTTTGTACGCTCGACGATTTTCGCCACCTGCTCCTTCACGTCGCGCAGTCTCAGCACCGACTCGTGAATCTCTTTCACGCGCGCGACGATCGCCCGTGACAGTGTATCGCGGCTCGCGACCTCAGCACCCGTCATCGTCGAACGCGGGTCGAGCTTCACCGTGAACGGCTGCGTCTGCACCGTGGTTCCGACGGTGAGCCGGACCTGATACGCACCCGGCGGTACGAGCGCGCCGGCGTTGTTGCCGAAAATGAGCTGGATGCCGGGGATCGCCACCGGCGACTCGAGCCGCAGGTCCCACTGCATCGCGTTCAGCCCCGCCTTCGTCGCGAGCGGCGCGGATTTGGCGTCGGATGCGTAGCTACGCAGCAAGGCACCGCGATTGTCGAGGACGTCGATCTTCACGACGTTCGTCGAATCCGCGGCTTTCGAGAGCAGGTAGTAGATATTCGCGCCGCGCGGCGGGTTCTTGCCCGACGCTGAACTGCCGCCGCCTCCGCCGCCGCCGTTCGAGAGGAGAAGCGCCGAGCGCGGCGCGAACAGATGCGCCGCCGATTTCGCGATGCTGTCCGCCATTTGACGCACGGCGCTCAAGTCGTCGAGTACCCAAAACGATCGTCCTTCGGTCGATGCATAGAGGTCGTCATGACGCACCATTAAATCCGTCACCGGCGTCACCGGAAGATTCTGCGAGAACGGCTGCCAGAAGCCGCCGTCATCGAACGAGACGTACACACCGGTCTCGGTCGCGGCATACAAGAGCCCGGCGCGCGTCGGATCGACGCGCACACTGCGCACCGGCTCGCCGTCGCGCAGGCCGGCTGTGATCTTGGTCCACGTCTTGCCGTAGTCCGTTGTTTTGAACGCATACGGCGCATACTCGCCGCGGCGGTCGCGGCGGAAGGCGAGGTACGCCGTGCCAGCATCAAACGGCGAAGCGTCGATGTGATTCGATAGTCCCTCACCGACTCCCGCGGGCGTGATGTTCGTCCACGACTTTCCGCCGTCGCGCGTTATCTGCACGAGACCGTCATCGGTGCCAACCCACAACACCGTCGCATCCTTCGGCGATTCGCTGATCGTCACGATCGTGTTGTAGATCTCGCCGCCGGCGCCCTCGTTCTGGAATGGGCCGCCGCCCTGACCCTGCGTCGCCTTGTCGTTGCGCGTGAGATCAGGGGAGATCGCGGCCCAGTGAATGCCGCGATCGCTCGTCTTGAAGAGCACGTTACCGCCGTGATACACCACGCGACCATCGTGCTGACTCACGACGATCGGCGCCGTCCAGTTGTATCGATACTTCGTCTGATCACTTGGCTCCGTCAGATTGAGCGCCGGATACGGCATGACCTGTCGCATCAGTCCCGTCTGTGAATCCTGCTCGTCGAGCAGGCCCTGATAGCAGCCGCCGTACAAGTACCGCGGGTTGGAGCGGTCGACACCGACATTCGCGCTCTCGCATCCCGGTCCGATCCGCCAGTCGTCGACGGTGATTGCACCGGCATCGCTGCGGCTCTTGATGATGACCGATGTGTTGTCCTGCTGTCCGGCATAAAGCTTGTACGGATAGACGTCGTCGACGACGACGTGATAGAACTGCGCGGTCGGCTGATTGTCCTGCGTGCTCCAGCTCTTGCCGCCGTCCATCGAGATTGAGGCGCCGCCGTCATTGGCGTTCGCGACGTAACGCGAGTCCGACGGATTGATCCAGAGTTGGTGATTGTCACCGTGCTTCGCGTTCACGACGGCGAACGTCCTACCGCCGTCGATCGATTTCATCACCGGCGCATTCATGACCCAGACGATGTCGGCATTTTTCGGATCCGCCGTGACGTTCATGTAATACCACGAGCGCGTCTGAATCAGACGATCCTCGCTCAGCAGCTTCCAGTTCTTGCCGCCGTCGTCGGAGCGATATAGTCCGCCCTTATCCGCTTCGATGATCGCGTAGACGCGCTCAGGATCAGCCGGCGACACATCGACGCCGATCTTGCCCATCAGTTTCGGCAATCCACCTGATAGGCGCGTCCACGAATCGCCGCCGTCGGTGCTCTTCCAGATGCCGCTTCCCGGGCCACCCGAGCGCACCATCCACGGCGTGCGCTGATGATCCCAGAACGACGCATAGAGAATGCGCGGATTGGTCAGATCCATTGAGAGCGAGCTCGCGCCGCTCGTTGCGTTGTCGCCTTTGAGAATGAGCGTCCAGGTCTTGCCGCCGTCGGCTGAGCGATAGATGCCGCGATCGCTCGTGCCGATCCAGCGGTCGCCCTGCGCGGCGACATACACGAGATCAGGATTCTTCGGGTGCACGCGAATCGCCGAGATCTGTTTGGTCTTCTCGAGACCACTGCGCGCCCACGTTCTGCCGGCGTCGGTGGATTTGTACATGCCATCGCCGAACGACGACGACTGACCGCGTACCGCGTGCTCGCCGGTGCCCACATACACGACATTCGCGTCCGACTCCGCGACGGCGATCGCGCCGATCGAGCTCGACTTGAAAAAGCCGTCGGAGATGTTCTTCCAATCGGTGCCGGCGTTTTCCGTTTTCCAGAGCCCACCGCCAGTGTAACCGACGTAGTAGATCATCGGGTTCGACGTGACGCCGCTAATTGCGTCAGCGCGACCGCCGCGGAATGGGCCGATGTTGCGCCACTGAAGGGCGCGTAAAGCCGAGGAGTCGATGGCGACCGGTTTGGCGGTGGGCTGCGGGCGTTGCGCGCTTATGGGAAGCGCGACAGCGAGCGAGAGGAGAATCGAGAGGCGCATGGCTTTGGAGGTGGCGAGGGATGTAGAAGCTTACTTGTGGCGTGCCGTGCGAACCAGACGTGATTCAGTCATGCGTATTACGTAGAATGCGTGCATTATTCGCAGAGGCGAAATGCACGCTGAAATCGAACGGGGACACGCGATGACGGTCACGGGTAACGAGCTGCCGATTCACGCCGAACTCCGGACTGCGGTCGATCGCGCGGTGCCGACACTCCTTTCCCTCTCCGACGTTGCGGCGTCCGGCGCGCCCGCACGCGGCAGGTGGTCGCCGAAACAGGTGATCGGCCATCTGATCGATTCCGCGTCGAACAATCACCAGCGTTTTGTTCGGGCGCAATTCACAGACGATCTTCTCTTTCCTGGTTATGAACAGGATGCATGGGTCGACGTGCAGCGGTATCAGGACGCCGAGTGGACAGAGCTGGTCGCGTTTTGGCGATCGTATAATCTTCACTTGGCGCGCGTGATCGAATCGATTCCCGCGCGCGTGCAGGGTGAGCCGCGTATTCGACATAACCTCCACGTCCGGGCTTTCACGCCGGTGCCCGAAAGCGAGCCGGCGACGCTCGGCTATTTCATGCGCGACTACGTCGTGCATCTGCGCCATCATCTTCGGCAGATTCCGATCAACGCGGCTGGCTGAGTGTTCGCCACCTGTCTCTTCTGTCACGCGAACCTCGGCGCGAACGAGGCGATCGAGCATTTCCCGGTCGGGCGGCGCCTCGCGTTCGATGCGGCGAAGGGGCGGCTGTGGGTGGTGTGCAAAGTGTGCGAGCGGTGGAATCTGACGCCGCTCGAGGAGCGGTGGGAGGCGATCGAGGAGTGCGAGAAGGCATTCAGTGAAACGCGGCTTCGCGTGTCGACGGAGCACGTCGGTCTCGCGAAGTTGCGCGAAGGGACGACGCTCATTCGAATCGGCGATCCGCAGCGGCCCGAGATGGCGGCGTGGCGGTATGGCGATCAGTTCCATCGGCGGCGAAGAAAGCATCAACTCATGATCGCTGGCGGAACGGCGGCGGTGGGCGGCTTTCTCATCGCGGGACCAGTGATGGGGCTCATCAGTGGCGGCGGGATGCAGCTGATCAACTTGCCGAATCTGGTTATGTCGCGGCGCACGGTCGCCCGCGTCACCGTGAAAGGCGCCGTGCTGAAGCTCAACCCGTACATGATGAACCTTGTGCGTTTGCTGACCCACCCGCGGGGCAGCTTTGCACTCGAGATACCACACAAGCGTCTCGGCGGGATTCATCTTTCGTCGAAGGGGTGGAATCCGCGGGTAGTCCTCGAAGGCGACGAGGCGACCGCCGCCGCGCGACAGCTCTTGCCACGCATCAACCGCGCCGGCGGTTCGCGGTCGACGCTCGCCGATGCCGTCGACGTGCTCGAACGTGAAGGTCAAACGGAGTCGCTTGTGCATCGAATCGGAAGAGTGAACGCGGACGATTTTCGCTGGTTCGAGCGCAATATCGGGTTTAATACCGGTGCCGGCGGCGGCCGGCTCGCGTTCGTGCCTGTCCCATTTCGCCTCGCCCTCGAAATGTCCCTCCACGAAGCTGACGAACGCCGCGCCCTCGAAGGCGAACTCTCGATCCTCGAAGACCGCTGGCGCGAAGCCGAGAAGATCGCGGCGATTTCGGATGATATGTTTGTTTCGCCCAGAGTGACCTCGATGCTCAAGAAACTACGGGGAGAATCGGAGTAAATGAGACGCGCAAATGCGTGGACGATCGGACTCATCACACTAGTTCTGTGCGCCCTCGTCGCCGCGGGCTGGGCGAGTGACAAATCCGTCGCCGAGCTCGCTCCGCGGTGGGCACCCGCACCGTCGAAATTCCTCGCGGTGAACGGCATGCAGGTGCACTACCGCGACGAAGGCCCTCGCGACGACTCGCTCCCACTCATGCTGATCCACGGAACATCGTCGAGTCTTCACACCTGGCAGGGCTGGACCGACTCGCTCCGCGCGACGCACCGCATCATTCGTTTCGATCTGCCCGGCTTCGGCCTCACCGGCCCCGATCCGAACAGCGACTACAGCATCGCGAACTACGTTCGTGTCACGCGCGCCGTGCTCGACTCGCTACGCGTCCGTCGGGTCATCGTCGCGGGTAACTCGCTCGGTGGCACCGTCGCCGCGGCGCTCGCGCTCGACGATACGGCGCGCGTCGTAAAGCTCATTCTGGTGGATGCGGCTGGATATCCGAATAACTCGACGTCGATTCCCATCGGCTTCCGTATTGCACGCATTCCTGTTCTGCGCCGCATTGTCCAGTTCGTCCTTCCGCGCAGCGTCGTTGAAAAGAGCGTCCGGAGCGTCTTCGGCGATCCTTCGAAAGTCACTCCCGAACTCGTCGACCGATACTACGACCTGACGCTTCGCCGCGGCAATCGGGCCGCGGTCGTCGAGCGTTTCAGGATGCAACATTCGTCGGATTCGATGGCGACGCGCTTCGTCGCCATCCAGGTGCCGACACTGATCCTCTGGGGCGCGAAAGACGGACTGATTTCGCCCGACAATGCGGGCCGGTTTCATCAGGATATCGCCGGGAGTGAACTCACGATCTTCTCCCAACTCGGTCATGTGCCGCACGAAGAGGACCCCGCCGCCACCGTCGAGCGACTCAGGACCTTTCTCGTAACGGTCGCGCCGGGGACTCCCAAGCCGTAACATTATACATCCCCGCCCGACGCCTCGGGTTCGCCCCACCACGTAAACCATTCCCGACCATGCGACACGCACTCATGTACGCCGGCGGTTTCGAGCGGAACTTCCCGAACCTCACGAACACGACCGCGTCGTTCGAAGGAACGGACGGCAAGGCCCACGACTATCCGGCGTGGCCGGCGAGCGCGAACGGCCTTCGCATCAACTACATGGAAAAGCACGGCAAGAAGTTCGTCGCCGTGCGTGTCGCCGACGGGATCAACGATGTCGTGCTCAAGAACGATTTGGTTCTCGTGCCGGGCGAGCACTTCGGATTCGGCGTCCACCTCAGCGGTGAACCGACGCTCGTCGAAGACAGCAAGGCGATCATGAAGCTGCTCGAAGATATTCTCAAGAAGAACGTTGAGAGTTCCGAAGAGCTGCTGCTCATCCGGACGCGCCTTAAGGCTGCTCTTGAGCCAAAGCAATAGGTTCGTCTCGAAACGCGATTGACCAGCACGCACAGCACGCAGAAGCAGAAAAATTAGAACGACATACATTATGAGATATAGAAAGGGGCACCGCGGCAAGTTCTTTGCTGCGGTGCCCCTTTTTCTATTGCCGTTGCCGCTTCTGCGTGTTCTGCGTGCTCTGTGTCAACCGCGTTTCGACCCGAACTCGTCAGACGGGCTCAAACCGCGCCTGAAAGAATCGCAACAACTCCGGCTCGTACGTAAACCGCAACCCGCGAACGCTCGTCCGCTGCGAATACACCTCAGCGACGCTCTCGGCCACGACATCCATATGCGCCTGCGTGTAGACCCGCCGCGGAATCGTCAGTCTCACCAGTTCGAGAGCCGGATAGCGGTTCTCGCCCTGTGAATCACGGCCAGCCGAGACCGCGCCGCGTTCCATCGACCGCACCCCAGACTCAAGATAGAGCGCCGCGGCGAGCGCCTGCGCGGGAAACTCCTCGCGTGGGATGTGCGGAAGAATCGCCGCCGCATCGAGAAAGATCGCGTGCCCGCCAAGCGGATGGACGATCGGCACGCCGGCGTCGATGAGCGCGCGGCCGAGGTAATGCACTTGGCCGATGCGGCTGCGGATGTAGTCCTCGTTGACCGACTCGCCGATGCCGATCGCCATCGCCTCCATGTCGCGACCGGCGAGCCCACCGTAGGTGTGCAATCCCTCATACACGACCACCAATCCTCGCGCAGCCTCGGCGAGCTTCTCGTCACGCAGACCAAGCCAGCCGCCGATGTTCACGAGCGAATCCTTCTTGCCCGACATCGTCGCGCCGTCGGAGCAGTCGCACATCAGCTTCAGGATTGCCGCCACTGAGCGATCGCTCATCCCCGACTCACGGAGCTGAATGAACCACGCATTCTCGACGGCGCGGGTCGCGTCGAGAATCACGCGAATCCCTTTCGCGCGGCAGTAGTCGGCAACGGCGCGCAGGTTGGCGAGCGAGATCGGCTGGCCGCCGGCGAGGTTCACCGTCGCGGCGACTGATACGTATGGCACCTTCGCCGCCCCGACCTCGCGCACGAGCGCGTCGAGCTTCGCGAGATCGACGTCGCCCTTGAACGGATGCTCCGATTTCGGATCGTGCGCGTCATCGATGATGACGTCGTGGAACGTCGCACCAGCGAGTTCCTGATGCACACGCGTCGTCGTGAAGTACATGTTGCCGGGGACGTGATCACCGGGCTTGATGAGGATCTTCGAGAGAATATTCTCGGCGCCGCGCCCCTGATGCGTCGGGATGAGATGCTCGAATCCGTAGTAGTCCCGAACGGCCTTCTCGAGCGAGTAGAAGTTGCGGGATCCGGCGTACGCCTCGTCGCCCATCATCATTCCGGCCCACTGCCGGTCCGACATCGCGTTCGTCCCCGAGTCGGTGAGGAGATCGATGTAGACGTCCTCGGAGCGCAACAGGAACGTGTTGTGTCCCGCGTCGCGAATGTGCTCCTCGCGTTCGGCTGCGGTGGTCATCCGGATCGGCTCGACAACCTTGATCTTCCAAGGCTCGGCCCAGCTGCGGTGGCTCGACATTTGAGGCTCCTCGATAGTCTGTCGTGAAAGCTCGTCGGGAGCTGAGTGGCAGGCTGTCGGTTGTGTGCCGGGATTCGTGTCAGAGTATCCCCTATGGTTTCGGCGTGCTCTGCGTGTTCTGTGTCAAACGCGTTTCGGTGAAACGGTTAGCGGCGATTTGATGCGAATCGCCCCGAATCGGTAACGCGTCCACCGCCCGCCGACCCCATCTTCGCTCCGTCGCCCGGAGTGGGTACGGCATCCCGCCGCGGCGCTGTGAAACTTCGTTCACACTCGCGGGAGGGGCATCATGATCGCATCCAGCTATTCGTATCGCCCCGACGTCAATCGGCATCGGTGGGTGTCGGCGCTGATTGCGGCGACGGTGCTCGTGGCCTTGGTCGGTGGTACGCCGTTCGTGATACGGGACCTGGTGCGCGCGCTGTCGCTGCAATTCGCATCGCTACCGACTGTCGGTGCGACCGCGCCGTTCGCCTTCCTTCTCTTTATTCTTGCTGTCTCCCGCTTCGCCACGCACGGACCGCTCGTTCTCCTCGACGATCGCACGCTCGTCCGGCGCTGGCTCACCGATGGAGCCCTGTTCGCGTTCGCGATGGCGGCGCTGCTGCTCTGTGCGGTCGCACTAAACCGGCCCGACGCTGGGTCGTTGCCGGACTTCCTCTCGTATCGAATGCGCGATGTCGTCGTTCCCTCGCTCACTGAGGAGATCGCATTTCGTGGCTTCCTGACGGTCGCGCTGGCTTCTGTGCTCCGCGGCGTGGCCGACGACGATCATCGGAGCAACGCCTTCGCTGTCATAGTGACGTCGCTGGTGTTCGCATTTGCCCATCAACCGGTAGTCGTCGATCCGCGGGCGGTGTTCGCGGTCCGCTTCGCCGCCGGACTGACCTTTGGCTTTCTGACGTTGCATTCACGATCGCTCGTGCCGGCGATGTTCGCCCACGCGGCGGTCAACGCCGAACTGTTGCGCTGCTAGTGCGTCGCCGCTTCGGCGCTCAAAACAACCGCGCGCAGCCGGGTGCGCGCACCTCACCTGCAATGGAGACTCCCGATGAATATCCTCGCCTACATCCGTGATGCACTGGCTGCCTTCGCCGCTGCGATGCTCGCCGCGCTCTGGCTTACGGCCTGCTCGGATTCCTCGATTCCCCAGTCCGTCACCGCGCCCACTCCCGAGGCGGCGATCGGCGCCGTCCCGTCGTCACGGCTCGTACCGAAGGACCGCACCATTCCGCTCGCGAGCCGCTGGGTCGGCGACGAACACAATCGGCTCGTCGCGCTCGCCGTGAACGAGATCGAGCGCGTGCGGCGCACCAATCCCGCGGAGCTCGCCGCGATCCGTCACGACTGCGCGTGGCTCGTGAACTTCGTGAAGCGCGAAGCGCGTCCAACCTTCGCGCGCGCCGGCTTCACCGGCAACGCCGAGCGGACGTTCGCGCTCGCCGAGCCGTCGATGCTGCGGACGCCGCAATGCGCGACGGGGACATCGCAGTCGTTCAATCTGTTCGCCGCGACGGCGCTCGCTCCTGTCGCGACCTTCCAGCAGGGCGGGGAGGAGTTCTCCCCGGCGGCGTTCGCGGCCATTGATGGAGCGCTGAAGGGAATCGCCCGCTCGCGCAACCGCGCCGAGCTCGATGCCGTCATCGGTGACGCTGCCGCGTCAGCGCGTCTGCTCTCGGCGTCCGACGCGGCGGCGGTTCACGCCGTACTCTCGGTCGCTCAGGGGTCGGCCGCCTATTGGAGCACGGTCCGCCCGAGGTCGCCGCGACTCTCGATGTTCGCCACCTTCGAGGGTTCTGACTGGGACACCTTCGTCTCCGTACTCGGCGCCGACGCCAGCGGCTGCGGCGCGACTCTGGGCTTCATGAGGTACTTCTCTGCAGCGCTTCCGATGAATGCAAAGATCGGCCTCTGCGGAATTGGCGGCGCGGTCGGCAGTGTTGCCTATTTCTTGAACTGACTTTTCAGGAGGCCCGATGGCGAACCAACGATTCAACTGGGTGCAGTTTCTCACGACGCTGGTCGTCACCTTCTTCGCGATCCACGGCTACCTGTCGATCGTCGCCGAAACGACGATCCGACGAAGCGCGGAGCTGACGCTGATTTCGCTTGCGGTCGCAGCGCTCGCGGCACTCGTCTTCCGGCGCCGATCGGGTTCGGCGTGAAACGCGATTGACGCAGAGGATGCAGAACACGCAGAAGCCGCTCATCCCCCAAGCAGTTTCTGCGTGTTCTGTGTCCAACGCGATTCAGTAGGTCGTTTAGCCCTGCAGCGCCGTCAGATCCGAAGTGACAGCGACGAGACGAGGAACGCATCGTTCGTGCCATACGCCGAGCGAGCGTTCAGTGGCCAGACGGCGCCACTCGACTTCATGACGCGAAGCTCGGTCCGCCACAGCATGGGCTTCGCCACCTTCACGTCAGCGCCAAGCGAGACGGAGGAGGTCCGAAACCCGTCGCGAACTCCCGTCAGGACGATCACCTGTCCCGGATCCGAGAAGTGCTCGGCGCGCCCGACGAGCGAGACGGCGTCCGTTACCCGCCGTTTCGCGATGACGGTCGTCCCCCACCAGCTCGCCGTTCCGCCGGACGGAGTGGTACGGCTTTGCGTACCCAACGAATACACCGCCGCGAACTGCCAGCGGTCCGACGCGTTGTACTGCGCAATCAGGTCATGGTACACGCGCAGTTGCAGGCGCGCCGAGTCCGGCGCGGCATTGCCGACGAAGCCATCGTACGTGAACGTCAGCTTCGGCGTCGCGGCGAAATCGAACCGAACGCCCGCAGCGGGTGGCGTGTTGTAATTGGCGATGTTCTGCCACCCGTTAACGATGCAGAAAGTCGCGGTCAGCTTCGGCGTCGCGGCCCACGTGGCCTTGAGTCCGGCCTCATAGTACGGAGAAAAGTCTGCAACGAACGAGCGCGAGTAAGCGAGATTGTCCGATGAAATCCAGCTTTCGTATCCGAGGTGTGCGAAGAAGATGCCCGCATCGACCCAGATCGATGGCGTGACGTGATAGCCAACGGTTGCCTCCTGAAGGAATTGGCTCACGCCCGGTCCACTCACGCTACCCAGCCTCGGCTCGCCAGCGTAGTTCGCCTGCACCGACGTACCGAATTGAAGCGCCAATCGGCCGCGATATCGCGGACCGCTCAACACGGCCTCTATGAACGCGAGATTGATGTTGAACTCGGCATGCCGCGCCGGCTGCGTGGTGAATGCGCGGTCAAAGTTGCGCGGGCGGTTGAAGTCCCACGCGTAATCACTATCAACGAACGCGCCCAGCGAAATCTTCGGTGCGCTGTCGGTCGCCGGGGCTTTCGAGAGAACGGAGTCCGCGGCTTGTGCGCCGGCCGCGCGCGCGAAAATGGCGAGCGCCAGAAAGATCCCCCTCATCGCGCGAGCCGCTTAAGCAGTTCGGTGGCCTGCATCGATGCAATCTCGACAACTTTGGATCGCGATGTTTCTCCGCTCACGATTGTCACCATCCGCTTCGGTACCCCCAGCGCATCGGACAACGCTTCGATCACCGCCGCGTTCGCCGCCCCGTCAACCGGCGGAGCGTGAACGCGCACCTTCAGTGCGTCGCCGATCACGCAATCAACGCCGGACCGCGACGCCCGAGGCTGTACGCGCACGGCAAACCGCACCGCGCGCTCTACGCCGTCTGCACGCTCAGTGATCTTGAGCCCCGCGACATCGATCGTCACAGCAGTCGCATCACAATCGGCTGTATGAGACTCAACCCGAAGTAGGCAACGAGCGGCGTGATGTCGATCATCCCGATCGGCGGAATGATTTTGCGCAACGGACCAAGCACCGGCTCGGAGAGTTTCCACGCCCAGCGGGCAATCCACGATCCCGGCTTCATCGGAATCCAGCTCAGGATCACGCGCGCGAAGACGGCGAGTTGCACGATCGCAAAGGCCCACGATACGACGAGCCGCAATATCCCGCGCGGGCCGGTCGACAGTGAATAGGAAACGAAGCCCACCTGCTGCCGCACGAACTCGAGCAGCGAGATGAGCACAATCCCCGCGAGCACGACGGCGACGAGCGCCCACCACGGCGCGCTCGTCGGCAATCCGCCCGCCCGCACCACCCGGCGTTCGATCGGCGCGATCAACGGGTCGACATTGGCCCGCATGAACCGCGCGACCCCGCCGAACGGACTGATCTTCCGCGACCGCACCAGCCAATCGACGCCGCAAATGACCGCGAGCACACCGGCGATCGTAATGAATCCGCCGCGAATGATCGCCAGTATCGCGTCGAGCGTACCGAGAATGACTTCCATTATGAACACATCAGAGCGGCCGCTTCGGCGCGAACACGAACCTCATGAGTCCGGCAAGCGCGCCGAGCTTCGCGCCGAAACCGCGGCCGTGCGAGAAACGCACGAACGCATCGACGCCGTCGAGTGTATCAGGCGAGTAGCCGAACCACCACGCCTGCCGCCACGAGGCGAACTGATCGACGACCGTCGTCTTCGTCCGCGTCACTTCCTCGAGGCCGGCCATCCCGTGGGAGCGACCGCTCCCGCTGTGCTTCACGCCGCCGTGCGGCACCTCCGACATGCCGGCCACGATGCACGCATCGTTGATCGCAACCGTCCCGCACTCGATCCGCTCGGCGAGTTTCGCGCCGCGCGCATTGCTGGCTGTCCAGATGCTCGCCGAGAGTCCGAACTCGCTCGCATTCGCCAGCGCGATCGCTTCGTCGGCGTCACGCACCTTCACAACCGGCAACAGCGGGCCGAACGTTTCTTCATTGAGTACCCGCGCGTCGGGCGCCACTTCCGTGAGAACCGTTGGCGTGAAGAACGAGCCGCCAGCCGGCACGGGCGACGCCGGCGCCGTCGCCGAAACCGTCGCACCGCGCTCGACCGCGTCGGCGAGCTGCGCGGTGAGCGTCTCCACTGACGACGGACGAATCATCGGTCCGACATCGTTCGCACCGGTCGTCGTCGGTCCAACTTTCAATTTCTTCACCGCCTCACCGAGCGCCGCGACGAACGCGTCGTACACCGCCGACTCGACGAACACCCGCTTCGGCGCGACACACGTCTGCCCGGCGTTGCTGAACCGTCCCCACGCAATACCGCTCGCCGCGTGCGCGATATTCGCGTCCGCCAGCACGATCGCCGGGTCGCTCCCGCCGAGTTCGAGCGAGCACGGCACGAACCGCTCGGCACAGACGATCGCGACTTTGCGGCCCGTCGTGACGCTGCCGGTGAAAAAAATCTTGTCGACGTCGGCCGCGCTCAGCGCTGCACCGGTCGCGCCGTCGCCCTGTAGCACTTGGAGCACACCGTTGGGCAATCCCGCTTCGGCAAATAGCTCGCCGATCAACGCGCCCGAGGTCGGCGTGAACTCCGACGGTTTGAGGATCACCGAATTGCCAGTCACGATCGCCGGCAGGATCGCGGCGCTCGCCAGCATGAACGGATAGTTCCACGGCGAGATGATGCCGATGACGCCGAGCGGCTCGCGGGCGATGCGCACCCGCTTGCGCTTCATCGACATCGCGAAGCCGCTGCGCCACGGCGCGTTTAGGAACCCGGGCGCTTTCGCGGCGTAGTAATCAGCAAAGTCGAGCACGATCGCGACTTCGGCGCCGATCGCTTCGCCCACCGGTTTGCCATTTTCGCGCGAGACGGCCTCCGCGACCTCGATTCGCCGACGAAAGAGGGCCTCGTGAAAGCGACGCAGCACCTCGATTCGAACCGCCAGCGGCTGCGCCGCCCAGGCCGGCTGCGCCTGTCGGGCTCGCGCCGTCGCTGCCTCTACCTCGTCGCGGGACGTGGTCGCGAAAGTACGCCAGACCTCGCCGGTGGCCGGATCGCGGGACTCGACCGCGCGCGCCGGTCCCGATGTGCTGCCAGGCAAGGCGGCCGCGAATGGGACTGCTCCTCCGGGCGCTGTCTCGATTGTGCTGCTCATGGGGCGGACTCCGTGACGCGGGTCACCGGGTTCGGGGAGCGAATTCTGCCCATTATGTCCAACGCACTGTTGGGCAGTGACATACCGCCGACCCGCCGGGTATTACGAAATGTGGTAGATGGTACGTCGAACGGTAGCGGTGGCGTCCGGACCCCTCGAGGGATATCGTGCGGGACACACCTCAGCCCCGACGGTACGTGAGCGAGATAGACCCGGCGTTACCCCTCAGGGCCCGCAACGGCGACGAACAGGCGTTCATCGCAATCGTGGAGTACTACTATCCGCGGTGCCTGCGGTTCGCGAGGAACATGCTCGGCAACGATCAGGACGCCGAGGAAGCGGTCCAGGACGCGTTCGTTCGCGTGCACGACAGCTTTCCCCGGTTTCGGGAAGATGCGCGGTTCGACCCGTGGCTGTTTCGGATTTTGGCCAACCGCTGCCGAACATTGATGGCAAGGTCGCGACGTCATCGCTCGATCATCGAGTATGGCGACGTGCCGGCGACGGCGGCGGCCGCGGCGATCGAAGAAGATTTCGGCGCCGACTGGGCCGAAGAAGTACGGGTGGTGTTGGAATCACTCCCGGCGGAGCAGCGCGAGGCTTTTTTGCTGCGGCACGTCGAGGATCTTTCGTATGAAGACATTGCTGCGGTGACCGGAGCTGGACTTTCGGCGTTGCGGATGCGGGTGAAGCGGGCGTGCGATGCGCTGCGAATCCGACTGACAGAGGTGCAGCAAAATGAACGATGA
>JAYVPN010000145.1:0-17960 GCA_043757365.1 Gemmatimonadota bacterium | reverse complement strand
TGCCGAGAGAGAGAATCGAACTCTCATGCCCCTTACGGAGCGACGGATTTTGAGTCCGTTGCGTCTGCCAGTTCCGCCATCCCGGCGCTAGTGGGAGTTTAAGCAGAACGGCGCAAAAAAGCACCTGGCGGCGGATCTATGACGATCCAGCCAACGCCTCGAAGCCGGACACGACGTCGAACAACTCCTTGTCAATGCCACTCTGGCGCAACCGATGAAAGGCGTCCTGAAGGGTCTTGAGCAGCGGATTGTCGTTGAGATAGATCTGGCCGACCGACAGGTGGTTGGCGGCGCGCCAGTACGCGTCCATCCTCTTGAGCATCTCCGCTGCCAGTGTCAGTACGGGCATAGATTCCAACCCGTCGGCTGTTGACTGGCCCTGACGACGATCGAACGCGTTGCGGCGTGTCTGCGATTCGCTTCCCTCAGCTTGCGGCAATCGGCCTCCGATAACGCGCGTACCGGGCGGCAAGATTTATTACCATCGCTCAAACACATGAGCATTGGACTACCATTTCGGCGGTGCGATTTCTAGAACGCGACAGACCTCCGCTGCAATCACCAGTTCTTCATCCGTGCGCATGACACGAACCGAGACGCGGCTCCGACGTGAGGAAATCACCCCGGACGACCGCGCATTTCGCGACGCGTGGAGTTGGATGCCAAGGAATTCCAGCCCTTCGCAGATTCGCGCGCGCACGGTCGGCGCGTTCTCGCCGATGCCGCCGGCGAAGACCAGCGTGTCGAGCCCCCCGAGTGCCGCGGCATACGCGCCGACCCACTTCTTCGCCTGATAGCAGAAGAGCGCAATCGCATCAGCGGCCCGCGCGTCGCGTGATTCACGCGCGAGCAAATCCTGCATATCGCCACTGGTGCCGGAGACGCCGAGCAGTCCGGATTCGTGCGTTACCATCCGTTGAAAACGCGCAGCGGTCATCCGTTCGGTTCTCGCGAGAACGTACGGGAGACCGGGGTCCAGGTCTCCCGTGCGTGAACTCATCACCAGTCCGGCGGCAGGCGTGAAGCCCATGCTCGTGTCGACGCTTTTCCCGTCGCGCACGGCCGCGAGACTCGCCCCGCTGCCAAGATGCGCGAGAATGACACGGCCACTCGACGCGGCCGCGTCGACTCGGCCGAGGGCCTGCATCAGGAACGCGTAGGAAAGTCCGTGAAATCCGTAGCGCTCGATCCCCCTCGTCGCGAAGCGCCGCGGGATTGGCAACAGCTTGGCGACACGGGGCATTTCTCGATGGAACGCCGTGTCGAAGCACGCCACTTGCCGCATCGCCGGATGCCGTTGAGAGAACGCCTCGATCAGCCCGAGTTCTCTCGGCAGGTGATCGCGATCGTACGGCGTGATCCGGTGCAGTTCGGCGAGCAATCGAGGCGTGATCCGTTCGGGTTCGGTATGCTTCATTCCAAACACGATACGGTGCCCCACGGCATTCACCGACGCGAAGATCGGCTGCGCTTCGAGCCAAGACAGGAGGTACGGAACAGCCGAGCGTCGCTCAGTCGCCGAGAGGTGATGGACCGCAGCGGCAGCTCCATCGGTTTGCTCGATGAGGAGTCGGGTACCGCTTGATCCGATCCGGTCGATCTTCCCACGCAGACGCAACCGCAATGTCGCGCCGGCTTCGAACGCCGCGAACCGAATGCTCGAGGAACCACCGTTGATCGTGAGCACCACGGGCGTGATAACCGTCGGCCGCTGCCGAGGCTGGGAGACTCCACGATTCGTCATCCGCCCGAGTCGGCATTCGCGCGATCGTTCACGGCTGCGGCAAGCGCCGCGTCGACGACCGCTTGCGCCTCCTCGACGATTCGTCGCAGCTGCTCCGGCCCGCGGAAGCTCTCGGCGTAAATCTTGTAGATGGCCTCGGTGCCCGATGGTCGAGCCGCAAACCAGCCGGTGGCGGCGCTGACCTTCACTCCGCCGATCGGCGCATGGTTTCCCGGAGCTTCATTGATAATGCTCTCGACCTTCTCGCCGGCGAGGCTCGGGCAACGCACATGCGCTGGCGAGAGGACCGCGAGCCGCTCCTTTTGCGCCGGTGTGGCCGGAGCCTCTACTCGATCGTAGGCCGGTTCGCCGAATCGTTGAGTCAGCTCGCGGTAGATCTCCCCCGGGTCACGACCAGCTCGCGCCGTTATCTCGCCGGCGAGCAACGCCGACACGATACCGTCCTTGTCGGTGGTCCAGGCACTCCCATCACGTCGGCAGAAGGTCGCGCCAGCGCTCTCCTCTCCGGCGAATCCCAGCGAACCGTCGCTCAAGCCATCGACGAACCACTTGAAGCCCACCGGTACTTCGTGGAGTCGCCGGCCAAGGCTCGCGCTGACGCGATCAATCATGCTGCTGCTCACGACGGTCTTCCCGACGCCGGCTGCGGCCTGCCACTGAGCGCGATGGCGAAACAGGTGGTCGATCGCAACGGCGAGATAGTGATTTGGCGGGAGAAGGCCGGCGCTACGGCTGACGATCCCGTGACGATCGTGGTCGGTATCGCACGCGAAGGCAACATCGAATTGGTCTTTTAGGCCGACCAATCGCTGCATCGCATACGGCGACGAGGGGTCCATCCGGATTCGTCCGTCCCAATCCAGCGTCATGAATCGAAACGTCTGATCAACGACATCGCTCACGACCGTCAAGTCGAGATGGTAGCGCTCGGCAATCGGGGCCCAATAGTGCACGCCGGCTCCGCCAAGTGGATCCACGCCCAGATGCAGACCGGATTCGCAGATCACGTCCATGTCGATGACGCTGCCCAAATCGCTCACATACGCATCGAGGAAATCGTATCGATGCGTCGTTGAAGCGCGCAACGCCCTTTCGTACGGGATACGCTTCACTCCACCGAGTCCCTGCTCCATCAATTCATTTGCCTGGGCCTCGATCCAACTCGTGACTCGTGTATTCGCCGGCCCGCCGTTCGGCGGGTTGTACTTGATCCCTCCGTCCTCAGGCGGATTGTGCGACGGCGTGATGACGATCGCGTCGGCCATTCCGGAGTTGCGCTCGCGGTTGTAGCGGCGGACGGCGTGCGAAACGGCCGGCGTCGGCGTGTATTCGTCGTGCTCGGCGAGCATCACGTCGACGCCGTTGGCTGCGAGTACTTCGAGCGCGGTGATGCGAGCGGGCACCGACAGCGCGTGGGTGTCGACGCCGAGAAAGAGCGGTCCGTCGATGCCATGATGCCGACGGTAGCGGCAAATCGCCTCGGTTATCGCCACGAGGTGCCGTTCATTGAACGATCGCGCGAACGCGGTGCCGCGATGCCCGGAAGTGCCGAACGAAACACGCTCGGCACGCACGCTCGGGTCGGGGAGTTCGGTGTAGTAGGCGGTCACCAGTTTCGAGACGTCGAGTCGCATCGACACCGGGACAGGATGACCCGCAAGAGGATTTACTGCCACGGCCGCGCGGCTTGGAATATTCGCGCGCCCGCTCATTGCGCTTGCGGTTTCATCGACGCCGGGCCGAGCACGACACGCACACGATGGGTGCTCTGGTCATCCAAAAGCGGCACTCCCGTTCGATCGGCGAGAGCGACGCCGTCGAGCTCGATGGTGGAGACACCGCGGCAGGCACCGTCGGGATTGACGACTTCAACCTCGTATCGAGCAGAGCGATGCTGGATCGCTACGGTGAACCCCGGCCAAGTTGACGGGATGCATGGATCGATGCGGAGCGTCGCCCCCTGAACGCGGATGCCGAGCATGAATTCGATGCCCGTCCTGTACAGCCATCCGGCCGCGCCAGTATACCACGTCCAACCACCGCGACCCGTGTTTGACGCCTCGGAGCAGACATCGCCCGCCACGACGTACGGTTCGACTCGGTATCGCTGCACATCGTTCGGCGTCGACGTGTGAGCGATCGGATTGAGCATGCCGAACAACTCCCCGGCTCTATCGCCGTCGCCGAGCATCGCGAACGCGATCACCGCCCAAGCAGCCGCGTGCGTGTATTGCGCACCGTTTTCGCGCACGCCGGGGACGTATCCCTTGATGTAGCCCGGCTCGAGCGCCGTCTGATCGAACGGCGGCGTCAGCAGCAGCACCAACCGATCGTTCCGCCGCACCAACCGCGCATCGAGCTGCGACATCGCGCGGCGCGCACGATCGGGATCGCCAGCGCCCGAGATGACGCTCCAGCTTTGCACGATCGAATCGATCTCGCAGGCATCGCTGCCTGCCGCGCCGAGTGGTGTGCCATCGTCGAAGTACGCCCGACGATACCAGCTTCCATCCCACCCAGCCTTCTCGATTCCTTCCTGGATGGCCTTGGCGTGCGTGGTCCAATCGCCGGCGCGCTTCGTTTCGCCGCGGGCAGCCGCGATCGGTGCCCACGTCGCGAGGACCGTATGGAGGAACCAGGCAAGCCAAACGCTCTCACCTTTCCCCTCGGACCCGACGCGATTCATCCCATCGTTCCAGTCGCCGGTTCCCATGAGCGGGAGACCATGCACGCCGACGTCGAGGCTCCGGTCGATGGCCCGTGCGCAATGCTCGAACAGCGTCGCCTCGTCATGAGCGACACGCGGTGCGAAGTAGGCGACCGCCTGCCCCGGCGCGAGCACCGCACCCGCGATGAACGGGACGTTTGCATCGAGAATCGCGTGGTCGTCTGTGACGTCGAGGTAGTGAGCCGCCACATACGGCAGCCAGAGCAGATCGTCAGAAAAGCGGGTGCGCACGCCTCGACCGACGGGCTCGTGCCACCAATGCTGTACGTCACCTTCGACGAATTGGCGTGATGCCGCTTTGAGCAAGTGCGCGCGTGTCAGGTCGGGACGCGAAACTGCGAGCGCCATGACGTCTTGCAACTGATCGCGAAATCCAAATGCCCCACTGCTCTGGTAGAACGCCGCCCGCGCCCACACGCGGCACGCGAGTGTTTGATAGAGCAGCCATCCGTTCAGCAGGATATCAAGCGCGCGGTCCGGCGTCTTTACCTGCACGGTTCCGAGGAGCGCGGCCCAACCGTCGGTCACGGCCTTAAGCCGCGCATCGAGATCGTCCGTCCGGTATCGCGCGATGAGTGTCCGTGCCTGCTCGCGGCTTTCGGCTTGACCGAGAAACAACACGAGCGTCACCTGCCCACCAGCGGGGACCTCGACTGTGGTTTGCAACGCACAGCACGGATCGTGCGTCGCACCCGTTCGTCCCGACAGTCGGTCGCGCCGGCGGATCGCTGCGGGATCGTCGAGAGCGCCGTTGCGTCCGAGGAATTCCGTACGGTCGCCGGTCCATGAAACCTGCTTGCCGCCGAGGTCCGCGAAAGCGACGCGCGAACCGAAGTCCAGATTCCACGTATTGGTCGCGAACATCGCGCCAGTAGCGACGTCGATCTCAGTCATCACGTACGGCGCCGAGGCACTCCGCGATGCACCGAGCACCCATTCCAGGTACCCCGTCACTGTCAGGTGCCGCACCCGAGTGGAGTGATTCGTCAACGTAAGTCGAGAGATCTTGAGCGGATCCTCGTTCGGCACGAACTGCAACAGATCCATCGACATCTCGTGCGCGTCGTGCGACCATCGCGAGTAGCCGTGGCCGTGGCGGATCACGTATTCGCCGCCCGGCGTACGTATGGGAAGCGGTGTCGGACTCCAGAGTTCCCCGGAAACGTCATCGCGAATGTAGAACATCTCGCTCGGCCGATCGGAGACGGGGTCGTTCGACCACTCCGTGATGCGGTTCTCCTGGCTGTTGATCGACCACGTGCAACCCGACCCGGACTCGGAGACGAGGCAGCCGAAATTGGGGTTGGCGATGACGTTCACCCAGGGCGCCGGCGTCGATTGTCCGGCGCGAAGCACGGTCACGTACTCGTTGCCGTCGGCGTCGAACCCACCAAGTCCGTTAAAGAATTCGAGGTCAAGCCGTGGCGTCCCGATAGCGGGCGACACTGCGGCCCGTGCCACACTCACATGCGGGCGCACCATCGGGGACGAGTTGACGTCGGCGCGGAGTACACGCGAGAGCTGTTCGACGAGCGGACCACGCCGACTGGAGAATTCGACGCGAGCCACACTCTCGAGCACATCACGCTGCGCTCCGGTGATCCGATCGGCGCGGAGCGCGAACACGCGGCCCTGCAACTCGTGCCCTTCTGCACGCGGCAGCGACGTGCTCGTGCGGACGAGCGTCTCAATGAGCGCCTGCAGATCCTGCACATACGACGGGGCGCGGTCATTCAGAATCACGAGGTCGACGGCCAGCCGTTTCATGCGCCAGTACGCGTGGGCGCGAAGCAGTTGTCGAACGATGCCGATGTCGTCGGCATCGTCGATCTCCACGAGCACGATCGGCAGGTCGCCCGATATGCCCTGTGCCCAGAGGGCCGAAACGCCTTCCGGCCGGCGGGCGAGCGCCTGCGGCGAGGCTCGCATCGCCCGATCGATGTACAAGATGGAGCCAGCGAGCGTCTGAAAGAGATGGGCCTCGTCGGGTCCGATGCCGAGATGATGCAGTTGCACCTGGGCCTGCGTCCACGCCAGCGTCGAAACGCGCTCGAAGGTCGTGACGTCATGATACTTGTCGGCCAAGCCGAGCACCGCCTCACGTGACGATCCCACCAGCGTGGAGAACGTCACATGGACCGTTTTACCGGGACGAACGCGAACCCGGCGCCGAAGACTCACGATCGGATCGAGTACCGCGCCGACGGTGTTTGACAGCTCTTTCCCTTCAGTCAGCGCGTGCGGTGAGCGAACCGTACGCCCTCGTCCGATGAACTGCAGGCGGTCAGTCTCCCACTGCAAATCGCCGATCGCTTCCCCCTCCACCGCAAGCACGTGCGCGAGCCATGCTTCGTCGTCGTCTGCCGAGCGCTTGCGCCTCGTGACGAGCAGGGTATCGCGTTTGGCAATGCTCTCGGTGAGCACGGACAAATTGGAAAACGCCGGATGCGCGATGTCGGCGGCGGCTGGAGCGAGGACGACTTCCGCGTACGACGTCACCTCGATTTCACGAGCCCGGTTTCCCTCGTTCGTGATCGAGACCCGCCGGACTTCCGCATCGTCTTCCGACGAGACGATCACTTGGAGCCGGGTCGTGATTGCGCCGTCGCGCCGGACGAACTCGGCGCAGTCCTCGGCGAACGACACTTCGTAACTGGCCGGCGTTGCCCCGCTTGGCTGGAATCCAGCGGACCAGTGCTCGCCGCTGGCAACGTCGCGAAGATAGATATACGACCCAGTGTCGTCGCTGGTCGCGTCCTCGCGCCACCGCGTGATCGCGAGATCGCGCCAGCGACTGTATCCCGAGCCGGCTGCGGTGATCATCACGGCATACCGGCCATTCGAGAGCAGCTGCGTGCGCGGCGTCGCGCCGTGTGGGGACGAAAATTTGCGGGTAACCGGCGGCACGAGTTCGCGCACGTCGGCCACCGCAGCGTCCGTCCGGCTTCGCGCAACCGCGGCGTCGCGCGGTGTCCGCTCCTGTAGCAACAACTCGCTCGCTCGCACGATCGGCTCGGCGTGGAATCGCGTGCGCATCGCGCCGCCGTGCAACACGTTTCCGACCGCGATGATTGCCATGCCCTGGTGATGTGCCATGTATGTACGCACCACCTCGAGCGGTGTGTCCGTTGGCAGGCGTTTCGGCGTATAGTCTAACGATTCATAGAATCCGAATCGCCCCGACGCGCCCGCGTCGGTGAGTACCAAGAAATTGCGCGCCGCCTCCTGCGGCTCGAACATCGCCGCGAGTGCTGTCGCGTACGGCGCGACCACGACGTCGTCGGCGAGCCCCCGTCGGAGTCCGAGCCCAGGAACGCCGAAATTCGAGTATTGGAACGTCATCTCGAGGTCACGCGCGAAATAGGCCGACTCCGACATTCCCCACGGAACGCCCCGCTCAGTCGCGTAGTCGATCTGGCGACGAACCGCTAGGCGGCACGTCTGGTCGAGGAGGCTCCCGACCGGCGTGCGCATGATCAGCGCGGGCATCAAATACTCAAACATCGACCCCGCCCACGACATCAGCACCGAACCATTCCCCACCGGTGTGAGCAAGCGGCCGAGCCGGAACCAGTGGCGAACAGGCACGTCCCCCTTGGCGATCGCAATGAAACTCAGGAGGCGCGCCTCCGAGGCGAGAAGGTCGTAACGTCCGCTGTCGAGATTACCGTCGGACAGCCGGTACCCGATCGAGAACAGCATTCGTGTCCGATCAAACAGGAAGTCGAACTCCATCACCCGAACCATCTCGCGCGCATCCGAGGCGAGTTTAGCCAATCGTTCGAGCAACGCTGTCGCCGAGCCGGAGGCATGTTCGAGGCTCTGGGAGATCGCATCGATAGCTTGGAGGCGCGCCGAATCGGCCGCGCCGTCACTCACCAATTGCGCGCGGGCAACCTGGATGTCTCGCAAGGCGGTGGTGTAGCGACCGGGCATGTCCGCAAGCGTCGCCGCGGGGACTAGTCGCGCGATTGCTGGCGCGGACGCCGCGTCGATCCGCAGACGCGCCCAAGGCATTAGTGCGTCGAAATCACGCACGTGTGTCTCCACGGCGTCGCGCAAAGCGTCGGCGGATGTCTGGACGGAAGCCCACTGGTTCAAGGACGGTTCCTCGCCCGCATCGCGCGTGCGAGTCGCGACCGTCTGAGTTGCCGCGTCGAGCTCGTCCAGCCGTGCGGCCCAATCAGCCGGCGTTTCCGGTCGACCCGCGAGCACGATAAACACCGCATTGATCGCCTGTTGCAGGCGAACCGTTCCGGGCAGCGAGACGCTCCGTCCGTCGTTCGATGAGCGCACAGCTTCTTGGAGCAACAGCGCCGCGTCGTAGATGCCCGATAGCGCTTCCGAGCTCACGACACTGAGCCCCATGAGCTCTTCACTTGCGTTCGCCAGCGTAAGCATCGCACCGGCGAGATTCCCACTGTCGACGGACGAGACGTACTTCGGCTCGAGCGGCCGACAGTCTTGCGTGTCGTACCAGTTGTAGAGGTGCCCGCGATGGTGCTCCAGCGTGCCAACGGAGCGGAGCGTGTTCTCGATACGGTCGACCGCGTCCAGCGTCCCCACCCATCCGAAGTCGCGCGCCGACACCACCGAGAGCAGATACATTCCGATGTTCGTCGGCGATGTACGTTGCGCCACAACCGGCTGTGGAGTCTCTTGGAAGTTGTCCGGCGGCAGCGCGTGGCTCTCCGCGGTCACGAACGTCGTGAAGTAGCTCCAGGTGCGTCGGGCGACGAGTCGAAGCGTCCGTGTCTCGTCCGGCATCAAGGGCGCGGTACTGGCAGCCATTCCCGGACGACTGATCCAGCGCGCGATCGCAGGTGCGACTCCCCACAGCAGCAGAATCGGCAACGCTACGACTGTGGCTCCGGGACGCTCCCACGCCACCGCCCCGCCGGCGATCACGGCGAGCAAGAACCCGCCGGCCATGCGCTCATAGTAGCCCGTGAGCGTGGACGGAATCCGGGATGCCGCGACCGTCGAGGTCTGCCATTGGAGCAATCGCCGCCGCGTCACAAACAGACGCACGAGCGTCCGAGCGATCGCGTCGCTCATTAACCACGCTTGGTGCGCGATCATCGTGAGCGTCAGGCCCATGTGAGCACACGCCGAGAGGAAGTCGCGCCCCACTGCGCGGAAATGACTTCGCTTCGAACTCCCCGGGGCGATGGGCCAGACGCCGGCCAATGCCGGCAGCAGCGGAGGAATCGCGACCGCTGCCAGGATGAACGCCGTCCACTGCACGGGCGACGACCCCGGCCAAATCCAGCCTCCGAGAAGTGCGAGAAACGCCGTCGGCATCGAGAGCGTCCGTCGAAGATTGTCCAGCATTTTCCAGCGTCCAACCAGCGAGAAGCGCTCGCGCATGATGAACGGCAGAAGTTGCCAGTCACCGCGGGCCCATCGGTGCTGCCGCGACGAACCGGTCAGGTAGTTGGAGGGCGCACTTTCGAAGAGCTCAACGTCCGTGACGAGGCCCGCGCGCGCAAAGAGTCCCTCGAACAGGTCGTGACTCAGCAATGAGTTTTCGGGAACACGTCCGGCGAGCGCGGTCTCGAACGCGTCAATGTCGTAGATCCCTTTTCCGCTGTAGCATCCCTCGCCGAAGAGATCCTGATACACGTCCGACACGGCGCTCGAATAGGGGTCGATCCCCGACGCACCAGAACTGAGCCGCTGGAAGATCGACCCCGCCCGTCCGGGAAGGGGCGACGTTACTCGGGGCTGCAGGATGGCGTATCCTTCGACGACCTGCCGAGTCGCGGCATCGACGCGCGGTCCGTTCAGCGGATGTGCCATCGCCCCGGCGAGCCGCTTGACCGCGTCGATCGGCAGCCGCGTATCGGTATCGAGGGTGACCACGTACCGCACCCCGAGTGGCGCCGACGGTGCTTCGGCATTTTCCGAGAGAAAGGTCGTGTCCGTGGCTCCGCGCAGGAGGCGGTTGATCTCGTGAAGCTTGCCACGTTTGCGTTCCCATCCCATCCACGTCCCTTCGCTCGCGCTCCAGAGCCGGCGGCGGTGAAAAACGAAGAATCGATCGCCGCCGTCAGTCGCCGGGCCGTAGATGCGGTTCAGTCGCGCGATACCGCCCCGAGCTGCGGTGAGAATGTCATCGTCGGAGCTCGCGTGCTCAGTGATCGAGTCCTCCCAGTCGCTGACGAGCGCAAATCGTACGTCGCCGTCCGCATTCGCCAGAAAGTGCACCTCGAGCCGCTCGACCTGCTCCTCCACGTCCGCCGTGCCGGTCAGCATCGTCGGCACCACGACCATCGTTCGATATTCCGTTGGGATGCCCGACGGCCATTCCAGTTGCGGCAGGACTTCGGGTGTAACCACCACGGTGACGAAACGATTCAACAGCGCGATTGCGAGATCCGATGCGGGCACCAGCGCGAGTACGCCGAGGACGAGCAACCCCGGGAGGAGAAGGTGCGCAGCGGAAGCCGCGAGTAGCTCCGCCGCGAGAAGCGCCGCGGTGAGCACAAGCAGCGTTCCGAGATAGCCCGGAGTCGCGGCGTCTATGAACGCGCGTCGAAGACGCAGGCTGACGTTCGGATGAAACCCCAGCCCGCGCTCGAACTCCCGTCTTCCACCGCCAACGAGGTAGTACCCGGGGTCCCCTCGCCGATGATCGGCCGCACCGTCGGCGTTCGGCACTCGTGCGGGAGCGGCCTGCGCCAGTGATTCCCGCGCCACCTCGAGTTCCGTGTGACCCGACCCTCGAGCCAGCGCCTCGATCGCGTGCCGATACGTGTCGCGGCTCGCGAAATCCATCGCGACGAAGTCGCTGCCGGCGCGCAGCGCGTCGTCGACGAGGCTCACGCTCTCGATGAATACCGTCCAATCGAGCGCCGACATCAGCCGCATGCTGGTGATGATGTTCCGGACCGTGACCGTTGTCGCGGCTTGCCGCTGATGCTCGGCGAGCGCGAGCGAGTCAGCGGTCATCCCTTGGGCGACGAGGGTCTGCTGCAGCCACGCGAGCGCCAGCGTGACGGCTGGATCCTGATCGCGCAACCGCTGCGCCAGTTCGACCGCGAAGGCCGCGACGAGACGCGGATTATCCTTGCGTGACATCACCGCAGCGAGCGCCTGCACGCCGCGTCCATCCGGCCCAAGCACGTCATTGGCGAGTTCGTCGGCTTCCTGGCGGGCCACGCGACCGCGAATAATCGCATCCGCGACACGCCGCAGATTCTCCACGAGTACCACGCGCAGGGAGATCGCAACCGCCCAGAGTTCACCGATCGTGAGTGGCTCGACCCGCTGGTAGGCCTGTACGAATCGACGAAGTGAGTCCGGATCGAACCGACTGTCCGTGTGCGCCACGAAGGCCCACGCGATCCCATACACACGCGGGTACCCGGCGAGCGGGCCATCGGCCAGCGACGGGAGCTCGCGGTAGAAGCCGACCGGAAGGTCGTCGCGAATCTCACGGAGCTGCTCGTCGACGACGAAGAAATTATCGATCAGCCATTCCGCCGCTGGCGTGATCCACTGTTTCGTGCGCACCGCCTCGGAGATCTGGCGATTCGCGTCGCGCAGGACGCGACCGTTGTCATCGACCCGGGGCAGCAGCGCGCGCCTCGGCGCCTTTCCAGTCTCGACTCGTTGCGCCGTTGCCAACGAATCGGCGTGCTGCTCCAGCCGCTCGATGCCGAAGAGCTCGGCGCGGATCGGCTCTTCGAGTGGAGCGAGCGTCGGAAACATCGGGAGCGGAATGCGCACGCGTCAGGCGCTCCCGACGCCGATCGCGATCACCGAATCGGGCGTACGCCACTCCGCATTCGACGTGCGGCTGACTGACGTAGCCCGTGATGGAGATGACGTCACGAATTCATACCGCTGACTCGCGTTGCTCGAGCGCCCGCACCTGTCCGAGCCGCCGGAGGTGACGCTCGGCCCCGCTGAAATGCGCAAGCAAAAACGTCTCGATGAGTTCGAGGGCGAGGGCCGCCCCGATGACCCTGGCACCCAGACACAGCACATTCATATCGTCGTCTTCAACGCCTTGGTGGGCGGAGAACCCGTCGTGGATGAGGCCGGCACGAACGCCGCGTACTTTGTTCGCTGCAATACAGGCGCCCACGCCGCTCCCACAGATCGCCACCGCGCGGTCCACCTGTCCCGCGGCAACGGCTCTTGCCATCGGAATCACGAAGCGAGGGTAATCGTCCGCGGGGTCCAATCGGTCGGCGCCGAAGTCCACCACCGCGCACCCTCGCGTGCTCAATGATGACGCCACCTCTTCCTTGAGGACGAATCCTCCATGGTCAGCCGCGATCCCGACGCGCATCATGACGGCACCTGTACGTCGCTCGGTTTGGCATTCCACAGCGCGATGACTGGCACCGTGGGATGACTCGGCTCATAGCCGAGAATACTGAGCGATGCCGCGTCGAGTGTGAAATGCTGTCCGGTGGCGGCCGGCACGCCGATCCAGCGCGCGGCCAACACGCGGCCGAACTGGCCGTGCGAGAAAAGCGCGACGTTGCCGTGCACCGGCCGGAGGCGGGCAAGCAGGCGGTCGGCGCGGTCCGAGATCTGCGCCGGCGTCTCGCCTCCCGGACAGCCGTCACGAAATACCGACCAACCAGGTCGCTCCTTGCGAATATCGACGGTGCGCAGTCCTTCGTATGCTCCGTAATCCCACTCTGCCAGATCCGGTTCGATCTCGGATTCCGGTTGGAGACTGACCAACTCACACGTGCGTCGCGCGCGTAACCGTGGGCTCGTGAAGACGTGCGAAAAGGTGAGCGCACCAAAAAGAGAGTGAAGAGCGCGCGCCTCGTCTTCTCCACGCGGCGTCAACGGAATCTCCGTGCGGCCGGTATGCTGGCCGGACACCGACCATTCCGTTCCACCGTGTCTCACGAAGTACAGTTGCAGGAGCCCATTCGACCGGTCGATCATGTGCCGGTGCTCGTCGGGACGAACCAGTCGTCTTCCATCGCCGCGTTGTATTCTCCACGAACTGCCGCGCGATTGCACCGGGCTCGATGGAGTAACGCGCGCTGTGCCGGCGCACGGTTCGTCTCATGACCTCCCCAGATTCCGATCGCCGGGCGCTGGAGCGCGCGTCCAAACGAAAACGTCAACGCCCATGGGACTGCGGCGATCCGTGCCGCGACGTTTCCGTGCATCGCGTTCAATCGGGCCGATGCGAGCTCAGCGGGTTGGCCGCCCGACAAGAAAGCAATACCCGGCACCGCTGCCGGAACGATTCGCAGGAGACTTCGTATAGTCGCGTCGGCGACCTGCTCTGCCGTCGCTTGCGTCGGACAGGTCGATCCCGGTAGGACCATGTTGGACTTGAGGATCATTGCCTCGAGCATCACGTGCTGCATCTTGATCTGCGCGAACAGGCGTTCAATGACGGATTCGGTGACGAGACGGGAACGTTCCAGGGTATGCTCGCCCGTCATGAGCACCTCGGGCTCGACGATCGGCACGAGTCCGGCTTCTTGGCATAAGGCGGCGTAGCGCGCGAGTGCGTGCGCGTTGGCCTCCGTGCAACCCTCGCTGGGCAGATCATCAGACACGACGAGCACCGCGCGCCACTTGGCGAACCGGGCCCCGATCTTCACGTACTCCTCAAGCCGCACGCGCAATCCGTCCAATCCTTCCGTAATTCGTTCCTGCGGATGGAGAGCGAGCGACCGAGCTCCGATATCGACTTTAATGCCTGGGAGGATGCCGGCATCCGCGAGAACTTTGATGAAGGGCGTGCCGTCCGATGTGGACTGCCGAATGGTCTCGTCGTACAGAATCGCACCGCTGATGCAGGTTCCGAGCTCCGGCGTGGTCATGAGCATCTGCCGGTACGCGCGCCGCGCCTCCGCCGTCTGGGGAATACCCGCCTCGGCCAAGCGCTCGTTGCAGGTGCCTGTGCTCTCGTCAATTGCGAGCAGGCCTTTGTCGCGCGCGATCAACGCGCGTGCCGTGGCATGAAGCGCATCCGCGTTCATTGAGCTCCTTCCCACGAACGACGCCAAGACTCAATCACACCATGAGCGGCGCGAAATGGGCCCAGCGCCTGTTCTGCCTGCAGGTCGATGGATGTCGTGCTGGTACCCTCGCGTCGAACAGCGGAGAGAAAGGCAGTGATTGATGATTTGAGTCGTTACGCTGCACCCTAACCACCGACTATGGCGACGTCCGCCGAGCCTTGCGATGACGCGCTCGCAGTCGTGCAGGCCGAAGGTGAATGATCACCATGTCGACGGATTGCGACCATCGCTCAACCGGACTAATCCGGACTAATCCGGGCGTGAGAGCTTTCGCTCCCCAGTCATCGCTGTCGGTTCCTCACTTCGATTGCACGCACGTCGGGCTTGCTACCACCGACCTTCGTCGTCGCGTCCTCAAGGTCGCGTTACGCGGGACCGAGTTTCTAGTGCGGTGCTTCCGCAGTGCGACGGACGCGAATCGCGAAGGACTCGTCGACTGCGGGATCGCCGACAAACCCAAACCGCCGTCAGAGCTTCCTGACGACGGTTTCGATTCTCGGGAGACGTCCCCGATTGCTACGGCTGCGGATCGACGGGTGGAAGCGCCGGCGCCTCATGTCCATCGCCGCCCGGGCCGTGGCCGCGCTGCATGCCTCCCATGCCACCCATGCCACCCATGCGGTGGCGCATTCCGCCACGCATTCCCGGATGCTCACCGCCCATTCCGCCGCGACCGCGCATCGCCCCATGGGCGTTCGAGAGCTTGGCGCGCTGCAACGGGGTCAGGAACGACGCGAGTTCCTTCTCGCGCGCGTCGGCGAGCTCCGAGCGCTGATGACGGAGCGCGGACTGTTTATCGAGCAACGTACTGAGCTGGCTCGACCGTGCGGAATCCGGACGAAGCATCTCCTCGCGAATCGCCATCCGCACATCCCGGTCCTGCTCGCCGATCAAACGCGCACGTTCCGCGAACTTCATGTTCGTCGCGCTGAAGGCCGTAACTTGCGCGTCCGAGAAACCGAAGCGCTGTTTGAGCATGTCCCCCATGTGTGCCTGCACCTCCTTCCGGTGCACGGAATCCGACATCGGCATTCGCGCCATCTGTCCGTGGCCACCCGGCCGCACCGCAGTGGGCTGTCCGCCGGCACCTGTCGGCGGCGCGGGTCGCTTCGGTTGCGTCCCCGCCTGCGCGGCGAGCACAGTCGCGCTCGCGGCGATCATCGTCATGACACGGGCAAGAGTCTTTTGCATCGTTCCTCCCCTGATCTCACGCGATCCGCGTGGATGTGTGATGGCATCTTCGGGCTGCACTGCTCTTCATCCATTAGACAGCGAAGGCCCACCAAGCGTTAGGCGGGCCTTCGCGATCATTCAATTCGGAACTAGCGCACCCGAGTCGGTGAGTGGCCGGCGCCGAAGGGCGCCGGGATTGCGTATCGGTTTCACCGGCCGCGCCGTGGAATCCGCCGTCATCCCCTGACGCAACATCTCGTTAACGCGTCGACGAATCAGATCCTCGATGCCGAACACTTTGGCACGCTGCATCGGCGACATGAACGTCGCCAGTTCCTTTTGCTCGGTGGCGAGCAGCTCGCCTTTCCGACTCTGCGCGTTGAGCATTTGATCGATCAACTGCGCGACGATCGGATTACGCGACGTATCGGCGAGCAACACCTCTTCACGCAGCGAAATCCTCGCCTGCTGTTCGAGGCGATTGAGCGACTGCCGCTGCTCTTCGATGCGTCGGCTGATGTCCTCCACGTGCGCGATCTGCGCCTCATTCAGCCCGACCTGCTCTCGAAGCACCCGCACCATCTGCACTTTGACGCGCTGCTCGAGCTGCGCCCGGTCTACCGCAGGCGATGTCGCGATCTGCGCCGACGCGATTGAAGGAACAACCCATACAATCGCAAGCATGATTCGTCGCATTAGTATTTATCCTCAGGGCTGTCAGGCGCCATCATCGGATGATGACTCGGCGCGGGTTCGGTGCTCGGCAATGCCTGCACGGTCACGAGTTCGCTCAGCAGTTGCTCCAGTTGAGCGTCGGACAGGTCCGCCGCCGCGCCAATCGACAAACCCGACGCCGCGATGCGAATCTGGCGAACCCCGCGAAACCCCACAGCGCTCGCCGCGGCGGCCGCGGCCGGCGGGGCAACGATCGCCGTGCTGCCGCTCCCGATAGGGTGCAACGAAGAATCGACCGCCGCAATCGGGATATCGGTGGGCGCGGACTGTCGCATCATGCCGCGCAGCGTCGCGAGTGAAAGTCCGCCGAGGACGATGAACGAAATCGCGGCGGCAAGTCGCCATTGACGCGGGCGGAGTGCGCTGGATGAAGTCGCAACTTCGCCGCTGGACGAAACAGTCAGCAGAGCCTTCACCCGCGCGGGCGCGGTGGGCAGTACCGCCACGATGCCGGCGATGTCGAGCGCGGGAGTAGGAAAGGCCGCGCCGACCGAACGAATGAGCTGGACGTCAGCCGCGCACGCCTCGCAGCCCGCGAGGTGCGTCGACACCGCAGAATATTCAGCGGACGTCAGCGTGCCGAGCACGTACTCCGGCAGCAGGTCGCGCATCGATTCACTCGAACATTCGATTGGATTACGCATCTTTCAAATACTCCTTCACGGACCGCATCGCATTGTGATAGTGCACCCGGCAGGCGCCTTCGGTGCTTCTCACCAGCTGCGCAATCTCGCCGTACGCCATGCCCTCGGTGACCCGAAGGACGAAGACCTCTTTTTGCAGCGGCGACAGCCGCTCGATCGCCACTTTCACCTGTTGCGCGGTCTCTTCCGCTACCAAACTATCGAGCGCATCGTATTCCTCGACCGCGTGCCCTTCATCCAGTTCGACGTTGTCCCGTCGTCGTTTCTCGGCCCGTTTTCGATCCAGCACCAGACGCCGCAGAATCGTGAACAGCCAGGTGCGCAGCGAGCTTTCGGACCGAAACGAATCGAGCGAGTTGAACGCTCGGACGAAGGTGTCCTGTACCAGCTCGTCGATCCCGTCGCGCTCGCCGGAACTCGAAGCGAAGCGGGCTAACGCCGGGGCATGGCGCCGAACGATCTCGGCTGCTGCCCGTTGGTCGCCCCCTTTCCACTGTTCGATCAGCGCGGCGTCGATCGCCGCATCATCCTGCCGGCTGGAGACTTCCATCTAGGCACCAATTAGACGCTGGACAGCGTCCGGTGTTAAGATGGATATCGCCGACCTGTTCTGCTGTAGTTCCAAAGCGATTCCGCCTGCGGGGGATTACCTGACAGCCATCGAGATCATCGCCCATCGCGGAGCCTCCCGCGAGCGACCGGAGAACACTATCGCCGCGTTTGCCCGCGCGCTCGAACTCGGGGCCGACGGAGTCGAGCTCGATGTGCACATGCGGTCGGACGGCGTTCTCGTCGTCCACCACGACGCCATTCCATCGGCGCCGCGCGATTTGATTCCGACGCTCCAGCAGGTGATCGACGCCGTCGGCGCGTCGCTCACGATCTACTGCGAACTCAAAGGTGCGGACACCGCAGCCGCG
>JAYVPN010000144.1:0-4739 GCA_043757365.1 Gemmatimonadota bacterium | reverse complement strand
CTCTATTCGTGTCTCTCCAAAGTGAACCGGATCGACACGAACATCATGACCGCCGAGGATCCCGTCGAGTACAATCTCTACGGCGTGAATCAGGTGCTCGTGCGCAATGAAATCGGTATGACGTTCGCGGCGGCGCTGAAGGCGTTCTTGCGTCAGGATCCGAACATCATCATGGTCGGCGAGATTCGAGATCTCGAGACCGGCGGTATCGCCATCAAGGCCGCGCTCACGGGCCACATGGTGCTCTCGACGCTACACACGAACTCGGCGCCGGAAACCGTGACGCGTCTGATGGACATGGGACTTGAGCCGTTCAACGTAAGTTCGGCGCTCAATCTCGTGCTCGCGCAGCGCCTTGTGCGCCGCATCTGCCCGAACTGCAAGGTGAAGTATCAGCCCGACGATCTCGAGCTCGAGGCAGCGAAGGTGAAGTCGACCACCACGCTGCGGTCGATGCACTTCACGGAAGAAGCGCTGTCCGGCGCGAAGGCCAATGCCAGCAAGGACGCGAAGCCGTTCCTCGACAACCTGTCGCTCGACACGACGATCGGCGAGCTCCCCTTTTACAAGGGGACCGGTTGCGACCAGTGCAACGGCAGCGGCACGAAAGGCCGTCAGGGATTGTACGAAGTCATGTTCATGACTCTGGCGCTCCGCAAGCTGATTTTGATGAACGTCGGCGCCGCCGAGATCCGTGACGCTGCCGTCGAAGGCGGTATGTTAACGCTGCGCATGGACGGCTGGCTCAAGGTGTTGAAGGGCGTCGTACCTCTCGAACAAGTGATCCGCGAAACCGCAGTGTAGTTCAACCGTACGCGGTAAACGGTACAACGGTTCACCGTACACTCGCCGTAGTCTTTCCCTCGCTCTCGACACTCATGACTGCACCTGCCGCCGCCACTGGCATCAATCTCCGCTCACTTCTCGAGGAGATGATCGAGCGCGACGCCTCCGACCTGCACATCACCGCAGGCGAGCGCGCCAAGCTCCGTATCGACGGCGACATCGTCAATTCGAAGAACGAGTACATGCTCAGCCCGAAAGACACGCTGCAGATCGCCTACTCGGTGCTCACCGAGCAGCAGAAAAAGCGGTTCGAAATGGATGACGAGCTCGACTTCTCGTTCGGCATCCAGAATCTCGCCCGCTTCCGCGGGAACTGCTTCAAGCAGCGCGGCTGCGTGTCGATGGTGATGCGTCAGATTCCCATCAGCATTAAGACGTTCAACGATCTCAACCTGCCGCCGGTGATCGCCCGGATGGCCGAGAAGCCGCGCGGCCTCGTGCTCGTCACCGGTCCCACCGGCTCGGGTAAGTCGACGACCCTCGCCGCGATGATCGACAAGATCAACCGTGAGCGGAAAGGCCACATCATCACGGTCGAAGATCCGATCGAGTTCATTCATCGGCATCAGGGGTGCATCATCAACCAGCGCGAGGTTGGGACCGACACCAAGTCGTTCTCCAACGCGCTCAAGTACGCGCTCCGTGAAGATCCCGACGTACTCCTGATTGGCGAAATGCGCGACCTGGAAACGATCCAGGCGGCGCTCACGATTGCCGAAACCGGCCACTTGGCCTTCGCCACGCTGCACACCAACTCGGCCGCCGAAGCGATCAACCGTATCATCGACGTCTTCCCGAGTCACCAGCAGTCGCAAGTGCGCGCCCAGCTCGCGTTCGTGCTCGAGGGCGTGATCACGCAGACGCTGCTTCCGAAGCGGAGCGGGAAAGGTCGCGCGATGGCGGCCGAGATTCTGGTGGTGACGCCGGCGATTCGCGCGCTGATTCGCGATGACAAGATTCACCAGATCTATTCGTCGATGCAGTCGGGTAAGAAGTACGGCATGCAGACGCTCAACGATTCGCTGTACGCACTCTATATGTCGCGCGAGGTGGACGAAGAGGAGTGCCTGCGCGTGTCGGGCGACCCGAACGAGTTCTTGCGGATGATCGGCAAGACGGCGGTCGAAGGTGATACCATGCCGCGTGACATGCCGAAAACCGGCGCGCCCGTCGCGGGCCGTCGTTAGTTCTGTAGACTACTCAGGAGCCGCGTATGCCCCAGTTTACGTATACCGCACGGGACGCCAAGGGCGACCTGAAGACGGCGACGATCGAAGCCGCGAACCGCGAGGACGTTGTCCAACAGCTTAGACGGCTGCGGATGAACGTCGTGAAGGTCGAGGAGCAGGCGAAGGCGAAGCAAAAGACCACTGGTTCCGTGAGCATGAAGGATATCGTGATTTTCACGCGCCAGTTCTCGACGATGATCAACGCCGGACTGCCGCTCGTGCAGGCGCTCGACATTCTCAGCAAGCAGTCCGAGAGCAAGGCGCTGCAGGCCGTGACGCGTCAGGTCGTCTTCGACGTCGAGTCGGGCCACACGGTGGCTGACGCGCTCGCCAAGCATCCGAATGCCTTCAGCGACCTGTACGTGAATATGGTGGCGGCCGGTGAGGCCGGCGGCATTTTGGACACGATTCTGATGCGCTTGGCGACGTTTATGGAAAAGAACGACGCCCTCGTCAGAAAGGTGAAGGGCGCGATGATTTACCCGGGCGTCATCATGAGCGTCGCTGGCATCGCGATCTGCGTGCTCCTGATTTTCGTGATCCCCGTCTTCGAGAGCATGTTCGCGAGCGTCGGCCTCGCCTTGCCGCTACCGACGCGCGTGGTCATCGTGCTGTCGCAGATTCTGAAGGGGTACTGGTGGGCGATCGGCGGCGGTCTATTTGGTGCGTTTACGTTGCTCAAGAAGTACTACGCGACGTCGAACGGCCAACTCGTGATCGACCGGTTGCTCCTCAAATTCCCGATTCTCGGCGACGTGCTCCGCAAGTCGGCGGTCTCGCGTTTCACGCGTACGCTCGGCACGCTGATCAGCTCCGGCGTATCGATTCTCGATGGACTCGAAATTACGGCGAAGACAGCCGGTAACCGCGTGATCTCGGATGCGATTATGGCAAGCCGCAGTTCGATCGCCGGCGGCGATTCCATTTCGGCGCCGCTGGCGAAATCGAACGTTTTTCCGCCGATGGTGATCTCGATGATCGCGGTCGGTGAGCAGACCGGCGGTCTCGACGAGATGCTGTCGAAGGTTGCCGATTTTTACGACGAAGAAGTTGACGCGGCGGTGAGCAACCTGCTGTCGCTGCTCGAGCCGGTGATGATCGTGTTTCTTGGTGTGGTGGTTGGCGGCATGGTCGTCGCGATGTATCTGCCGATCTTCGACATGATCAACGCGGTGCAGTAAGGCGCGGGTGTTGGGCGAAATGAATTTTTTGACAAGTTACGAAGTGCATAATGGTACAGCTGTAACATTTTCCGGTGATTTGAGAGACAAAAGCGACCGGGGCTCCTTCATCTGAAGGGCCCCGGTTGTGCTTCGCAGTGGTAACAAAATCTGCTTCGGATTGTACGATTTTGGGTTGCGCGAAGTCCCAAATGTTACGGACAAATCTCTCCTTCGCTCTCCTGGCGGACTCCGTGGAGCGAAACCAAAAATGTGACTACTCTGTCGATGTGCGTGTCGTTGAAAGATGTGAATTTGCTCGTTGCATTCGCTGTGCATGAATATGCGGTTATCGTGATCGCAAGTCTGCGGTCGCAATCATCTGCGAGTGGAACACTGTGCTAGGCATGACCTCGCACGCACCCCAGGTCGAGTTACGGACATTCCTATCGTTGAGGATGAGGCGCGGCCTCGACGTCATTTGGAAAGCGAGGCCGGCGTCGTTCGAGGTTGAGAGCGCCTCTGGTCGTATCGATGTCCATAGAGGATGCCAGCTGCTGGGAGCCGATGCGAGCGCTGCCTACATTCGGCGAGGATAACCAGCGGATCCGAAGTGCGGTTATCGAAAGTTGCGCGCCGCGAGACCGTGTCGTTCACTCATTCGACCGCGCGAGTCTCTGTGAAGTTGAAAGTGAGCCGTCAAAGTTTGAGCAGTCGGTCGACAGACCACTTCGATTCCCACGAGTCGAGAACTACTCGCGCAAGCATTCGAACACGCTCATCAGGGTTACATTCCGCCGTCGTCTTCAACAGCGCGGCGTGCTCGAGATCCAGTTCCGTCCGTCGGCCAGCGATCGGTGTCCTTGCTAGTCCGAATACCAGTGACTCCATCAAGATCGGATCAGGGTTCGCCGCCCCGATTTCGGCGCGTAAAATATCCGCTATCGCGGATGCCGCCACGTCGGAGTCCGCGACCGCGAGCACCCCGAGGAGAGCCCGTTGGAACTGCCGCGAAGGTTCCATTCGTAGCGCCTTTATCGCGACCTCTTCGGTGCAGATCGCGCCGTAGCTTGCCTCGGCGGCCATCGCCGTCGCGCGCCAGATCGGACCGCCCCACCGACGGAGGATTGTGAAAAGCAGTGCTAGTCGAGGCGCGATGATTCGCGCGGGTCGCGTCTCCCCTTGTATTCGACGATCTACTCGCTGACGCTCTGGCCGCGACGGAACCGTCATCTCAAGCTGGGTAAACTGTGTACTCACATAAAAGGCTAGGCCATAGTCACCGCCAAGCGTCTCATTGAGGTCCCGTCGTACTTCGGCTAGCAATACTCTGTTCGCTTCGGGCGGTACAGAAGTGGTCTCGGTTTTCTGAACAGGTAGGATAAGTGGACAAGCGGGCTCGCCGGACGAATCTTTCGTCCACTGCCAAGGAGCTCGTGATGTCGAAACGGAACCGCCGGAACCACGCCCCGGCTTTCAAAGCCAAGGTGGCGCTCGCCGCTGT
>JAYVPN010000143.1:0-4741 GCA_043757365.1 Gemmatimonadota bacterium | reverse complement strand
GCACCACGATTCCGTCATCACGCGCATCGCCTCGTGGCGTGCCCAGCGCGCTTCGATTCCCTCGGCCTCGATCGCCTTCATTTGTACTTCGGCGGCGTAGAGCAGGGAAACGGCCGGCGTATTCGGCGTCTGATTCTTGTGCGCGAACTGTTCGAACTCGACGAGATCGAAGTAGAGGCCGCGCGAGTGCGCGGTCTGCGCCTGGAGAATGAACGACTCGCTCGCCACACCGAAGGCGAGCCCTGGCGGCAGTGCGAGCGCCTTCTGCGAGCCGGTGAGCACGAAGTCGAGCTCCCAGGCGTCGGTCTCGACTGGCGCGCCACCCAAGCCGGTAACGCTGTCGACGAGAATCATCGCGCCATGCGCGTGCGCGAGCTTCGCGATCGCAGCAATGTCGGTCAGCGCGCCGGTCGATGTTTCAGAATGCACCACCGTGACGGCAGCGAACTCCCTCGCGTTCAGAGCGCTCTCAACTGCCGAGTATTCATGCACGGTGCCGGCGGGCGTCTCGATGACGACCGTCTCACGATCGCAGGCACGTGCGATATTGGCGAACCGCTCCGAAAATGCCCCGTTCACGAGCGAGAGGATCGGCCCCGCAGGCGCGCAGCGAATCGACGCTTCCATCAGGCCCGACGCCGAACTCGTGCTCATGTATACGGGGCGTCGCGTACGGAACGCGTGCTGCAACCCGCCGTTGACGTTCGAATAGAGCGCTTCGAAGTTCTTTCCGCGATGCGGAATCATCGGCCGCGACATCGCCGCGAGCACTTCGCTGCGGACTTCGGTCGGGCCGGGAAGGAAAAAGGTGCCGAACTCGGTCACGACTGCTCCGGAAGCACGAGGTGCAAGAGTTCGTCGAACGAGGCGATCGCGTGATCGGCGGCATCGACCACGGGTTCGCGGCTCACAAATCCAGTAAACGCCGCGAACGCCTCGCAGGCGCCGCCCTCACGAATGTCGAGATCGGTGAAACCGTCGCCAACCGCGAGAATCGGATGCGGCAGAGTGAGCGACGCGACCACGTGTGACTTGCCATGCGCGCGCGTGAGCGGTGATTCGCTTTCGTAGCCCTCGAATGCGCCACGATGATTATTCTGAACATTCACCGCATGAATGTCGGCGGGTTCAAACCCAAGTGCCGCGCCGAGCGGAGCGATCGCCGGAAGAAGTCCACCGCTCACGAGTACGACGCGCACACCGGCGGCGCGCAGTTTCTCGATCGCCGCCTTGGCACCGGGGGCGAGATGCGTGCGATAGGCGAGTCCGAGCGTCTGCATCTCGGCGAGTGCCGGCGTGATGACCTCGAGCCGCTGCGCATATACTTGCTCGAGCGGCATTGTCCCGGCCATCGCCTTCACCGTGAGCTCCTCGACCATCAGCTGCACCTTCTCGCCACGATGCGCGGCGAGCCAGTCGATTCCTTCGATGCCGGTGAGCGTTGAATCGACGTCGAGTACGACGCTCGCGAATGTCGGAGTTGGCGTCATGTGAAAATATTTCCCGGCGCGAGGAGGCCGTTCGGGTCGAGCTCACGCTTCACCGCGCGCATCATCGCGATCTGCGTCGCGTTCGTCTGCAGCGGGAGCCACTTCGCTTTCACTTTACCAATGCCGTGCTCGGCGGCGACCGTTCCGCCCATCGCGATCACATCGCGGAGCGTCCGCTCGACGACGGCTTCGATCGCCTTCACTTCGTCAGGCGTGCGGGCGACGAAGTTCTGATGCGGATGGCCATTGCCGAGATGACCGTAGACGATTCCTGGTGTAATTCCGGCCTCGCTCGCATAACGGCGCGCCAGCGCGACCATCTCGGCGGCGCGGTGATACGGCACCGCCCAATCGGTGGAAACGCGGCGGCCACCGGCCGCGAGATACGGGGCGGTGCGCTCGTGCATCGTCGCCGGCACCGCGTGGCGCAGTCGGCGCGCCTCGCGAATCGCCGCGTCGCCCTCGAACACACGCACGTCGGCGTCGTTGGCACCGTAGTGTTCGGCGAGCGCGAGCCACTGTTCGAGCGGGGGATCGTCGCCGTGGGTCGTCTCTTCGGTATACAGCATTGCGCCGGCGCCGGACGCCCACGAGCGATCTTCGGCACCGCGCGCGATCGCGAACGACTCGCCGTCGAAGTACTCGAGGCAGCGCGGATTCACTTCTTTCGAATCGCGCGCCGCGCGAATGAACGCGAGCGCGCGCGGTTCGTCGGGAAGGGGAATCGCAATTCCCACCTCGCGCGCCGGCTTCTCCATCAGCGACAACTCGGCCGCGACGATCACACCGAGCGTCCCCTCGCTGCCGACGAACCAATCAACGAGATCCTGCATCGGCGCATAGCCTACCGTGTTCTTCTCGAGCCTCGTGCGGCACACTTCAATGGTTTCGCCGTTCGCGAGCAGCACGGTGAGCGCCTGCACGTGCGGGCGTGTCGCGCCGTAGCGCAGCGTGCGTGGGCCGGAAGCATTGCACGCAATCGCCCCGCCGACGGTGCATTCCTGATCGCTCGTCGGATCAGGTGGAAAAAACAAACCGTGCGCCGCGAGGGTGCGATTCAGATCGCCGAGCAGAACACCTGGTTCGACGCGCGCCGTCCGCGCCACGGTATCGACGTCGAGCACGCGATCCATCGCCCGCATCGAGAGAATGATGCCGTGATCGCAGACCGAGGCGGCCGTCGTACTCGTCTGCGCGCCGGCGGTGGTGATCGCCATCTTGTCGGCAGCGGCGCGTCGAACGATCTCCGTCGCTTCGCCCACGCTTGAAGGCCTGGCAATCGCGTCGGCGACGCGCCACCATCCTGACGCGTCGCGAGCATACGCCTCACGAACGCTCTGGTCGCGGACGAGCGCGGTATCGCTCACCGACTCAGACGTCCGTGCCGAACTGGACGATCGTCGCCGTCCGAACGTCCGGGAGGGCGAGCAGCGTGCGGCGCACGTTGTCGCCGGGAGCGCCGTCGACAGAAATTACGGCGAGCGCGTCGCCGCCCTGCGCGAGTCGTGCCTGGTGATACTCGGCGATGTTCACGTTCGCATCGCCGAGCGCCGTCCCGACGCGGCCAATGACGCCGGGGACGTCCTTGTTCGTGAGGACGACGAGCGTTCCGCGCGGCGCGACATCAACGTGGAAGTCGCCGATGCGCGTGATGCGGGGCGGCGCATCGAGCGCCGCGACACCGCCGACACGCATCTCGTCGAGGCCGGCGCGGATTCGCACTTCCACCGCGCGCGGATGCGGCGGCATGCCGGCTTCGGCGACGGTGAGTTCGATCGCCCGCGACTGCGCGACACTGCGCGCGTTGATGAGGTTCAGGCGCTCGCGCTCGATGACGCTCTCGAGCGCGCCAACGACCGCCGCCGACAGCAGCGGGCCGCGCGCCTGCGAGAACTCGGGTCCGAGGCGGATCGTGATCGACGAGATCGCCTTCGCGCCACGTTCGGCGAGCAGCGCGCGGGCGACGGCCGCCGAGCGTCGCGCGACGAGGAGCGCCTGCTGCAACGAATGCCAATCGCCACCCGATTCGGCCACGTTGAGCGAGCGCGAGAGTTCGTTGTTCAGCAGTGCGTCACGCACCGCGTGACAGACATCGACCGCGACGTTGCGCTGCGCTTCAGCCGTGCTCGCGCCGATATGCGGGGTGAGCAGCAGGTTCGGAACACCGCGCCAGGCGTGATCGCCGGTGAGCGGTTCCTTGTTGAATGCGTCGAGCGTCGCACCGCCAAGCTGTCCGCTGTTGAGCGCGTCGATGAGCGCCGTTTCCTCGATGATGCCGCCGCGCGCGAGATTCGCCACGACCGCGCCGCGGCGCAGCAGGGCGAGTTGCGGAGCGCCGATCATTCCAGTGGTCTCGTCGGTGAGCGGCGTATGAACGGTAACGAAATCGCTCGCGGCGAGCAGCGCTTCAAGCGACTCGCAGCGCGTCACGCGGAGCCCGTTGAAGCGCTCGTCGCTGATGTACGGATCGAAGCCGATGATGGTCATACCGAACGCCTGCGCGCGCTTTGCGACTTCACCGCCAATGCGACCGACACCGACGATGCCGAGCGTCTTGCCGAGCAGTTCGGTGCCGAGAAAGTTCGAGCGCTCCCATTTTCCTTCCTGCATCGACGTCGCGGCGCGCGGTACGTGCCGAAGGAGCCCGATGATCGAGGCGAAGAAGAGTTCGGCGACGGCGACGGTGTTGCCGGCCGGCGCATTGATCACGGCGATGCCGAGTTCGGTGGCGACATCGAGCGCGATATTGTCGATGCCGACGCCGGCGCGGCCGACGACGCGCAATTTCTTGCCGGCGCGCAGCAGCGGCTCGGAGATTTTCGTTGCGCTCCGGCCGACAATCGCGTCGTACTCGCCGATCACCGTTAGCAGCTCGGCTGCCGGCAACGTCGGCGAGACGGTGACGTCGAATTCGGGAACGGCGGAGAGAAGGGCCGCTCCTTCGGGGTCGATTTCGTCGGTAACGAAGATTTTGTACGGCACGATGTGGGCGGCGGAGGCGGACAGTCGGCGTTCGCGAAGCGTGCACTGTGCAATCTAGCGTCTCGGGGCCGATGCGATCAACGCGAGCGTGGAGCGATTACCTTACGGTGGATATGGACACTCCTTTGACCATTCGCGCTGCGCGGCGGGACGAGGCCGAGGCATATACGGTCTTTGCTCGCGCCAGCTTCGTTCGGACGTACGAGAGCGGGAACGATCCGCGATTACTGGCAAATCACGTCGCCAGTTCGTTCTCGGAGGAGCTCCAA
>JAYVPN010000142.1:0-17995 GCA_043757365.1 Gemmatimonadota bacterium | reverse complement strand
GGCGGTGAAGTACGTGGCACTCGCGCAGAGTGCGGTCGACGTCATCGACGGCTACTCTACCGACGGACTGCTCGCGAAGTTCGACCTCGTGACGCTCGAAGACGATCGCCATTTCTTTCCCCCGTACGAGGCCGCGGCGGTGATCTCTCCAGCGATCGCCGCGACGCGCCCCGATGTGATCGCAGCCCTCGCGCTACTCAGCGATCGGCTCGACGAACCGCGGATGCGCGCGCTCAATCGGCGCGTCGAGGTCGACGGGGAGCCGATTCCGCTGGTGGCGGCGCGCGTGCTCACAGAGCTTGGGCTCGTCGGCGCGACCGCGGGATCGGTTCGTGCGACTGCACACGCGTCGGCTGCCGCGGGGTTCTGGGCGTTTATCTGGTCGCGGCGCGCCGAGACGGCCGCGCTCGCCCTTCGCCATCTCGCGCTCGTCACGGTGGCGCTACTCGCGGCGATCCTCGTCGCGGTACCGCTCGGACTCGCGCTCGAACGAACGCGACGGACCGCCGAAGCGGTCATCCGCGCACTCGGCGTTCTTCAGACGATCCCGAGCATCGCGCTGCTCGCCTTCATGATTCCACTGCTCGGAGTCGGGGTGCGTCCGGCGTTGGTGGCGCTCTGGCTCTACGCGCTATATCCGATCGTGCGCAATACTTACTCTGGAGTGCGCGACGCGGACCCCGACGCGGTCGAAGCGAGCGAGGCCCTCGGTGCGACGGCGCGGCAACGGCTCCTCTGGGTCCGACTGCCGCTCGCCGCGCCGATCATTCTTGCCGGGGTGCGAACCTCAGCGGTGATTACCGTCGGTGCGGCGACGCTCGCGGCATTCATCGGCGCCGGCGGCCTCGGTGAGCCGATCGTCGCCGGACTCGCCCTCGCGGATACGCGGCTTGTGCTGAGTGGCGCGCTGCCTGCCGCGTTGCTCGCGCTCGTCGTGGACGGAGTGCTCGCCGTCGTCGAACGGGCGGTGACGCCGACGTACCTTCGTCGTGGAACAGAGTAGCCGAGGGGCGGCTCGGAGACGAGTGCGTTCGCTGGCGAACGGGACATCCGTTTCATACATTCGAGGCGTTCGACTCAGCCGCATCTTTATCAAACCTCCGGGCCCCGCTTGACCTTCGACCTCCGCACGCAACTGCAGAAGTCCCTCGGCGATTCCTACCGCATCGAACGCGAACTCGGCGGCGGCGGAATGAGTCGGGTCTTCGAGGCCGAGGAAGTACGGCTCAAGCGTAGAGTCGCCATCAAGGTTCTCTCGCCCGAGCTCGCCCAAGGGCTCTCCGTGGAGCGGTTCGAGCGAGAGATTCAGACGGTCGCAGGGCTCCAGCAGGCAAACATTGTCCCCGTTCTCACGGCCGGCGATACGGACGGCCTGCCCTTCTACACGATGCCGTTCGTCGAGGGTGAATCGCTACGCGCGCATCTCGGGCGTGGGCCGATGTCGATCACTGATATCCTCGGCGTGATGAAAGACGTGTCGCGCGCGCTCGCCTATGCGCACGGGCGCGGCGTCGTGCACCGCGACATCAAGCCCGACAACGTACTGCTTTCCGGCGGCGCCGCGGTCGTTACTGATTTCGGAATCGCGAAGGCGATAAGCGCCGCGCGCACGTCGTCGGGGAACGCGACGCTCACGCAAATCGGTACGTCGATCGGCACGCCGGCATATATGGCGCCTGAGCAAGCGGCGGGCGATCCGAATGTCGACCATCGCGCTGATATCTATTCGCTCGGCGCGATGATCTATGAGCTGCTTTGTGGCCAGGCCGTCTTCGCCGGGCGCACGCCGCAACGAATGCTCGCGGCGCATATGAGCGAGGCCCCGAAGCCGATCTCGGAGATGCGTGGCGATGTGCCGGTGGCGCTCGCCGAGCTCGTGATGCGCTGCCTCGAGAAAGAGCCTAGTAAGCGGCCGCAGCAGGCGACCGATATCGTGCGTTCGCTCGAAACGATCACGAGCGGCAGCGGAATGCAATCGATGCCGCCGGTGTTGCTCGGCGGCCCGGGAATGTTCCGCAAGGCGCTGGCGATTTACGCAGCGGCGTTTGTGATCGTGGCGCTCGTCACGAAAGCGGCGATCGTGGTTATTGGATTGCCAGATTGGGCTTTCCCCGGCGCACTGATCATCATGGCGCTCGGTTTGCCGGTGGTGCTCTGGACCGGCTACGTGCAGCGCGTGACACGCCGCGCGATGATCATGACGCCGACGTACACGCCGGGCGGCACCCCGTCGCTCGCGCACGGCACGATTGCGACGATGGCGCTCAAGGCGGCGCCGCACGTGAGCTGGTACAAGACAGCGCGCGGCGGGATGTACGCGTTCGGCACCTTCGTCGCGATCATCGGCGTGTTTATGGGAATGCGCACGATGGGCATCGGGCCGTTCGGCTCGCTGCGCGGCAAGGGGACGTTCGGCGCGAAGGAGACGCTGATCGTCGCCGACTTCCGCAGTCCGGCGAGCGACTCCACACTCGGCGGGACGGTGGCCGAGGCGCTGCGGACGGATCTGGCGCAATCGTCGTCGCTCAAGGTGCTGACGCGCGCCAATGTACGCGAGATTCTCGGGCTGATGCAGCGGCCGCGCGAAGGCGTGGTGCAGTTCGATCTCGCGCGCGAGATCGCGACGCGCGAAGGAGCGAAAGCGGTACTCGACGGCGAAGTCGTACGACTTGGCAAAGGGTATGTGATCTCGGCACGTCTCGTGAATGCGCTCGATGGGAACGAGCTCGTAACGTTCCGCGAAACCGCGGCGGGCGAGGATCAGCTGATCGAGGCGCTTGGCAAGCTGTCGCGCTCCGTGCGCGAACGCGCCGGCGAATCGCTGCGCAACATTCAGAAGAGTTCGGAACTCGATCGAGTCACGACGCCGTCGCTCGCGGCGCTGCGCAAGTATGTGGCCGGAATTGCGACCGCCGACGAACTCGGTGATTCCGACAAGGGCCTCGCGCTGCTGCAGGAGGCGGTGACGATCGACACCTCGTTCGCGATGGCGTGGCGGAAGATCTCCGTGCTCCTCGGCAACGACGGCCGCGATCTGCCCCGCCAAATGGCCGCCATCGCGACGGCGTTTCGCCATCGCGATCGCTTGACCGAGGCGGAGCGCCTGCTCACCGAGGGGTACTACTATACGCGCGGGCCGTCGCCCAACCGCGACAAAGCGATCAGCGCGTACGAAGCGGCACTCGTGATCGATTCGACCAGTACGTCGGCGATGAATAACCTTGCCGTCGTGCTTGGAGAGAAGCGCGAGTTCCTCCGCTCCGAGATGATCTATAAACGCGTCGTGCTGCTGCCGCACACGTTTGGTGGCGCTTTCACCAATCTGATGGCTGAGCAGATCATTAATGGCCACATCAGCGGACTCGATTCAACACGCAAAGCATTTCGCGTGCGCTTCCCAAATAGCGGACTGCTTTCAAGAGCTGATTGGTATTGGGCGTGGGGCAACAATGAGGTGAGCGCCGCCGACTCGATCGCCAAGTCGGCATTCAGGGACGCGAAGACGCTCGCCCAGATCACGGGCGGCGCAAGCTCGGCCGCGACCGTCGCCGAGCTGTGGGGCCAGCCTCGGCAGTGGCTAAAGTGGACCGTGGTGGCAGACGAGGCGACGCTTCGTGCGGACAAGACGAAGGGTAGCGAGTTAGCCATCTCGCTCGACACGGTCTACTTCCTTGCCGCGGGGTTGGAGCGTCCGGCCGAGGCGAAGGCCGCGCTAGCGAGGGCGTTGACGCGAGTGCCGCTGTCGGCGCTTCCGGTTGAGGAACGGCAGTGGCGTCAGGCTGCGGTGCTGGCCTACCGACTGCATGACCCGGCGCTCGCCCGCCAGGCGCTCGCCGGATTTGAGCGCGACCTCGTTACGCGCGAAGCAGATGTTCTCGGCGCACGCGCATTCTTCGCCGCTCACGTGGCGCTGACCGAGCAAAAATGGGATACGGCAATCGCGCTGATTCACACCGCCAACGAGCGGTTCGCGGTCCGAAGACTGTACGCGTTGGAATTGCTAGCGCAGGCGCACGATCAAGCCGGCCGCGCGGACTCTGCGGTGGCGTACTATGAGCAGTTCGCGACAAAGAAGGATCCCGAGATGACCCAGAGCGCGCAGTGGCTTCCGTTCACGTATAAGCGGCTCGGCGAGCTGTACGAAGCCAAGGGGAATACCGAGAAGGCGCTCGAGAACTATAGGAAGTTTGTCGAACTATGGAAGAACGCCGAGCCGGAGTTGCAGCCGCAGGTGAAGGCGGTGCGGGAGAAGATCGTCAGGCTGTCGCCGGTTGAGGGCGCGAAGAAGTAGGGATGCGGCCGCCGTGAACGGTTGCGGAATGCGCCCGTCGGAGGCACTATCTCTCCCGTACTTCCCTTCTATTCTGGAGATCCTTAAATGAAGCAGATTCGCGCCGCGCTCTTTGCGCTGGCGTTCCCCGTTGCACTCGCCGCGCAGCAGCCGACGGCCGCACCGGTCAAAGATCCGATCACCGCCGCCTTCAAGACACGCACGCTTGGCCTCCAGCGCAACCTCGCGCAGGCGTTCGATTCGATTCCGGAGTCGAAGTTCGGCTACAAGCCGACGCCGGCGCAGCTGACGATTGGGTATATCGCGCAGCACCTGGTGAGCGACAATATTCTCTTTTGCAACGCGTTCGGTGAGATGAAGGCGACGCAGGAAGAGGCCGACATTTCGACGCCCGATTCGGTGAAGGCCAACTGGCCGAAGGCGAAGCTCGTCTCGAAGCTCAAGGATTCGTTCACGTTCTGCGAGCAGGCGTTTGCGCAGGTCGAGGATTTGAAACTGAGCGACAATGTGACGTTCAAGATGGGGGCGAATACGCGCACGGTCGTCCGCGCGAATATGGTGCTTGGACATGCGCTGGATGTCGCGGATCACTATAGCCAGATCGCGAATTATATGCGATTGAATGGGATGATACCGCCTTCTGCACTGCCTCGTCCTCGGCCGTGAACTTATTGCAGATTGCGTGCGAGTTAGTGAGAGAACAGTGGGAGCGCTACTACTCGCTGCTCGCACTGGCGCTCCCACTGTTCTCCCACTGCTGTCGAACTACAGCACCGGCCCCAGCCTCCCGAACTTCGTCGCCTCTTCGAAAGCATTCGCCATCTGCAACACCCCCCAATCATCCCTCGCCCGCCCGACAATCTGAATCCCCACCGGCAATCCACCCTTCGTAAACCCCGCCGGTACTGACACCGCTGGACTCGCCATGAACGTCACATACCAGCACGAGCGCATCCAGTCGATGTATGTCTCGAGCTTCGTGCCGTTGATACTCGTCGGATATTCGGTCGTGGCATCAAACGGAGAGACCTGAGTCACCGGCAGAACGAAGTAGTCGTACTTCTCGAAGAACCGACGACTCTGCTCCCACATATCATCCTGCAGTTTCGACGCGCGCGCGATATCCACCGCACTCTGCCTCGCCGCCTCAGCGATTTCCCATTTGATGGTCTCCTTGACCAGTTCCGGATACTCGCGGGCAAGCTGCGAGTAGTCGGTGTAGTACGACTGGTGTCGCAACGCCGGGAATGCTTCGCCGACACCAGTAAAATTCGGTTCGGCTTCTTCGACGATACAGCCAAGCTCCTCGAAGATGCGTCGATTTGCGTTGACGACGCTCACGATCTCCGGCTCGAACGGGATCCCGCCGAGCCCTTTCCACCAAGCGACGCGAACTCCTTTGAAGCGGCGCTCGAGCGGCGCTGCGAAACGCGAGCCCGACTCGGGGAGCGAGAGCGGATCGCCCGGATGCGGACCGGCAATCGCGCTCAGAAAGAGCGCGACATCGGCGACCGTGCGCCCCATCGGACCACTTACGGAGAGCGGCGACCATGTACCGTGCTCGTGCGCGACGCGGCCGGGTGAGGGGCGCAGTCCGACGATGTTGTTCCACGCCGCCGGATTTCTGAGCGAGCCGCCGGTATCACTGCCGTCGGCGATCGGGACGAAACCGCATCGCAACGAAGCCGCCGCGCCGCCGCTGCTGCCGCCAACCGTCTTTGTGAGATCGTACGGATTGTGCGTTGCACCGAACACTCTATTGAAGGTATGCGATCCGGCACCGAATTCGGGCGTGTTTGTTTTGCCAAGCGTGATCGCGCCGGCGGCACGAATGCGGGTGACGATCAGGGCGTCCTTCGTCGGGACATCGTCTCTATAAATGAGCGAGCCACGCGTCGTGCGGATGCCGGCGGTGGCGACGAGATCTTTATGCGCGACTGGAAGACCGTGCAGCGGGCCGAGCGGTTCGCCGCGCGCCTGAGCTTCGTCGGCCTTCTTCGCACCGTCCATCGCGCGGTCGGCGACGAGGGTGACAATCGCATTGATGCGCGGATTCACGCGAGCAATGCGATCGAGGTGGGCCTGCATCACCTCACGCGCCGATACGTGTTTCGACCGAATGCGCGCCGCGAGATCGACGGCGGTGAGGTTGCACAGTTCGTCGCCGGAGACGGACGGCATCGCGGCTCCCGTGCTCGGCGGTTGCGGTGTCGCGATCTCGGAATGCAACCCGAGGGTCGGTAGCGAACCCGCGACGGCGGCGACCCCGAGGAGGCGGCCGAAATCCCGGCGGCTGATCGCGGCGGAGTCATTGTCCGCTGACTTCGGTGTGTGCGGCTCGTTGGACATCGGAATCCGGTGAAGTGGATCGAAGGGAATGTGATGACCGCCGATTGTATCACCAATCGCTCGTTGCGGCTAGCCGGACGCTCCGTCGAGGCGCAACTTTGCGTATCGCTCACGCGTTCAGAGGAATCAAATGAACCGCATTTTCATGGTGCTCGCCGTCGCCGCGCTCACGCTCGGCGCCACGAATCGTCATCCCGAGGACTACAAGGTCGCGTTCGATCTCACGAGCCGTGATACGCTCGATCAGAAAGCCGTGCTGCGGTGGATCAAGGAGATCACGACGGCCAACCCGCAGGCCGAGATCGAGGTCGTGATGTACGGCGCCGGGTTCGAGCTCGTGATGCCGGAGCGGTCGAAATTCATTCCCGAGGTCGAGGCGGCGATGCGGAATCGCAACGTGGAGTTCAAGGTTTGCGAGACGTCGCTGCGGAATAGTCTCGTGACGAAGGACAAGCTCCTCGCACGGGTCGAGACGGTGCCGGACGGGATTCACGAGCTCGTCGAGAAGCAGCAAGAGAAGTGGGGATACATCAAGGTCGGGCACTGACCGACCCGCAGTGCTCGGCGCCATCGACTGCCACAAGTACACGAAAAGGGGTCAGCGCATTTTGCGCTGACCCCTTTTCAATTGCGAAGAACGCTTACTTAGCCGCTGCCGGAAACGCCGGCAGCTTGCTCACATCCCGCGCATCATGCTGAATGATCACCGTCGCCTTAAGCACGGCGGCAATTTTCTTGAACCGATCCAACGACGCGACCGACGCCGCACGGTCGGTGTTGAACGTGGGGATTCCGTTTGTTTCGTAGTTCTCACGAAAGTGCGTGAGGTCACCGCTCAGCAGCACCGGTCCCGTTTCCTTGAGATTCACGAGCAGCGAATGATGTCCCGGCGTATGTCCCGGCATGTTGAGCATGATCACGCTGCCATCACCGAAGACGTCCTTGTCGGCGGCCTGCGGATCCACCTTGCTGCCGCCCGTCAACCACGGCGCGAAGAGCGTCTTGTTGATACCGGCATTCGGCTTAGTATCGGTGATGACATCCCAGTCTCCCTTTCCGATCAGTAGCGTCGCGCCAGGAAAGGTGTTGGCCTGTCCCGTGTGATCGCCGTGATAGTGACTGATGCCGATGAACTTCACCTGCGCGGGATTCACTTTCGCGACGGCGAGTTGATCGATCAGGCTCATCTTCGGCGATGCCGGTGATCCCGTGGCGGGATAACCGGTATCCCAGATGAGATAATCGTCGCCGTGTCGCACGAGATAGCAGCTCGCGACGAGCGCGATCTTGAAGCCGTTGAGCGCGAAGGTGTCATTGAAGCGGCCAACGTCGGCGGGGGCACTAGGAGTGCTGCATTCGAGACGGGTGAGCGTCACGGGCTGCGGTACTGGCGCGGCCTGGGCGTGCGTCACGTCTGGAGTGGCGGCGATCGCGAATACTGAGAGCGCAAAGATTATCGGAAGTCGCACGGACGGTTCCTCGGGTTGAGTCGATCCATAACAATGACTGCGGTGCGGCAGTTGCGCGAGTCGTTCCGCTCGACAGCTTTCCTCGAACCACGTACGATCCGCCGTCCCCGCCCCGATGGAGCCCCGATGAGCACCGCCGTCAACCGCCAGTTCCTCCTCAAGAGCCGCCCCGTCGGCCGCATCGACCTCTCCAATTTCGATTTCATCGAGTCGCCGATTCCCGAGGTGGGCGACGGCGAGACGCTGCTGCGCAATCTCTATCTCAGTCTCGATCCGACCAATCGCGTCTGGATGACGGACATCCCGCAATACATGCCGCCGGTGAAGATCGGTGAGGTGATGCGCGGGGGCGGCATCGCGCAGGTCGTCGCCTCGAAATCATCGCGGTATAAAGTTGGCGATCTCGTCACCGGGCTCGTCGGCTGGCAAGACTATCTCCTGCTGAAAGACGGCGAGTTGGGGCGTGCGACCGTCATCCCGAAGGGACTGACGATTCCGCTTCCTACGATGATGGCGGCCTGCGGCACCACCGGCATGACCGCCTACTTCGGCCTTCTCGAACTCGGCAAACCGAAACCGGGTGACACGGTCGTCGTCTCCGCCGCGGCGGGCGCCGTTGGCTCCGTCGTCGGTCAGATCGCGAAGCTCAAGGGTTGCCGCACCGTCGGAATCGCCGGGGGTGCCGAGAAGTGTAAACTCATCAAAGAAGAGTTCGGCTATGACGAAGCGGTCGATTACAAAGCGACCGACTGGCGCGAGCAACTGAAAGCCGCCACGCCGAATGGCATCGACATCAATTTCGAAAATGTCGGCGGCGAAATAATGGAAGCGATCCTGCCGCGGATGAATCTCTACAGTCGGATGCCGCTCTGCGGACTCATCTCGGGTTACAACGCGGGTAAGCCGTACAAGATCGACATCTCGCCGATGCTGATGCGCCGCATCGGCGTGCAAGGCTTCATCATCATGGACTTCGCGCCGAAGTGGGGTGAAGCAGTCACGCAACTCGCCCAGTGGGTGATGGAGGGCAAGGTGAAGTCGCGCGAGACGATCGTCGACGGACTCGAAAACGCGCCGATCGCCATCAACATGCTTTTCGACGGCGGGAATGTGGGCAAGCTGCTAATTAAAATCACCGAGGCCGCGACCGCGTAAGACGCGGCGCGGCCTCGGCGACGGGCGACGCTACTTCGCCGGCTTGCTCGACGGCGGCACCATGCCGTTCATGCGCAGGTACGTCACGAGGTTGCCGTAGTGTTCGCCGTCGTGCATCGCGTTCAGGATGAGCGCGCCGAGGCGCGTGTGCTGCACACCGAACAGCTCGACTTTGCCGGCCGCCGCCGCATCGCTCAGCGCATAGGCGGCGTCGCACGACTTGTTCGATTTCTCGAGCGCGGCGACCAGTGCGTCCTTGGTTTTCGCCGTCTTCTCCACGGCATCCTCGGCCTGCGGCTTCTGACCGAGCACGATCGCGCAGATCATGTCCTGCGTGCCCGCAACGTGACCGATGAGCTCGCCGAAGGTTCGGACGCCGGCGATCGGGCGATAGCCGTACTTCGTTTCGGGCATATCCTTGGCGGCTTCGACGACATTGTGGATTGCGTCGGCCCAGAGGGCTCGCGTCTCGGCGACGGCGCCCTGCGCCGATGCGACCGTTGACACACTCGCGAGCGCAACGACTGCGACCAGCATTGTGCGGCTCTTCATTTTTGCGGACCGGTGATGGGTGTAGGAAATACGCGACAGCTACTTCAGCATGACCACCCCGCCCTCGTCCGTGCGGGCGAACATCGCGCCGTCGGGATCGTAAAACAGGATGCTTCGTTTGCGGCCTTCGACTTTCTCGACAGCGTGCGAGTATTCCTGCGCCATCGCGAGTTGGCCGACGCGGCGCAGCGGCCACATCTTGGACGGAATCGTCACAACAATGTCGCTGCCTTTCGTCACGACTTGAGCGGATTCCTTCATCCGCTTGATGATGGCTTCGGACTGCACCTGCGTGAGCGGAGTCGTGACCATCTCTTGCGCGACGACGCCCACCGGAATCGCCGGGTCGGAGTCGATGACGAAGCGCCAGACGAGCCCCGCAATGATCAGTATCGGGACGCCCCAGGTGACCCAGCCGGGGAGATTCATCGCCGCCCCGGTCGAGCGCCTCTTGCCGTGCGGCGTCTCCCGCGACGCCTGGACGTTCCCGGGCTGGCGCGCTCCTCTGCCTTCGGGAGCGTACGCCGTATAGCAGAACGGGCACATCCGTTTGTTTTTGCTCTCTTTCCCGCAGCTGCTGCAAATGGGCATACCTAGAATTGAATGCGGGGGGCGGTCTCAAGCAACCGTCCGGCATCTACACAGTGGGCCGGAGGCTTCCGCGGACCCCTCTGGTTGACCTTCCGATGGCCCCTGTCGACATACAACCTCCCTCGGATCTCGTCGACGAGCTTCCCCCGATTTTCACGGCGAGTTTGCAATGAAGCGGGAGTTGGTGCGAGCGCTAAAAGAGCTCGCGACGGCCTAGGCCTTCGACTGCCGCCCGATGACGATCGCCGCGGCGGCGACGTCGCCCGTTGCATTCAACACGGTCGAGAAACGATCGGGTATCGCGTCGAGGGCGATCAGCACGCCGATGCCCTCCGCCGGCAAACCGATCTGCACGAAGAGCGGCGTCAGCAGAAGGAATGCGCCGTTCGGCACACCCGGCGCGGCGAAGCTGAGGAAGACGGCCGCGAATGCGATGACCGCGAATTGCTGCGTGTGCAGCGGGATTCCGTAGAACCAGCCGATGAAACAGGCGCCGATGGCCCACGCAACGGGACTGGCGAGTTTAAAAGTGCTCACCGCGAGCGGTACAACAAACGATCCGGCGCGACTCGGCAACGCAAGCGGGCCGTTCACGGCCTCGACCATCGCCGGGAGCGACGCCGCTGAAGAACTTGAGGTGAAGGCGATCATCTGCACCGGAAAAAGCGCCGAGGCGAATCTTCGTAGGGGAATGCCGGTCGTGAGCACCACCGCAGGATACAGCAGGAGCGTCGCGAGCATGCACGCCATTGAGTACACGACGATGTAGAGCCCGATCGCGCCGACGAACGACGTTCCGGCATGCGCCGCGAGCGGCAGCACCAGCGCAAATACGCCGATCGGTGCGAGCGCGATGACGCCGCGCACGATCACCTGCATTGCATCACCGACGCCGCGAAAGAGCTGCAACACCGGATCGCGCCGTTCGCGTGGCAGCTGGGCGACCGCGATCGCGAAGAAGATCGTGAAGAGCACGAGTTGCAGCATCGCGCCGTTCGCCGCAGCGGCAACTGGATTGACCGGCAAGAGCGACTGCACCCACGCGGCGAGCGATGTGGCACCGCTGCCTGAGCCGAGCTGTTGTGCGGCTTCGGCAGCGCCCGGGGGCAGCGACTTCACGTCGTTCGCTGCAAGGCTCGCGAAGGCGAGCGGCGCGAGCGGCACGGCGAGCGCGGCAACGGCCGCGAGCATCGCGATGAACACCGTAATCGTTCGCGCACCAACTTTGCTCATTCCCCCTTCGTCGGCCGCTGCGGCAACGCCGGTGATGACGAGCGCGACGACGAGCGGAATGACCGTCATGCGGATGGCGCTCACCCATAGCGATCCGACGGGGATGAGTCGGTCGACCCACGCGAGCACTGCAGCGGAGCCCGAGGCCGCAGCGAGGAAGCCGAGGAGCATCGCGACGACGAGGGCGGCGAGAACACGGGTGCCGGATTTCATTGTCGCGAATATACCGCCGGACCGGTGGTTGTCATCAGCGCCGTCGGCTGTAGCTTCACCTCATGTCACGCGCCTTCCTTCGCGACGATCCGCCGGACCTTCGCCCGCAGCTCAACCATCGGCTCCCGCCGCGTGATGATCCGGGCTACGATGCGGCCGCGGCGCGCGCGCTGCTCGAGGGGGCGCGAGTGAGTGAAGTGCTCGCCGCCGAGGAGGCGACGGGCTATGCGTGGGGTGCCGCGAAGCTCCGGCCGTTTATCGAGGCGATACTCGCCGAGGCGATCGCGGCGCGTGATGACCGGCTCGAGCAGGTGGCGGCGCGGTTCTTGAAGCAGCGCATCGACTAACCGTTCCCGGCGCGAATCACGACCCGAAACCGGTCGACCTCAGCGCGCAAGGTCTCGGCCATGCGCGAGAGTTCAGCGGCGGCTACAGAGGGGAAACTCTGAGAGCGACGCGTGAAGGTCCGCGCCATGGTGGCGCGGGCCTTCGGTGCGCGGATCATGCCACTATTTCTGCCGAGCGATGACCGCATCGACGACATGAACCATCCCATTTGACGCCTTCACGGACGCGATGATCTTCGCGCCGTCGATGTAGGTGTCGGTGCCCTTCTTGGAAACGATCGCCGAGCCGCCGTCGGCCATGCCGAGCTTCTGCCCGTCGGCGAGATGCTCCACATCGAGCGCCGATGTCGTGACGTGATGCTGCAGCACGAGCTTCAGCGTTTCCTTGTTTGCCGGCTTCAGTAGATCGTCGACGGTGCCCTTCGGCAGTTTGTCGAATGCCGCGTTTGTCGGCGCGAAGACGGTGAACGGTCCCGCATTGGCGAGCGAGTTGACGAGATCGGCCGCCTGGAGGGCGGCGACGAGCGTCGTGTGATCCTTCGAGCCGACGGCAACTTTGACGATGTCCGGCGTCGACTCGTTGTCTTGCACCGACGACTGTCCGCCCGGTGAAGCGGCAATTGACGGCGCGGCGGCCGGCGCGGCGGCCGACTGGTCACTCGACGAGCCGGAACACGCGGCGAGCGCCGCGAGGGTGACGACGGCGCCGAGCGCGCGTAAAGAACTCATGGGACGACCTCCTGAAGGAGAACGGGTTTTAAAACAGGTATATCACATACCACTATTGGCGTTGGCGGTCGGCGGCGCAGTCAGGAAAGACCGGACGATGCGGGTCGGGCGTTCCACCACTCTCCTCGGCTCTGGCGGATCGGCCCGCCGGGCTCCATGCTGCTCCATGCTCACGGAGCGGCCCCTCGTCCCGAACGCCGGAGCGCAGGCATGACCATCTGGCACGTCGATATCATGTGGGCCTTGATGCTCCTCGGCGTCGCGCTCTGGACCGGGTGCCTGCTGGTTTTCAATCCGGTGATGAAAAGCATCCGAGTCATGGGGATGATCGCGGCGTATGGTATTGGCGCGTGGATGGCGATCACACTGCCGTGGCTAGTCGCGCTCGTGACGTGGTGCATGTTCGCGGCCTTCGGCGGGTTCGTCGCGCTCGTCTACGAGCTCTGGGCGCGACGGCGGTACGCCGGCACTGGTCGGGCGAGTCGTCCGCTCGTGCTGTTCGAGGGAATTCTGCTCTGGCCGGTCCTCGTGCCGGACGTGGTCGAGGGCGTGTTGGTGGACGCAGGGGTACTGGAGGCCAGCTCGCGCGGCGGAGGGCGAGCGCTCCCCGAGCGGCCGGCGGGCCCTTAGACTTCCCTCTCCTATGGCAGATTCCCCCCGCATTCTCGTCGTCGCCGCCACGGAGCGGGAGCTTGCCGCGTCCGATGGATGGATGGCGGTGCGATGCGGCCTTGGCCCAGTGGAGGCGGCGGCAGCGACGGCGGCGGCGATCGCGTTGCACCGCCCGCACGCCGTCTTGCACGTCGGAATCGCCGGGGCGCGGCGCGCGTCGGGAATTGTGCCACCCGAGCTCGTGATTGGCAGCGAGGCGCGCTACTGTGATCTCGGTGGGCCGTCGAAGTGGGCGCCCAATTCAGTGGTACCCACGGCGGTGTTGCTCGCCGCCGCGCAACGCGTACTGCCGACGGCGCGCACGCTGACGATCGGCACGAGCGCGCGCGTCGGCGGAACGAGCGATTGCGATGTGGAGGCGATGGAGGGATTTGCGGTGTTGCGCGCCGCCGAACTCGCTGGCGTTCCGGCGATCGAGATTCGCGCGATCTCCAACGCGATCGAGGAACACGACCGCGCGCGCTGGCGATTTGATGATGCGTTCGCGGCGATCACAGCCGTGACGCCGCGCCTTGTGGCCGAGATCGCTGCCGCCCAGTCCACCGCGTGACGCGATGCGCGAACTGACCTTCGGCTATTCGCCCTGCCCCAACGACACGTTCGCGTTCCACGCGCTAACGCACGGGCTGATCGAGATGCCGTTTCGCATCCGCCCGGTGCTGCTGGATATCGAGGAACTCAACCGCCGCGCGCATCACGGCGAGTTCGATCTGACGAAGTTGAGCGTCGGCGCGTTCGCGGCCGTTGGCAATCGGTATCGGCTCCTGCGCAGCGGCGCCGCGCTCGGGATGGGCGTCGGGCCGTTGGTCGTGGCACGATCCGCGATGTCGCTCGAAAAAGCCGTGCGCGGGCGCGTCGCGATTCCGGGGCGTGAAACGACGGCGTACCGCCTCCTGCGGCTCGCCGCGCCGACACTCGCGAACACCGTCGAGATGCGTTATGACACGATCCTTCGCGCCGTCGCCGGCGGCGAAGTGGACGCGGGGCTGATCATTCACGAGAGCCGATTCACCTATCAGGATCACGGGCTCGTGAAAGTCATCGACCTCGGCGATTGGTGGGAGCGCGAAACGTCGCTGCCGGTTCCGCTCGCGGGGATCTGTGCGCGCGCCGATCTCGACGTTGAGACCGCGGGGACCGCCGAGCGCGCAATTCGCGCGTCGGTGCAATATGGGTTTGAGCATCCGGAGGCGAGCCGCGCCTACGTGCGGGCGAACTCGCAGGAGATGTCTGATGCGGTGTGCGATCAGCACATCAAGCTGTACGTGAACGAGCACAGTCTCGACGTTGGCGAGGATGGAATGCGGGCGATCGCGCGGCTGGTAGAGCAGCCGTAGTCGCTCCCGCCCGGCACACTACACCGAGCGGAATTCCCTCGAGAACGCGTTCGAGCCGGCGTCGTTCTCCGCATCAACGCTCGCCGATGGCAGACCATCGAGTGCTCCCTGCTCTTTGGCGAAGTCGAGAAAGCCCGTCGGGGCGTGGCGCGCGCGCGCGATGCTCGCGTAGCTGATCGACTTGATCTCGCGCCAGCCGATCACGTCCGTCAAATCGACTTGATCGAGCCGCGCCGCCGAGAGGCGGGCGCGTGTGAGATTCGCGCCTTTCAGATAGGCACCGGTGAGATCGGCGGCGACGAGATCGGCGTCGGTGAAATCGGCTCCTTCGAGATTGGCGCCGACGAAATTTGATTGCTTGAGCGTCGTGCGCTGAAAGCTGCCGCCGTGGAGCATGGCGTTCGGGAGCTGAACGCCCTCGAGCCAGGCGTCGTCGAGGCGGATACCGGCGAGCGAGACGCCGTTCCGCAGGAGATCGGCGAGCGCGTCGATGCGACCACCGCTGCCGCCCTTTCCCTGCGCGCTATTGATCACCTGCCACGCCTGATAGTTGCTGTCGATCACGCCGCGCACCGCGGCGACTTTGTCGGCGGCGATGCGCTCACGGCGACCGGCCCAGAACTGATAGGCGCTGAAAGTGAACGTGCCGAGTTCGAGCACCTTCATGAGATTGACGAAGTTTTGGAGCCAGAGGGTCCAGGCGTCGGACGCCTTGCCCATCTGGAGTGCCGCGAGGCCGAGTAAAACGGCGAGCCCTGTTCCAATCGCGACGCCAATGAGCGCGCGCCGCGTCCGTGCCGATTCCGACATTCGGTTCCTCTACGTCAAATCAGGTGCCGGCAGACACGGCCGGACGTCGCATGTTTTCGCGGATCGCGTACAGCGCCGCAACCACTGGCGGTCCGCCGATCCACCACGGTAAGGCAAGATAGCCTGTCCACACGATCGACGTCATCCCGAGCGCCTCTTGCGTTGTCGCGGCTTCGTGCATCAGCCAATAGACGACAACGCTGCAAATAAAACAGAAGACCTCGACGCCAAACACCGTGAAGAAGCCGCGCCAGAGCGCCGGCTTCTTCGAGAACGGCCAGAAAAGGAAATACAGGGTCACCGAGATGGCGCCGGCGAGCGGCGCGACGACCGACCCGACCTGGACGAACAGTCGCGCGTACTCGGCCACCAGATGCTCCTGATGGAGAGTGCCGGTTGCACCGCCGAACATGAAGAGGAACGCCGACCCCGGCGCGACGATGAGGACACCGGCGACGACGAATACGACGAGCGCGAGTTCGACCGGGGGAATCTTCGTCAAGAGTTTGTTCATCGCGGACCTCGTGAACCGGAGATCATTACACGTAGTCGCATATGCAGGACGACCGCAAGGTTGCAGGCGCTGAGGCAGCGCTGGGGCGGACGCGTTAGCGTTCTCCCGGCACGCGACAAATCGGACACGGGCCCATCTTTGGCTCGACGCCGAGGACCATCGAGACCGGCCCCATCGACACCGTCGCCTTCTGGACGGTGTCGTTCACCATTACGGAAAGCGTGAGCGTCTTTCCGGTGACATGCCCCGTGAACTGCGCCGGAACCGAAGGGCCAACGGCCACCGGATACGCCCGTAGCATGTAACTCCCGCTCGACGTGAATCGCCCGTCCGCGTCGAGCACGATACGCCCCGGGATATCACCGAATGTGCAGCCGATGTGGATATGAGCGACCGAATCGGTGACGATTGCACCGGTGTTATCGCCGCCCCACGTGCCGACAGCCAGCTTGCCGCCGACGGAGCCGACGATGGAATCGGCCGAGGTGCACGTCGCGAGCAGCAATATCACCACGACGATACCCAACCGATCGCGCACTATCGTAGCAGCGCCCGCGCCACATAGTACGACGCGCCCGACACCGATGCGGTGAGGACTGTGCCCCACATGAGATCGACGATGCCGCCGGCGAGCGGATAGTCCTTGAGCAGCGCGAGTCCGGTGAGATCGAACGCCGCATAGGCCGCAAGCCCGAACACGGCGCCAAGGATCACGGCGCGCGACATCGACTGCTTCTCGATCGCCGGATTGACGCACAGGATGATGATCGCCGCGATGTAGATGAGGTAGAACGCGACGGCCGGCACCCACTGGGCGTCGGGACGCATGAGGTGCCCCATCTGCGCCGTGTAGAATCCCTTGGCGACGAAGCCGAGCCAGGTAATGTCGAGCGCGAAGAATGCGACGACGGTGGCGGCGTACAGTTTGGCGTATTGGGCAAGCGTCATCGCGAACCTCGGGCTATTTCGTGGAACGTTCGAGCGCGGTCGTCATCGGGCACAGTGATGCGCCAACCCAACAGTGCATGCCGACTCCGGTGAGTCCGGCATTCGCGAACTCCCGTCGGTACGCGGCAGGCGTCCGGTTGTGCCAGGCGCGACGATCACCTTCCATTTCATCGACCGTCGTATATGCCTCAAGATATGCGACGCCGCCAAGCATCGGCGCAAGCGCGCGGAGTCCGGTTCGCAGATCGGCACTGCTCACGTACTGCAACACATCACAGCAGACGATGAGATCGAACGGGCCTCGGAGCTTCAATGTTCCGACGGTGCCGAATGCGCCCTGACGAATCTGACGCGACGTCCCGAACCGCTGCACCACGTAGTCGCTCGAGTCGACACCGAGATACCGAATGCCCGGACGCAACTTTCGGAGTGCCGCACGCCACGGTGCTTCGCCGCAACCGACGTCGAGCACGTTTCGGACTTTCCGCTGGAGCAGCGCCTCGGCGATACCGATCACGAGCTGGGCTTTGCGCAGCACATCGCCGCTGGTCGCGACCTTGTCGCGATGATCCCGGTACCAGCGGTCGAAGTACGCCTTGTCGTACGCTTTCAGTCGTGGCAATGGTGCGATCAGGTCGAGCGAAGGAAGTGGCACCCCGCTTCCTGCGCGCGCGCCACTCCGAATACGCCAGACGGCTGACGAATGACGCCCGGAATGAGCGCGGCGGTGATCGCGGCGCGCGCCTCCTCGGTGGACATCCCCGTCTCTTTCGCGAGGATGCCGG
>JAYVPN010000141.1:0-18063 GCA_043757365.1 Gemmatimonadota bacterium | reverse complement strand
TCGGAGTTGGCCGATTTACCGGCCGATGTCCGGGACTGGGAACCGCATCTCGCGCTGTTCAGTGCCGACGACGGCATGGCGGCGATTCGCGCGATCGTACGCGATGCGCCGGCCGTTCTCGAGCCGGGCGGGATACTCGTGATGGAAATCGACGCGCGCCGGGCGGGTCTCGCTCGCGACGCCGCGGCAACCGACTCGCGGTATTGCGATGTCGAACTACGGTTGGATCTCACCGGTCGCGAGCGCTTTCTCGTGGCCAGACACCAGGAGTAAGGATGTTGAGCGAACGCGCCGTCGAGTTGGGCCGCCTGATCGGCCAGAGCGCCGAGTACCAGGCGGTGAAGCGCGCCAACGACGGGATGAACGATGACAAGGCAGCGATGGCCCTCCTCGAGAAGATGGAAGGGCTGCGGGTTGATGCGCAGAAGATGATCGAGCGCGGCGAGAATCCGACGGCCGAGATGGAGCAAGAGCTCGACGGCTTGCTCGGACAGGTGCAGACGAATCCCACCTACCAGCGCGTCGTCGTGTCGAATGAGAATTTCGACAAGATCATGCAGCAGGTGAACCAGTGGATTCTCGACGGCATCCGGAAGGGCTCGACCAGTTCGATCATTACGCTCGGGTAAGCCGGGTGGCGCGCGGTCGTCTCATCGTGTTCGAGGGAGGGGAGGGCGCTGGGAAGAGCACACAGCTCGACCGCGTCATGCAACGGCTGTCCGATGCGGGCATCGTTTGCGCGAAGTTCCGCGAGCCCGGCGGCACGACGCTCGGCGATGAGATTCGCCGTCTGCTCCTCGACCCAACAGCGACGATGACGCCCCGCGCCGAAGCGCTGCTCTTCATGGCGAGCCGCGCCGAACTCGTCGCGCGCCACGTCCGGCCGGCGATCTCGGCGGGGACGGTGGTACTGCTCGACCGCTTTTTCCTCTCGACGTACGCGTATCAGATCGCCGGACGCGGGCTGCCGTCGACCGACGTGCGCTCAGCGAATCTCGTCGCGACCGAAGGGCTCGTGCCGGATCTCACGATTCTTTTGACGCTGCCGGCCGGTGAAGGCCTTACGCGCGCGGTGCGTCGCAGCGGACCGGATCGTATTGAAGGGTCTGGTGCCGAGTTTCACGCGCACGTCGAAGCGGCCTTCACGGAGTTCGCGACGCCTGAGTGGCAGTCGGCGCACGAGGAGTGCGGGCCGATTGTATCGGTGGATGCGACCGGCTCGCCGGAAGCCGTGCTCGATCGCGTCCTCGGTGTGATCACGAATCGGTTCGTCGATCTCAAACAGGCGCTCGGAGCCCCCGCCTAATGCGCGGTCGCACGATGTACGTCGCCGTTCTGCTCGTCGCCGCGATTCTCGGGGGGAGCTGGCTCGTGCGACGCGGACTCGCCACGCCCGCCCGGCGCGGCCGCCTCACGAGTGCGCAGGGACAGCGGCTGCTCAATGACGTGATGCAGCGCGTGAAGTCGAGTTGGGTCGATTCGACGAACACCGACGCACTCTACCGCCGCGCCGCGATCGGCATTGTGCAGGAGCTGGGCGATCCGAACAGCGCCTATCTATCGGCAGATCGTCTGCGCCGTCTGCGCGAAGTGACCACGGGAAATTATCGCGGCGTGGGCCTCTCGGTCGATCAGCGCGAAGGATGGATCGTCGTCACGGCGACGCGCGCCGGCTCGCCGGCCGATCGCGCCGGTATTCAAGTCGGCGATCGCCTCGTTGAACTGGACGGTCAGTCGATGAAGGGATGGAGTTTCGACGAAGCCCGCAACGCACTACGCGGCCCGCTTGGCAGCGCGCTGGCGCTGAGTATCGAACGCAACGGTGCGAAGATTCCGTTGAAGCTCGAGCGCAGCGACATCCACGTCAGTTCGGTGACGCGGATGGCGATGCTCGATGGGAACGTTGCCTATTTCGCCGTCACCTCGTTCAGCGACTCGACGGCGCTCGAAGTCGGCAACACGCTCGATTCGTTGGTGAAGGCGGGGGCGATGTCGCTCGTCCTCGATTTGCGCGGCAATCCGGGCGGTCTGCTCGTGCAGGGCGTCGCGGTCGCCGATCTCTTTCTCGATCGGGGACAGAAGATCGCGACGACGAAGGGGCGGATGGCCGGCGCGAACGCCTCGTTCACGGACACCGCACCACAGCGCTGGCCGAAGCTGCCGATCGTCGTGCTGGTCAATGCCGGCACCGCGAGCTCGGCCGAGATCGTTGCCGGCGCACTGCAGGATCACGATCGCGCGGTCGTCCTTGGCCGGCAGAGCTACGGCAAGGGAAGTGCCCAGGCGCTCATCAATCTCGACGACGGCGCGGCGCTCAAGCTCACGAACGCCCTCTGGTTCACGCCGGCCGGGCGGAGCATCGACCGTCCGCATCGCATCGTGCGACGCGGGGCCGAGGATGACACCGTCGTGACGGACACGATCCGCCCGAAGTACCGCACCGACAAAGGGCGCACGGTGCTCGGTGGAGGCGGTATCGCGCCCGATATGATCGTCGGTGACAGCGCGCTCGCGCCTGCCGAAAAAGCGTGGGTGCGCGCCGTCGGCACACGGGTGCCGCAGTTCCGTGACGCGCTAAGCGCGTATGCGACGGAAGTGACGCGCCGGCGGCTCGTGCGGGACGCCGATTTCACGGTGACGCCCGAGATGCGTGACGGACTCTACAAGACGATGGAGGCGAGAAGCGTCATCGTCTCGCGCAAGACGTATGACGATGCGCGCGAAGCCGTCGATCGCGTGCTCGGGTCGGAAATTGCGCGACAGGCGTTCGGCATTCCCGGCGCGCAGCATCGCGCGGTGAAGCACGATGAAGTGATCGCGAAGGCGGCGGCGTTGTTGCGCGGCGTCACCGCGCCGGCCGATCTGCTCTCGCGCGTCGGGTCGACCGCGGGGTCGCCGCACTGAGCCGGTTGGACTTCATGTGAAAAGCGGGGCAGCCATCGTTGGCTGCCCCGCTTTTGTGTTGGTGGCCGGTTACGGAATCGGCCGCGGCGCCGGAGGCAATTTGCGCGGTAGCTTCTCGTTGCGCTGCGCCGCCTGCCACGCGAAGCTTGCGAGAACCGCCGCGTTGAACTTCATGTCCTCGCCCTGAATACGCTCGTAGACGTCGGCGTTCGAGTGATGCGTGCGCGTGCCGTATTCGATGCCGTCCTGAATGAACTGAAAGCCCGGTAGGCCGACCGCGTCGAACGAGAGATGATCGGTGCCGCCCGTGTTCGAGATCGTCAGTGTCTTCATGCCGATCTCCTTGAACGGCGTCATCCACGCGTCGAAGATCGGTCCGACGGCGGCGTTCCCCTGTTCGTAGACGCCGCGGATCTTCCCGGTGCCGTTATCGACGTTGAAATACGCCGCGAACTTTGTCTGCTCGATGGTCGGCGCGCCCGGCTGACCGTAGTGCTGCGCGACGTAGGCGCGCGAGCCGAAGAGTCCCTGTTCCTCACCGGTCCACAAACCAATACGAATCGTGCGGCGCGGCTTCGCGCCGATCGCCTGCAGAATGCGCATCGCTTCCATCATGATCGCCGATCCCGCGGCGTTGTCGGTCGCGCCGGTACCGCCGTGCCATGAATCGAAGTGTCCGCCGATCAGGACGACTTCATCTTTGAGCGCCGGATCGGCGCCGGGAATCTCGGCGATCACGTTGAACGAGTTCAGATCGTCGTCGTAAAACTTGTTCTCCATATTCATCTCGAGCACGACCGGCAGATTCTTCTCGAGCATACGGTACATGCGCCCATACGATTCGACGCTCACATGCACCATCGGTACCTGCGCCGCTTCCTTCGTCCGAGCGTTGCCGTTGTCGGTGAAGATCGTGCCGCCGTCGCCGCGCGAGCGAAGAAGTATCGCGCCGACGCGCTCTCTCTCGAGGAAACGCAGCGCGTTGGTGTCACGCGTGACGCTGAACGGCGCGCGGAAACCACCGGGGGCGCCAACACCGCCGCGTCCGCCGCCGCCCGAGGCGATCGGCTGCAGGGCCGCCATCGTCGCGAGCTGTTCATCCGTCAGACGCGAGCCCTCGGCCGTGAAGTGTGCCTTCACATCGACGGCCGTGTCGAGCATCACGAAGTTGCCCTTTAACTTCCCGGCAAACTTCTGCAGATCGGCAAACGAATCGACGCGAATGAGAATGGCGTTCCCCTTCACGTTCCCCTTGGTACTCGGACTCCAAGCGCGCGGAACCGCGGCGATCTGAAACGGCTGCGGGGCGATGCCCTGAAAGCTGAAGCGTTCGTTCGTCCAGCCGCGGCCGAACGGGCCCCACGTTTCAAAATGTGCGTTCGAGAGGCCGTAGCCCTTGAGCGCGCTAATCGCCCAGTCGCCGGCGCGCTTCGTGATCGGTGAGCCGGTGAGTCGCGGACCGTGCACATCGGTCAGCCAGCTCATCGTCTCCATGACCTTCGAGCGCTGCATCGCTTCAGCTTTGATCCTCTCGATCGTCGCGTTATCAACGCTGTCCTGCGCCGGCAGCGCCGCGGCAAAGAGGGCGACTGCAACGGCAGCGCGGACTGCACGAATCATCGTCGCAACTCCGGGGAGCGGGGAACTCACGGTTTGCCGCCGAGAAGGGCGGCCTGATCTACGATCTTTACGCCGTCCGGTACCACGAACGTTGTGGCAGACTTCGGAACCCGTGCGTTCGGTTTGATCGAGGTGAACCGCACGCGGCGGATCATGCCGCTGGGCTCGACCGTCTCGAGCATCCAGAGCAGGGCATCACGTTTACCGATCCACAGCGTAGCGCGGACGAACGGCGCCTTTCCCTGCTTCGGCGTCAGCGTGTAGACGGCGTGCGACCGGCCGGCGAAGGAGGTGTCGGCCGACGTCCCGACGACGTAATGCTCGCGCGGCGACGACAGCAACTGGGCGAGGAAGTTCATCCCCGACCCTGCGGCGCCGGGCATCTTCATGACCGAATTCTTCATCGTACTTGGCAGGTACAGCCAGAGCACTTCGCCGTCGGAGACGATCGCATCGCCCTTTGGATCGGTGTAGCGGATCGCGAAGATTCCGGCCGAGCGTTGCAGGTACTCACCGGCGGCCGGGCGGACGGTCTTCGATGTCGGGCTGGTGAGGGTTTGGTCAAACGTCGCGCGCAGTGATTTCGCTTTGCGGTAGACCGACGCCGCGCGGTCGAGCGGCGTGCTGAGCTTTACAACCGGCGTGCCGATCGAATCCTGCGCCATCGCCTGACCGGCGATCAGCGAGAAAAACAGAACGGCGCGCGCTGTTGCGCGCGCCGTTGCCGTGCGGTGAACGGCGAGGCCGGTCACGCCGGACCCGCGATCGCGCGATCGACGGCCGCGGCGATGCGGCGAATCTGCGACATCAACTCCAAGAACTGAATCGGATTGAGGGATTGTGCACCATCCGAAAGCGCCTTGTCCGGATGCGGATGCACTTCGATGAGCAGGCCGTCTGCGCCGGCGGCGACCGCCGCGCGGCTCATCGGAAGCACCTTGTCGCGCCGCCCTGTGCCGTGGCTCGGATCGGCGACGATCGGGAGGTGCGAGAGCTGATGACAGACCGGGATCGCCGTGAGGTCGAAGAGATTGCGACTCGTCGGATCGAAGCTGCGGAGCCCGCGCTCGCAGAGAATCACGTGCGGGTTGCCCTCGCTCAGGATGTACTCGGCGCTGAGCAAAAGATCCTGGATCGTCGCCGCCATTCCGCGCTTCAGGAGCACCGGCTTGCCGATGCGGCCGACGGTTTTGAGGAGCGAGTAGTTCTGCATGTTGCGGGCGCCGATCTGGATGCAGTCGGCGACTTCGGCGACGAGGTGGGCGCCTTCGTCATCCATCGCCTCGGTGATGATCGCGAGTCCGGTTTCGCGTTTCGCCAGTGCGAGCAACTCGAGCCCCTTCTTGCCGAGTCCCTGGAACGAGTACGGCGACGACCGCGGCTTGAACGCGCCGCCGCGGAGGCCAACGGCACCGGCCGCTTTCACCGTACGCGCCGACTCGACGATTTGCGCTTCCGTCTCGACCGAGCACGGGCCGGCTAGCACCGGGATCTCGGTGCCGCCGAAGCTCACGCCGGGCGCGATCGTTACGACGGTGTTCTCGGCGCGCCATTCGCGCGATACCTGCTTGTACGGATTCGAAACGTGAATGATTTTCGCGACGCCCGGCAGTTCGGCGATCAGCGAGTCGTCGACACGGCCGTCATTGCCAACGAGACCGACCGCCGTGCGCTGCGCGCCCGGCATCGGCGCGGGCGTGTAGCCCATCGCACGAATGGCGTTGCAGACGCCTTCGACATCGGCTTCGGTGGCGGTATGGGACATCACTACCAGCATTGCAGAACCTCTCAGAGACAGAAACGCCCGCCGAGAGTACAGCCGGCGGGCCCCTCAAATATAACCGGAATGCGGTCCGGAACCGCAGGGAAGGAAGGCCTAAGGTGCGCGCTATCGTCCTTTCCAGAGCATCGATCGCCGGTACTCCTTCCCATCGCCGCGGAACCGGATCAGGTAGACGCCCGGCGGCACCGTCCGACCGTTGTCGGAGGTACCGTCCCACGTGAGGCGGCTGTCGCAGCCGCTGTCGCTCCCGACCTCGGCCCGCCCGTAGCGTCCCGGTGGCAGTGTGGTGCCCACGCCGCGCCCCGGGAGGATCGTCGCGACATGATGGCCGTGCAGATCGATCACCTCGAGCTGCACGACGCTCTGGGCGCGAAGATCGAACCAAATGCAGGTCGCCTGAACCGTCGCGGTGGGGAAAGGATTCGGGAAGTTCTGAAACAGCGTCGTCGCGACTGGCGCCTTAGGGTCGACGATGACGAAGGTCGAGCTCTGCACCCTCAGGCTGTCGCCCGTACTCGGCGAGACGGCGCTGACGCTCCACCGGTAGGAGGTGTTCGACTCGAGATCTTCGAACGCCGTGAATAGTGTATCGCCGACGACGGTGCCCGTCTGCAGCGGGGCGTTGTCCGACGACCGTGTGATTGTCACGATGTAGTTCCACGGCCGGAGCGGTGGGCGAATGTACACACTCGACCAGACAAACACGGGACGCCGTTGCGCGACCGTCGAGCCGTTCCGGTTGTTCGGCGTGAGGAGGACGAGCCAGGGTGACGATGTGCGCGGTCCGACGACGTCCGAGGTGACCGTCCGGCCGGTCGCCGTCGTTGCCCGGGCCCGCCAGAAGATCGTGACGTTTTCGGGGAGGAGATGCGGGATAAAGTAGGTCGTCGTCGCGGTCGACGAGACGACGAGCGTATCGATCAGCAGCGCTCCCGCAAAATCCGCGCGGGTTGCAATCTGAAGCCTTAACTGCAGCGGGAGTTCGGTTGCCGCGAAGCCGGTGGCGAAGACCGAGAATGCCGGCGTTCCGTCGTGAATCGGATTGCCGACCGGTCCGCTCAGCACCGTGACCGTTTGCGCACCGACGCGGCCGGCGAAGGATGCGAACAGCAGCATCCCCGCCGCGACCACGATACGTCCGACGCGCCGCGTCAAACCGGTGCGGGCTCCAGCGCGGCCACCGCGCTGTCGACGGCCGGTCCCTTCATCCGCACGCTCACGAGCGACGACACGCCGGGCTCCTGCATCGTCACGCCGTAGACGGCATCGGCCGCTTCGGTCGTCGTCCGCGGGTTGTGCGTGATCACGATGAACTGTGTCTGCACCTTGAACTGATTCAGCATGTTCACGAACCGGCCGACGTTCTGATCGTCGAGCGGCGCGTCGACTTCGTCGAGCAGACAGAACGGGCTCGGCTTCGTCAGGAAAATGCCAAACAGCAGCGACAGCGCGACGAGCGCCCGCTCACCGCTCGACAGGAGGTGAATGCGCTGCGTCTTCTTGCCGCGCGGGCTGGCGTGAATCTCGATGTCGCAGTCGAGTGGCGATTCCGGATTTTCGAGCCGGAGGTCGCACTCGCCGCCGCCGAACAGGGTCATGAAAATATTCCGGAAATGACCACGCACTTCCTCAAACGTCTTGAGGAACATCTCGCGCGCCGTGACGTCGATCTCCTTGATCGCCTGCTGGAGCGAGATCTGCGCCTGCGCGAGGTCGTTGCGCTGGCCGGTGAGGAAGTCGAGCCGCTTCACTTCCTCATCGTGCTCCTCGATCGCCAGCGGATTCACCGGGCCGAGGGCGTCGAGCTGTGACCGGAGCTGCTCGGCCTCTCCGCGCAGTGTGTCGTCGTCCGCCTCGACTGGTGTGTAGTCGGCGAACAGTTCGTCGAGCGGACGGCGCCACTCGGCCTCGAGCCGCTCGCGAATCGCCGCGCGCTTGCCGGCCAGTTCGGTGTGACGGAGTTCAGCGGCGTGGAGCGTCTCGCCGAGGGCGAACGACGCGCTGCGCTTTTCATCGAGCGCGCGCTCGGCGTCAGCGAGCGCCGTGTCGGCGGTGCGCACGTCGGCTTCGGCCTGCGCGAGAGCGGCTTCGGTTTCGGCGAGCGAGCGGTGACGATCGGCGAGCTGCGCCTTCCACTCCTGCATTTGCCGTTCGAGCGCTGCGTCATCTTCGGCGAGCGCCGAGAGTTCCTTCTGCAGGGTGTCGAGACGCGCGGCCGCGCTCTCGCGCTCGCGCTCGAGGCGGCTGCGACGTTCCGCGGCGACTTCTCGCTTGGCCTGCGCCTGGGCGTGCGTGACCTGGGCCGCGGCGCGCGCCTCGCGCGCCGCATCCTGCTTCCGTTCCGTCTCGGCGAGCGCCTCGCGCATCCCAACCGCTTCCTGCTCGGCGAGCGCGAGCGCCGCTCCCTGTGCTTCCTGAGCGGTGATGCTTTCGGTGACCTTGGTCGTGAGTTCGTCACGACGACCGGCGAGACGTTCGCTCAGCGCGACCGCATCGGCCAGTTCTCGCGTCGCGCGCTGGAAGGCGCGTTCACGATCGGCCCGTACGGCCGCCGACTGCTGCGTCCGCTGCTGCGCCTGCGTCGCCGCATCGGCCGACGTGGTCGCCGCCGCTTCGGCCTGCTGCCAGCTGTCGTGCACCGCCTGCAGTGCGGCCTGCGCGGTGGCGCGCACGGCATCGCTCGAGGCGAGCGCTTTCCGCAGTTCTTCGAGTTCGGCACGGCGACGGAGCGGACCGGCCCCCGACTGCGTGCCCGGCAGCCAGACGGCGCCGCGCGCATCGACGAAAGCACTGCCGTCGTCGAGCGACTTCACATGACCGAGCAACGACCGCACCCAGTTCCGGACCGGACCCTCGGTGCGCACTTTGCCCGCGAGTTCGCCGGGATCGTTGTCGTCGACGCCGCCGCGAATCGCGTCGAGCGGCAGCAACAACAATGCGCCGGGGTTTGCGTCGCTGTGCCAGCGGCGTATCGCATTCGCCGCTTCCTGATCGCGCACAACCACGGCGTGTACCGAGGGCCCAAGGAACCGCTCGACGAGGAGCGCCGTGCCGGCGTCCGCGCCAATGAAGTCCGAGAGCGGTCCGAGAATCGCACCGTCGCCGAACTGGTCGCGGTCGCGCAGCAGTCGCGCCGCCGCGGGCGCGAGACCGACGCGCTCGCGCTCCAGCCCTTCAAGCGCGCTGAGCTTGCCCTGCAAACCGGCATGTTCTTCTTCGACGCGACGCATTTCGGTGCGCGCAATCTGATCCTTGTCTCGCCATTCGCGCGCCTGTTCACGCGCCGTGGCGAGATTCTGATCGGCCGTCGCGGCATCGGCGCGGGCGATCGTCAGCGCGTCGTCCGCCATTGCGAGATCGCGTTCGGCCAACGACTGCTGTCCGGCGAGCTGCTCGTGCTCGGTGGCGAGTGTGACCGAGCGCTGCGCCACATCAGCGAGTTCGCGCTCGGCGCCCTCGCGCTCGAGTTCGAGACGGCGCAGGCGGTCGCGCAGTTCCCGCACCGCGCGATCCGCACGGTCGAGCACGTCGCGACTCGAGGCGACGGCGCCGCGCGCTTCTTCCTCGGCGCCAACCATTCCCTGCAGCGTGAGCACAGCTTCGTCGAGCGTCGTGGTCGCAGACGCTTCGTCGTTCTTCGCCGCTTCCCACTCGGCCACCACGCGTTCGCCGAGCGCGACACCTTCACTCCGCTCCTGCTCGGCCCGCTGACGGCGCGTCAGGGCGTTGCGGTGCCGCTCTTCAGACACGGCGATTTCGCCCTGCAACGTGAGTGCTGCTTCGCGCGCTGTCGCCGCGATGTGCGCGCGTTCGTGACGTGCGGTTTCGGCCGCGGCGCGCGCGGCGTGAGCCGCATCGCGCGCCTGCTCGGCGGCGTGCACGGCCTCGAGTCCAGCCGGCGCCTCGGCGCGCAATCCGTCGAGACGACCGTCGAGCGATTCGAGTTCGCCCTTCCACGCGGCCATTTCACGCGACGCAAGCGTGAGCTCGACCGCGAATCGGCGCGTCGTAATTTCCGCGTGCCGCTCCGACCGCTTGCGCTGACGCGCAAGCGAACGGACCTGGCTCGTCACTTCGTTGAGCAAATCGTCGAGCCGTGAGAGATCGCCCGTCGTCTGCTCGAGCGAACGCTCGGTGCTGCGGCGACGATCGCGATACAGGCCGACGCCCGCCGCTTCCTCGAACAGCTCGCGACGATCGTCGGGGCGGTCGGACAGCAGGGCATCGATCATTCGGCTCTCGATCACGACGCCGCTGTCGGCGCCGAGTCCGGTGCCACGCACGAGATCGTGAATGTCGCGCAGACGACACGCCGAGCGGTTGATGAAGTATTCCGAATCACCGGCGCGCGAGAGACGGCGCGTGATCACTACTTCCTTGAACGGCACCGGTAGGGAGCCGTCGTCATTCTCGAAGTGCAACGACACTTCGGCGAGATTCACGGCGCGACGCGACGACGAGCCCTGGAAGATCACCTCTTCCATCTTCGCCCCGCGCAGAAGACGGGCGCGCTGTTCGCCGAGCACCCAGCGCACGGCGTCCGAGACGTTGGACTTGCCGCAGCCGTTAGGACCGACCACCGCCGTCACACCCGGATTGAACAGCATCTGGGTGGGGTCAGCGAAGGATTTGAAGCCGTGCATCTCGAGTTTGGTCAACCGCACTTAGAACGTTCTCCCGGTTCGAAAGGCCAGTACCGCGCCGACGCCCGCATCGCGAACCGATGCGGCAAGTGGCGCGGCCTGCGCCGCCGTCTCAAAGGCACCCGCGAACAGGCGGATACCGCCATCATCCTGCAGCAACGCGTACGCGGTGATGCCGCGTCCGCGCCACGTATCTATCTGCGACGCGATCTCCGATCGCGGCACGCGATCCGCCAGCAGCAACGCGTACGGCACGCGCACCACCGCTCCGGCGTCGCGCCGCACCAATCCCTTGTCACGCAACTCGACGAGCAATCCGTCGGCTCCCGCGCGATCGCGCCAAGCGCCGACGACGACCTTGTACCACAACGACCCGCCGCCGAGCTGCACGGGAGCAATCGTTGCGGCCGGAAGCCGCGCCGATTCGGCATTGTCCCGGAGCACCGAATTTGCACCCGGGAGGGTGTTCGCCGCTACGACTTCGACGGCGAAATACGCCGTCACATTCGAATCCGCAGGGCTTGACGGCTCGGCGAGCACCACCGTGTCGGTCCGCGCCGGCGCCGCCGGCGCCGCCGTCGTCGGCGGCGGAGCCACCGCCGGCGCCGCCGCAGAAGCCGAGTCGCTGAGGCGACGAAACCGCGCGGTCACTTCATCGCGGTAAAACCACCCTGCGGCGACCGTGATGGCGACGAGCGCCAAGCCGAGACTGACTGCCAATCGGCGCGCGGCGCTCAAGTGACGATCCGGCTCGGCTGCTGCGGAAACGGGCATCTCCCCGACCCGTGCAAGCACCGGGAACCGCGCCACTTTCTCGTCGCGTGCTCCGGCGACGATCACGCCCTCCGCCGCACCGACGAGCGCGTCGATCCCCGGCGCGTCGGCTGAGGCAACGAGCAACATCAGAGCGCCGGCCTGTCGAAAACCGCCGATCAGTCGGGGCCACCGCTCATTACCGTAGATCTCTTCCGTCGCCACCGGCGGTGCGCCACTCGGCAGCACGAAGAGTGACGCCAGATCCGGCGCCGGCCGCGCGATGTCGTTCAGTGGAAGCCCGTCGCGAAAGCATTCGCTGAGGCCGATCGCATCTTCACCGCCGGCGATGGCATACAGCGGCGCGAGTTCCCCGACGAGATCGCCGAGCGCGACGTGTCGCCGTGCTGCTTCGCTCCGGGCGATCGCCACGGCGACGAGCGACGCGACGGTCCCGTTCTCGCCGATGATAATCGCTGAGGAAATGGTGCCGAGCGTCGCCGCGATGCGGCGGCCTTCGGTCTCGAGGAACTCCCGGTCGGCGCCCGAGAGCGCGTTCACGGCGCACCCTCATACACCCAGTACGGAAGTCCGCTGCGCTTGCCGGCCTTCTCGGCGTCGTCCCGCGTGTCGAACGGGCCGTAGACGATGCGATAGATCGTCGTGCCGTCACGCGTACCCGGCACGACGCGCACGGGCTTCCCGTCGACGCGAATGCTGAAGGCCATCGTCTTGGCGCGCTGTTCGTTGAGCAGCGCAGCGAATGAAAGCGTCCACACCGCCTTGCCGAGCGATGCCGGCGATGTCGAAGGCGTGGCGACGCCGCCTGATGGCGCCGCGTTCGTTTTCGGTGCCGGCGTTGCTGCGAAAACGGTCGGGCTCGCGTCGGCTGCCGCCCCGACGTGCGCGACAAGAGAGCTGTCGATGATGCGCTGCGTCGCTGCCGAGTCCCCCACGTCGTTCGCGAACCGCACCGGTTGATCAAGCCCGGCAGCGCGCGGCCGGAATCCGTTCCAGCGAATGAGCGTCCAAAGGTCGGCGGCGCCCGCGAGATACCGATTGCGCTCGCGACGCGTCTCGCTGTCGACGATGACCACGTCGTTGTCCTGCGCGAGGGCGAGGCCGCCGTCGGGAGCGACGAGCGGGAGATCGGCGCGCCACGCCGAACGCACCGTACCGATGAGGCGCGACGTCCCGATGGCGATGATGCGCACCGAATCGCCGTTCGCCGAGCGGGCCAGTAAGTATTGCCCGTCCGGGTCCATCCGCAGCGCCGTCGGCGCGTCTGGGAGATCGATCGTGCGATCGACCGACTCCGCGTAGCGATCGACGACGGTGACCTTTTTCTTTCCCTTGAGCGCGACGAACAGGCGATCGCCGCTCGGTGTCGGTGCGACGTCGGCGACGGGGGCGTTGAGCTTGATGGTCTTCGTACGAGCGAAATCGCGCACGCGAATCCCGGCGAGACCGCTGTCGCCGGCGAAATACAGGCGGTCGCCGAGGTCCGTGCGCACGATGAGCTCGGCGTGTGGCACCGAGGCGGTATCGGTGACGCGCGGCTCGGGAGGGCGCAGACGTTTCAACTGCGACCGGTCACCGTCGTCGCTGAGCAAGACGAGCGAACCGTCGACGAGCGGAATCAACTCGCGCGGCAGTCGATCGGGCGCGAAGGTCCAGGTACCGCTCGGCGTGAGCCGGCTCACTTCCCGTTTCGGCGTCAGCCCGTAAATCGCCCAGCCGTCGACGGAGGCGAGCGAGACGAGCGCCGTCCGCGCCGCCGTGCCGGCGTTGCCGACCCGCAGGTCGAGGCGTCCCGGCACTCCCTTGACGTCGATGTAGGCGAGCGCGCCGTCCTCGGTGTCGAATGCGAGGATGCGATCGAGGGCGGGGGAGCGCGCGGCCGAGGACCAGAGCGACGAGTCCTTTCCCCACCGATAGGCGCGCGCCACGCCGCCGTCTTTCGGCATCCGGACGAGGATCGCGTCGGGTCCGTTTGCTCCGGCGGCAGCAGGCGCGCGGACCGGGGCTTTGTCGGAGCAGGCCGCGAGCGCCGCGAGCAGAATCAGGGGGGTGAATCGCACCGGAGAAAAGTAACGATTGGACCCTCCCGAATGGGAGGGAAATACAACGAAAACGGCCCGGACCAAAACTGGCCCGGGCCGTACGTTCGGAAGCGCCGCGTTCAGGTCAGAACGACTGCCCGATCGTCCACCACCAGTAGCCCTTGTTGTTGAACGAATCACGCGGAATCGCGTAGTCCCAGCGAATCAGCGCGAGGTTGAACAGGTTGAGCCGCAGCCCGAAGCCGTAGCTGCGCAACGGGAACCGGTTTTTCGAGAGATCGTAGTTCGCCGGCCGCGTGAGCGAGACGGACTGGTCCTTGCTCCACGCCATGCCGGCGTCATAGAAAAACAGACCGTCGAGCGGCGGCAGGGAGATCGGCAGGAAGCCGAGATCGAAGCGGCGGATCAGCGGGAAGCGCAGTTCCGCATTGGCGACGGCCACGCGACTGCCGAGGAGCTGCGTTGCACCGCAGTCCGTCGTCGTCGACCCGGACGCCCCGCAATTCGCGCTGAGATAGTTCTCGCGATCGTAGCCGCGCACATACTGCGGAAAGCCGATGTACTGCGGGAAGGTGTTCTCGCCCGCGCCGACGTTGATATCGGTGTAGAGCCGCGTGGCGAGTGTCAGGAAGCTGAAGACGATCGCGTCGTAGCGGCGCAGGTCGAGGCGGTAGTTGATCCAGCTCTTCGTTCCGAGGTTCGGCGCGATTTCCGCACGGTAACGATGTCCGTAGATCGGGCCGGTGCTCGAGAAGAGCGCGTTGTCCGAGACGAAGGCGATGTGCGGTGTGGTGTAGTTGAGCGAGCCGGCGCCCTTGATGCTGTCGACGTAGAAGCCGGTTGAGTATCCGGCACCGTAGTCGACGCCCTGGCTGATGAACTGGAGCGCCTTGTCGAGATTCGTGAACGACGCGCCAATTTCGAAGCGGTCGAAGCGGCTCAGCGGATACAAGCCCGAGAAGTAGGCCGTGCGCACGATGAAGCGGGCCAGCGACTGCTGCTGGATCACCTGACCATTGCCGATGTTCTGCTGCGTGAAGTTCTGCAGTTGGAAGAACGGCTGTTGCGAGATGCCCGTCGCGAAGTTCAGGCGCCGCGAGTAGCTGCGATAGTCGACCGCGACTTGCGCTTCCTCGATCCGGCCATTGATCGCCCCACCGACGAGCAGTTGTCGATTGCCGAGGAGGTCGCCGAATAGGATGGCCGTGCCGCCGTACACACCCTTGCCGTAGTTGTCCTGCGCGTAGCCGAGCGACGGCTGCGAGATGGCCTCGGGGCGCAGCGTCGCCTTGTACGGTTCGCTCTTCAGCGAGATGTCCGACGGCAACGCGAGCGACGCGCTGTCCTTCAGCGCCGCAACGGAGATGGCGCTCTGCGATCCCGGTCCCGTCGTCGGCAGCGACTCCGACGGACGGACACCGCTCGGCGCACTGTACACCGACTGACGACGGCCGCCCGTGGTGTCTTGCACCGACGGCGCGGCGGCGAGTGCACTCACCGATGCGGCGGCCTGCGCGGCACGCAGGGCGGCCGAGTCAACTTTCTCCCCGGGCGCCGCCGCCGCGGCAAGCGTCGTCACCGTCTCGCGATACGGCTCTTTCTTGTACTGCCGCGGATTGCTCAGCGACCAGACGGTGTAATCGCCGTTGTCGAAATAGACGAAGGCGAGCTTGTCGGCCTGACGCGCCCACGTGATCGCCGGTGAGTTCTCCGTCACCGACTGCACGCCGCCGATCAGCTTCGTGAGCTGATAGTGCTCCTTCGTGTCAAAATCGTAGAGGAAGACCTGGGCGATGCCGGTGCGATCGCTGATGAACGCCACCGACCGGCCGTCCGGTGCCCACATCGGATTGAGATTCTTGCCGCGCTGATTCGGCAGCGTCTCGATCGTCCCCGCATCGAGATCAAGGACGTTAATCGTCCACTTGCCGAACTTGAGCAGCTCGAGATTCGTCCCCGGGCCGCGGTCGCTCACGAACGCGATCTTCCGGCCGTCGGGCGACCACTGCGGCATCAGGCCGGCATACCAGCCGGTCGTCAGCTGACGGAGATTCTTTCCGTCCGTGTCGATCACGTAGAGGTTGCTGAGTCCGTTCTTGCTGCCGCTGAACACGATCTTGCGGCCGTCGGGCGAGAAGCTCGCCCCGACCATTTGCTCCAGTCCGGTATCGAGCCGGCGAATGACATCCCGTGATTTCACGTCAAGGAGGAAGAGGACGTCTTTGCCCTTCGTATAGCCGGTATAGGCGAGTGTCTTGCCGTCGGGCGAAAATGCCGCCTGCGAATACGCGTAGCGCAGTTCTTCGGTCTCGGCGTTCAGCGTGCTGTTCGTCAGCCGCTTGAGGCGCTTGCCGTTGGTCGCGTCGGCGAGATAGAGGTCGAGGAAGACTTCGGCCTTCAGCAGGCTACCGGTCGAGATGTAGGCGATCTGGCGGCCATCACTCGAGAGCGCCGGCGCAACGTAGACCGGAATGATGCCGCCGGTCTTGCGCGAATTGAGCAGCGGCTGGGCATTCTTCCGCGGCCGTTCGAGGCTCGCGATGCCGGGGAGATACTGCGTCTGCATCGTCTCGCGCCACTCGTCGCCGAGCTCGTTGATGTCGAAACTCGTGTGACGCTTGAACGCGCGATCAACGCCGAGGCCCGGCGTCGCCTGCATGATCTCGCCGATAATTTCATCGCCCCACCGCTGGCCGACATAGCGCCAGAACGACTCGCCGTAGCGATACGGAAAGTACTTGTCGGGGCGCTCCGTCATCTGCTCGATCGTCGGCAGGTGGCCATTGAGCGCCGCGTCGCGGACGATCGCGTCCGTTGCCGGATGGTCGGGGCCGACCGAGAGATACTCGGCCATGCCTTCGATGAACCAGAGCGGTTCCTGCGAGCCCTGCACGAGCTGGCCGGCGCCCCCGGTGCGCCCGCGGAACTTGATGTCGTACTGGAACTGGTGCACCATTTCGTGCGTCATCACGTGCTCGACTTCGGCGAGGTCCTGGCCGAAGAAGAACATGTTGCGCTGGCGCAGGGCGTCGGTGACGCCGCCAGTTCCCTCGCCGAGATCGCCCGTCACGTTGTTCTGCGCGAAATCGCCGCGCGAGGCGAACAACACGATCGGCTTCCGTTCCTTGAACTGGTAGCCCATCAGGCGCGAGAGACGCGCGTACGAGCGCTCGGCCATGCGCGCGGCGATGCGCGCGCCCTCGGTCATCGACGGATAGTAGTGCACGTCGAAGTGCTCAGTCTTGATGACCTGCCAGTTGAACTCCTGATACTGCACCTGATTCTGCCCGAAGTACTGTTGGGCGCCGGCGTTGGATGCGGTGATCGCGGTGAACGCGGTGAACACGGACGCGACCGCCGCAAGTGGCGCGATCAGGCGAAACGACGGGCGGCGGAAACGCATCTGATTCCTCTCAGGGCGAAACGGCGAGGGCCGGGGCGTCGCCCCAGAGCCGCTCGAGTTGGTAAAACGCGCGCATCGACGGATGAAAGACGTGCACCACGAAATCGACGTAGTCGAGCACCACCCAGCGGCCCTGTTGCAGTCCTTCGGTGTGGGCCGCCCGCTGACCATCTTTGGCCAGTGTCTCGAGGACGTGGTTTGCTACGGCGCGAACGTGGGTATCGGATGTGCCCGATGCGACGACGAAGTAGTCGGTCATGTCGGTGACGCCATGCAAGTCGAGAACGACGACGTTGTCGGCCTTATTATCGAGGCAGATCGTCGCCGCGCGGCGCGCCAGATCGGCCTGCTGTTTGATCGAGAGGACGGGGGACGATTCCATACGCTCCAGAAGGGAATCAGGGCTTGGCTTCACCCTTATAGGGTGGGGCCTACTAAAGGTTCCATTGCTTAAAAAGAATAACGCCCCGGATTGCGGGGCGTCAGTCTGAACACCGTACGAACGGCGGTAGGCGGTACTCAGTTGACCGTTGTCGGTTTACCGCGAACCGCAACAGCGAGTAGAAGGTAGTCGGTAGACAGTACACCGTTCGCGTCATGCGATCCGAAACAGCGGCGAGCACTCACGTGGACGGTCTACCGTCTACTGTGTACCGCCTACTCGCCGTTGTCGTTCGCGTTGAACCGTCTACTCTCTACCGCGTACCGTCTACTCGCCCTTGCCCTTAGCCCTTAATAACCCAAACCTTGATTTCCGGCTTCACATCCGCATGCAACTTGATCGGCACCTTGTATACGCCGAGCGCCCGAATCGGCTCCGGCATGTCGATCATCCGCTTTTCGATCATCGTGTAGCCCTGTGCCTCGAGCTGATGCGCGATGTCGGCCGACGTC
>JAYVPN010000140.1:0-4773 GCA_043757365.1 Gemmatimonadota bacterium | reverse complement strand
CCCGCTGATGGCCAGAAGGATTGCTTCGTGCACCACAGCGCGATCCAGGGCACCGGCTTCAAGAGCCTCGCCGAAGGCGAGCAGGTTGAGTTCGACGTGGTTCAGGGCCAGAAGGGCCCGGCCGCCGAGAACGTGACCAAGCTCGGTCGCTAGTTCCCGCTGCTGCGACGCAAGTCGCGGCTGATCAAAGGGCCGGTTCCTGAAAAGGAACCGGCCCTTTGAAATTCTTACCTAATAGTTGTTGCCCGGGCGCTGTCGTGAAGGGTGTAACCGCTCCTCTGCACTCACATCGCGACTTGGTGCCACCGTGTGCACTCCGAACCACACTTCTGCATCTTTGCTGAATGACGGATCAGACGGACGCCGAGCTCGTCCAGCGGTGTCGCGCCGGTGACGGACAAGCCTTCGACGCGCTCGTTCGCCGGCACTATCGCGCCGCGCACGCTGTGGCATTCGCCGTGATGCGCAACGCGATGGACGCCGAGGACGTGGTGCAGGACGGCTTCGTCAAAGCGCTCGAGCGGCTCGACGACTGCCGCGACGGCGCAACGTTCGGTCCGTGGCTGCGGCAGATCGTCCGTCGGCGGGCACTGAATGCACGCGAGGCACGTCGCGTGCGTGACACCGACTTGCTCGAACCGGCGACGGCCGCCGGCGTCGACAATCCACTGCGCGACCTCGAAACGCTCGAACTAGGCGACCGCCTCGAAGCGGCGCTCGCGCAGCTCACGGATATTCAGCGGAATGTCGTCCTGTTGCATGAAGTAGACGGCCGCTCGCACTCCGAGATCGGTGCGATCGTCGGTTGTTCGGCGGGGATGTCGCAGCAATATTTGTTCACGGCGCGCAAGAAGCTCAAGCGCCTTCTCGGAGACACGCACGATGCGTGACGACGGTATGACCGATGATCGCGACGATTCACCGATCGATTATTCCTCGCTCGGCCCGCCAATTTCTTCTGCGCGCTTCGACGTGCTCGTGGCGAACGTTGGACGCGCGGCGCAGCCGGAATTGCAGCGGCGTCGTGAGCAGAGTCGCGAGCAGCGCGGACTGATGCGCGTGGTTGCGGCCTGGCGCAAACCACTGATCGTCGCGAGCGGGCTCGCGGCCGCGGCGGGATTTGCGGTCATGCTGCGAACATCGCCGGTCACTGCAGTGATCGTCGCGAGTCGCGACGTCGGCACGATCGCCTCCGATACGCTCACCGTCTCGACGGCGCTCGGCATTCCGGCGGAATTCACGTCGTCGGTCGAAGGAAGCACCGTGACGACTCCGGAGCAGAAATGAAGAAGCGCTTTGCCGGGCTCTCGCGCGCCGAGTTCCAGGCGGTGGCGCTGCTGCTCGTGGTGTTCATCGCCGGTGGTTTCGTGGGTGTTGCCATCGATCGCGCGCGTGGACGCCGTCCTCCGCCGCGCGCCGATGGTCCGCCGCGCGGCGGCGGGCAGGGCGGAATGCAGGGCGGAATGCAGGGTGGTCCGCGTCAGGGGCAGCGCTTGCCGCCGTACATCGAAGAGCTCGACCTCTCGTCTGAGCAGCACGATCAGATTCGCACGATCCTGCAAGCGCAGCGTCCGAAAGTCGACAGCGCGCTCGCGACGGTGCTGCCGGCGCTGCAGCGCATCAGCGATTCAACGTTCGCTTCGATTCGCGCGGTGTTGACGCCGGAGCAGCAGAAGACGTTCGACGCAACGCGTCCGCAGCGCGATCTTGCGCCGGGAATTCCGCGTGGCGGTGGCGGGCCGCGCCCGCCGCGCGATGGATTTGGCCCGCCGCCGGGTGGCGGTCGCCGCGGTGGTGGTCCGCCGAATGGTGGACGTCCGCAGTCGTAATCGAGCTGGGCGCGCTACTTGCCCGACGCCGCGTCGAATCCTTTGATGCGCATCAATCCTTCCTGCGCGACCGACGCGATGAGCTTTCCGTCACGTGAGTAAATCGTCCCGCGCGTGAAGCCGCGCGCGCCTGCGGCGACCGGACTGTCCATCACATACAGCAGCCATTCGTCGGCGCGGAACTGGCGGTGCAACCACACCGAGTGATCGATCGACGCCATCATCAGGCGAGGATCGCGGTACGGTATGCCGTGCGGATAGAGCGCGGTCGGCAAAAGGCCGTAATCCGACGCATACGCGAGCAACGCCGAGTGGTACATCTGCGCGTCCGGCAGTTTGTTGACGGCGCGGAACCAGACCATCCGATGCGCTTCGCGCTTCTCGCCGACGAACGGATCCTGCGGCTGCACCGGGCGAAAATCGAGCGGGCGGTCCTGCGTGAGAATCGGCCGCAGATGCTCGGGGATTCGATCGGCCATCTCGCGCACGAGGTCGAGCTCGCGCGGGAGTGACTCCGGATCCGGTGCGTCGGGCATCGCGGTCTGATGCTCGAGTCCCGGCTGGTGCAAATGGAACGACGCCGAGAGATGGAAGATCGCCTCGCCGTGCTGAATCGCCGTCACGCGGCGGCTCGTGAAGCTCCCGCCGTCGCGCGGACGGTCGACGAAGTAGACGATCGGCGTGGTGAGATCGCCGGGGCGGAGAAAGTAGCCGTGCACCGAATGCGCATCGCGCGCCGCCTCCACCGTTCGCTGCGCAGCGACCAGCGCCTGCGCAAACACCTGACCGCCGAACACACGACCGGTGCCGATATCGCGGTTCTGCCCACGATAAATGTTGACCTCGAGCGGTTCGAGGTCGAGCAGGGCGAGCAGTTCGTTGAGTGGTTCGGAGATACGGGTAGCCTCGACGGGGGACTGCCGAATAATAGCTGGACGGGAGCACGGGGACTCAACGACGCCTCGGATGCACACGGATTTTTGTTCAGGGGGATCCCCAAAGAAGATCCGTGAAGATCCGAGGCGTCGTCGAGCCCGCTACGGCACCCCACCAGAAAGAATCGTCGTCAGCTTAGCGGCATCGATGTTCCCGCCTGAAACAATGCAGACGACCTTTCCAGTCCCCGCCCGCCCGGTCATCGCCGCCGCGAGCGCCGCCGCGCCCGCTCCTTCGGAAATGACGCGATTGCGCTCCGCCAGCGACTTCACTGCCGCTGCAATCTCCGCGACCGAAACGACGATCGATCCATCGAGCAGCGCCCTCGCCAGCGGCCACATTTCTTCGAGCACGCTCTTTCCGCCGATGCCGTCGATGAATGTCGGCGTGTATTCCGTCGGCACCGGATGGCCCGCCGCCAGCGACGGCGCGAGCGGAGCGGCCGTCTCGACTTCGGCGGCATAGATCTTCACCGACGGCTTTTTCGCACGCAGCGCCGACGCGATGCCACAGCTCAGACCGCCGCCGCCGTACGGAATCACTACCGCATCGACGTCCGCGAGGTCGTCGAGAATTTCCAGTCCGATGGTTCCATTACCGGCCATCACCGCGCGGTCCGAGACGGGATGAATGAAGAGCCCCTTCATCCCTTCGTACGAGTGCGTGATGATCACGTTCCACCAGACGTCGAACGGCACTTTGATGATCGTCCCGCCCATTCGTTCGATCGCCGCGAGCTTTGTCGCCGGCGCGTGATCGGGAACGATGACAGTGCAGGGAATGCCGAGCCGTCGCGCGCTCCACGCGACACCTTGCGCCATGTTGCCGGCGCTCGCCGTATACACTCCGGCGGCGAGTTGCTCCGGTGTCGCAACCGCCATCGCGTTGAACGCACCGCGCAGTTTGAACGAGCCGATCGGCTGGAGATTCTCGAGCTTTAGGTAAATCGTCGCCGGTGCGTTCTCAACATTCAGGCGCACGAGCGGAGTTCGCGTCGCCACGTCGCGAAGTCGTTCCCGCGCCGCTTCGATCTCGTCGAGTGAGATCGCGATCCCGTCAGTGGCCATCGCGCAGTCCACCGAGTTCGATCGATGTGCCGACGCCGAGTTCCACCGCCTTGCGGTGGATCAGATGCGCCGAGGCGAGATCTTCGATCGCGATGCCGAGTGACTTGAAGAGGGTGATCTCGCTCCCGGTGCTCCGGCCGTCGTGCACGGCGGTCAGCACCTCGCCGAGTTCGGCGCGGATGTGCGAGGCGTCGATCGCGCCCTCCTTCATCGGAATGAGATAGTCGCCGGCTTCGTTGAGCGTCGATTCGCGGCGATCCACGAACAGCGAAGCATTCACCACCGCAGCGGTATCGAGCTCGCGCGCGGCGGGAATGCTCGACCCGACCGCATTGATATGCGCGCCTTGGGCAATCCACGCGCCGCGCAGCACCGGTTCGCGCGACGACGTCGTCGTACAAATGATATCAGCGTCCATCACGGCCTCGCGAGCCGAGTCGATGGCCTCGACTTCGATGCCGTGCTTGGCGAACGCCTTTGTGGCAAACGCCTTGGCGTTCTCGAAACTACGACTCCAGACACGCACTCGGCGCAGTGTGCGCACCGATTTCATCGCTTCGAGATGCGTCATCGCCTGAGCGCCCGAGCCCATCAGGCAGAGGTCGCCCGCTTCCGGCCGCGCGAGTGCCCGCGTTGCCACGCCGGAAACTGCGGCCGTCCGAATCGCCGTCACCGAACTCGCGTCGATGATCGCTTGCAGCACCCCGTGCTCCGCTTCGAACAGGAGCACCGCGCCCTGATGCGAGTCGTACTTGGTCCCCAGGTTCTTTTGGAAGACCGTGATCACCTTGATTCCGAGCGATGCCGGCTCCTCGAGATACGACGGCATCGCGGCAAGCGCTCCGGATTTGTCCGGGAGCCACATGATCTGGCGCAGCGGCAGGACGGCGCCGCCACGCGCAACTGTTTTCAATGCATCGGACATCGTTTCGATGCACTCG
>JAYVPN010000139.1:0-18125 GCA_043757365.1 Gemmatimonadota bacterium | reverse complement strand
CCCGGCGCGGATGTCGTCGGGAATGGCGATCGAGACGGGTATCTCGCTCGCCAGCGGTGAGGTGAATGGGTGCGCCGGTTGTGGCGTGTGTGGCGTGTGTGGCGTGTGTGCCGCTGGCGCGGGACCGCGATGCGGCTCCGATGAAACTGGCGCGCCCCCGGACGGAAGCGGCGTCGCTGCCATCATCGGGTATGTGGGAGAAGGGTCTTGGTTCGTGCGGTGACCCCCTCTAATTAGACGAGTAGAACTGTCGAGTTCCAGTCCGTAGAAATACGAACGCCTCCCCGATCTCGGGGAGGCGTTCGACGTTCGCGACGGAAAATCGACTACGGCTTCTTCTTCATGCTGTCGCCCATCGCCTTCATCTTATCGCCCTTTTTCGTCATCGTTTCGCCCTTATGCGCCATCGCGTCGCCGGCGTCTTCCATCTTGCCGCCCTTCTTCGCCATCGAGTCGCCTTTCTGCTTCATCTTCACGCCGGCCATCTTCGACGTGTCGGCCTTCTTCATCATCGCGGCGCCTTTCTTCGACATCTTCATGCCCTTCGCTTCCATCTTATCGCCCTTCTTTTCCATCTTGTCGCCGGCCTTCGCTTCCATCTTGCCGGTCTTCGCCATCGCGGCGCCGGTGGCCTGTTTCGCCTTCGCCGTATCCTGCTTCGTTTCCATCTTCGGTGCCTGCGCCGCCAGCGAGGCGGCGCACATCAACGAGAACATCGTGGCAACGGCGAACGTCGTCTTGCGATTCATGGAGCCTCCAAAGGGTGTGTAAAGTCGCGGTTCGACCGGGATCGCGAGAGAGTTATCCGCAACCCCGGATGCTGGTTCCCGAAGCGTCCGGACCCGAACGTGCTAATTGTGCAGAAAATCAGTCCACTTCGCCATCCCACGTTGGGGGGAGGGATATCCTCATTCCCGACCGCGAGACGGAACGCCGGCTAAAAGAGGGACAGTTGTGAGGGTGCGGCGGCGCGCCCGAACGGGCCCATCGCCTCGCCCTGCGGCGCGGCGACCGGGCTGCAGCGGCACCGTGTCCCCTTCAGCGCCGCGTTGGCCGCCGCCTGCGCCAAATGCGGAGAGTTGTTCTCCTCGCTCAAGTGCAGCAGAATCACCTGTTGCAGCCGCTCCGACGCGACGTCGCGCAGCAGCGACGCGCTCTGAAAATTGCTCAAATGTCCCGTGCGGCTCGCGATCCGCTGCTGCAAAAACGGCGGATACGGGCCGTTCCGCAGCATCTCGACATCGTGATTCGACTCGAGCAGCAGCACGTCGAGCTCGATGAACGCGGCGCGCAGCGTCTCGGGCACGATACCGAGATCGTGCGCCACGCCGGCGCGGGTCCCGGAGTTGCGCCCCTCGATCGTCAGCGCCGTCGGCTCCGCGGCGTCGTGCGAGACGGCAATCAGCGTCACGCTGAGCGCGCCGATCTCGACCGTCGTACCGGGAGCGACGGCCGTCGCGCGTGTCGCATCATATGCGGGAATGCCAGCGAGCGTTCCGGCCGACGCAAAGACCGGCCATCCCCATTTGTTCTGCGCCGCGGAAACCCCGCGACAGTGATCGACATGTTCGTGCGTCACGATCAGTGCGTCGATCGACTCGGGGGCGAGTTCCACCGATTCCATGCGCCGCGCCAGCGTGCGCGCCGGATAGCCAGCGTCGATCAGTACGCGGGTGCCGTCCGCCTCAATCACAATCGCATTACCGGCGCTTCCACTGCCGAGTGTCCAGACGCGCACGCGACCGCCTATGTGGTCAACGACGTGCGCCGCGTCCACGCGGCGGTGAGCACCGCGCGCATCGCATCGTCCAAGGCTACGCCGCGGCGCGACATCACGCGCTCCGCGACGGCCAGAAATTTGTCGAGCGCGAAGACGTCGAACGGGGGCGCATCACCCCATGCAAACGGCGGCACGACCTTCGGCGGCATCGCCGTCCCGAAGATGTTCGCGCCGACGCCGATCACGCAGCCGGTCGTGAACCGCGTCCCGATCCCGCTCTTGGCGTGATCGCCGAGCATCGTGCCGAGGAACTGCAGTCCGGTCGGCCGCACACCGCTCGGCGTCCAAAACGACACCTCGCCGTAGCTGTTTTTGAGATTGCTCGTGATCGTTCCGGCACCAAGGTTCACCCAGCGCCCGAGGATCGAATGGCCGACGAACCCGTCGTGCCCCTTATTCGCGTGGCCGGTAAAGATCGTCGTGCTGAGTTCGCCGTGCACGCGCGACTGCTCGCCGATCGAGCACATGCTGATCTTGCCGCCGCCCACCTGCACATCCTCACCGATCACGCACGGCCCGACGAGACGCGTACACGCCGCAACGCGCGCCCCGCGGCGCACGAGCACCGGGCCGGCGGTAGTGTCGGCGATGACGAACGGTTCGATATACGCGCCGCGCTCGATGATCGCCTCGTGTTCGCCGAGGATCGTGATCGGCGCCGCGTCGTCACGGTCGATCGTCCGGGCGACGATCGGAATATCGGCGGACATCATCGCGACGAGGTGACGGGTGAAGTCCCACACCTCGTCTATCCACCAGCCGTCGATCGTCGCAGCGGTACCGGACGCAAGCATCTCGAGCGCTAGCGTCCCATCGGCGAGCGCGGCCTGATCGAGGGCGCGCTCCAATCGAACCGCGACGACGTGGCCGCCGCTGCTCCACACGCGAGTTCCGCCCGCGCCGTCGATGCTGCCGAGCGTCACGGCGAGCGACGGCGCGAACCGCGCGTTCACCAGCAAAGTCCCGGCCGGCACGCTGCCGTGCACGAATGCCGGCGACGCGAACTCGCGGAAGCCGTTCAAATGCGGCGACGCCACGAAGCCGGTCGCCGGTGCGCCGCACACGAGTTCCCATCGCTCGCGCATCAGCATCGCACCGCCGCGCAGTTCCGAGACGGGCCGCGTCAGCGCGAATGGCTCGAACGCGCGCGCCGCCGCGTCGTCGTACAGGACGATCGGCATGCTCACTGCCCGCGCACCGATGTCGGGAGCGCGTCGAGGAGCGTCTTGAGCTGGCCCGATTTCTCGATCGTGGTCACGAGCGTCACGCCGTCCTTGCGCACCACAACGAGATCATCAACGCCATACAGCACGACGGTCGCGCCCTCGGCGTGCACCACGTTCCCTGAGGAATGGTGCAGAAAGGTCGCCCCGAGCACGGCATTGCCATCGACGTCGCGGTCGCGCACATCGCGCAACGAGGCCCATGTCCCGACATCGCTCCAGCCGAAATCACCGGGGATCACCATCACCTTCGCGCTGCGCTCGAGCACGCCGACGTCGATCGCAATCGGTTTCACCGCCGCGAAGAAGGCGGCGGCGTCGTCCGGATGCGCCGCCAGCGACGGTGCAATCTCGGGGCAGAGCGCCCGGATTTCATCGAGCAGGTCGCCGACGCGCCATGCGAAAATCCCGGAGTTCCACAAACCGCCCGCCGCGATGATCTGGGCGGCGCGCTCCGCGTCCGGCTTCTCGAGAAAGCGCGAAACTTTACGGAGCACGCCGTCGACAACCTCGCCGCATTCGATGTAGCCGAGCCCGGTGTCGGCGTGGCGCGGTACGATGCCAACGGTCACGAGCACGTGGTGTCGCGCCGCCGCCGCCGCCGCCGCCGAGAGCACCGAGCGGAACCGCGGCACGTCGGTGATTGCCGAATCGGCGTGCACGGAAATCATCACGGCCTCGAGGCCGCCGCGCGCCGCGACCCGTTGCGCCGCCCAAGTCAGCGCGGCCGCGGTTCCCGCCGGGCGCGGCTCGGCGATGACATTCTCCCCCGGGATCGACGGCACCGCCGCGCGGACGGCGTCGACGAGCGACGCGTTCGTCAGGATCATCGTTCGCTCGGGCGGCGCGATCGTCGAGATCCGCGCGATCGTGTCGGCGAGCATCGACTGCGACGAGAGCAGGGGAAGGAGCTGTTTCGGGCGCTCCGGTGTGCTCATCGGCCAGAAGCGCGCGCCGATGCCGCCCGCCAGCACCACCACCCAGGTTTCGCCGCTCACGTCGTCGCTCCGGTCAGTTCTACAACCCGCGCGAACAGTCGCTTCGGGCTGAAAGGCTTGGTTAAAAAGTCGCTCGCCCCGAGTTGCATCGCCTGGTCGTACCGGTGATCCTCGCCGGCCGCGGTCAGAATAACGCACGGTAGCTTTTCCCACCGCGCATCGGCGCGCATCACCTGCAGCACTTCGATTCCGGATTTCTCCGGCATCATCAGGTCGAGGAGCACCAGCGCGACATCGGGGTATTGTTCGAGCGCGCGCAGCGCCTCGGCGCCATCATATACCAGCGTGACGCGGAAGGGACCCTGCTCGAGTTTTGTCTGGATGATCCGCCCGATGTACGGCTCGTCATCCGCAACCAGCACATGCCACGTCACGCGCGAGCCCCGGGCCGCCGCGCCGACTCAGACGAGCGCAGCGATGTTGGCGCGATTGCGCCGCAGTTCGTACAGCAACTGGCCGAGGTTCGCCGTCGGCTGGACGAGCACGAGGAGCACCGCGTCGGGCGAGAGGCACGACACGATCGCCAGCCCGCGTTCGTATTCGAGCACGGTCGTCGCGAGCGCGCCGCGAGCCGCCGAAACGCCGAGTTCGTCGGCGTACTGAATGATGCTTGGCACGTGCGCCGCGATGTCCTCGGCGTCGAGCCCGGCGTCGGCTTGGCTGTCAATCAGGAGGCCGTCACGGCCGAGAACGACGGCCGCTTCGACCCCTTCGCGTTGCCGGATCACGGCAACCAGATCGCGTATTGTGGGCATCGCCGCTCCGCGGGGTGAAAGGATGCCGAAGTGTACCCGTTCCCCGAGTGAAGTCAAGCACGGTCCAACTGCTCCGCTCGCTTGAAGTTACCCCTCTGTCACGATACACTACCCAGTCTGATGACGCCCACGAAACTTCGCACGCTCACGTCCGTTCGCGCCTTCGCGCTGGTCGCCCTCTTCGGCGTGACGCTCGTTGCGTCCGCCTGCGGCGACCTCAATGTGCAGAAGGCGCAGTTCCAGAACAGCACCGTGTCGTTCACTGTGCATGCCCTGAGCGGTTCACCGCTCAATTATGCCTCGGGGCTCTCGTTCACCTCGCAGACGGCGACACGCGTCGACGGCAGCTTCGCCTTCGACATCGCGTTCGATCTCTCGTCAACGGGCCGGGTAATTATCTACCCGGTCCGACTCGTCGGATCGAATCCCGGCGGTGACGTATCCGTCGGCTTGCTGCCGATGGCGGGGGCGTACGAAAATATTCTCGAGGCGCCGAAGAGCGGCTACAACACGGACTCCGTGACCGTCGCGTCAGTCGGTCAGACGGTCCTGAGCCGGACGACGACGACGTTCTGCGCCGGCACCTTCACGCCGTACTCGTACGCGAAGACCGTCATCGACTCGATTCGCCCGAGCACCCGTGAGCTGTTCGGCCGGACGACGATCAACCAGAACTGCGGCTTCCGCTCTCTGGTGATCGGCCTCCCGACGTTCTAGCCCGTGCACGATTTGCGGATGGTGCGCGACCAGATTGGCGCGCTCCGCGACGGCATGCAGCGCCGCGGCAAGCTCGGCGCGCTCGGCGCCCTCATCGATCGCGCGGAGGCCCTCGACAAGAGCCGCCGTGCGGCGATTCAGGCCGTCGAAGAGAAGAAGGCCCAGCGCAACGCACTCAGTCAGGAAGTCGCACGCCGGAAGCAGGCGGAGAAACGAGACGGATTCGTCGCAGTTGAAGGCGTGAGCGCGCAGGGTCTGGTCGGAAATGCGCGCGCGCTTGGCGATGAAATTTCGGAGCTTGAAAAGGATCTTGCTGCGACGCAATCCGCGCTCGACGGGATCCTGCTCGAGATACCGCAGGTGACGCTCCCCGATGTGCCGGCGGGCGATGAAACGGCGAACGTCGTCGTCCGCAGCTGGGGCGAACCGCGCGCCGCGAACAGCGTCAAGCCGCACTGGGAAATCGGCGAAACGCTCGGACTTATCGATCTCTCGCGCGGCGCGAAAATCGCCGGCTCGGGTTTCATCGTGTATCGCGGCATGGGAGCACGACTCCAGCGCGCGCTGATGAACTTCATGCTCGATCTGCACACCCGCGAGCACGGCTATGACGAAACGTGGGTGCCGCTCTTCGTGAACCGCGATGCGATGATCGGGACGTCGCAGCTGCCGAAGTTCGAAGAGGACATGTACGCGCTGCGCGACGATGCGCTATTCGCGATTCCGACCGCTGAAGTGCCGGTCACGAATCTCTTCGCCGGCGAAATCGTCGATGGCGCGGTGCTCCCGATGGCACTCACGGCGTTCAGCGCCTGCTTCCGACGTGAAGCCGGCGCCGCCGGCAAGGACACGCGCGGTCTGCTACGCGTCCATCAGTTCGAGAAAGTGGAACTCGTGCGATTCGCCGCGCCCGAAGACTCGGCGGCGCAGCACGAATTGCTGACCGGGCACGCCGAGCGCGTGCTCGAACTGCTCGAGCTGCCGTACCGACGTCTGTTGCTCGCCGCCGGTGACACCGGCTTCGCGAGCATGAAGACATACGATCTCGAAGTGTTTGCGCCCGGCGTCGGGAAGTGGCTCGAAGTCTCGAGCTGTTCGAACTTCGGCGAATTCCAGGCGCGCCGCGCCAACATTCGCTATCGCCCCGCCGCCGGAGAGAAGCCGCGCTTCGTGCATACGCTGAACGGATCGGGCGTCGCCTTCTCGCGCATCGTCGCGTCCATTCTCGAGCACCATCAGCAGGCCGACGGCACCGTGCGCGTCCCGAAAGCGCTCCAGCCGTATCTCGGCGCTGACGTGATCGGGTAGTCCGATGCGTCGCAGCGCACCGGTCGTCGTCGTTGCGGTCGGCCTTTGCGCGCTGCTCGCGTCGTACGTCTGGTACACGCAGAACGTCGTCAACTCGCTCCAGTCCGAGGCCGCGCAAACCAGCGCGATCTACGCGCGGGTGCTCCGGGCGAACACGGACACGACCAGAGAGGCGGCCAACCTCGCGCTTCTCGACCTGATCGACGCGATCAAGAAGCTGCGCGTCCCGGTCGTCGTCACCTCGGTCGACGGAAAATTCGTCGCCGCGGCGAATATTCCCGAGAGCGCCGATACGCTCGCCTACGCGGCGACGCTCGACCGACAGAACCTTCCCGTCGTCCAGGAAGGCGTCGGGACGGTGCATTTCGGCAACACGCCGCTCATCAATGGCATGCGGGTCATTCCGCTGCTACAGCTCGGCGTACTCGTCATCCTCCTCTTTGCCGGTGTGAGCGTATTACTGAGCCGCGGTCGGGCTGATCGCGAGAGCGTCTTCGCTGGCATGGCCCGCGAGTCGGCGCATCAGCTTGGCACACCGCTCTCGAGTTTGCACGGCTGGATGGAACTGCTGCGCGAGCGCGAAGATCCGATGATCACGCAGGCGCTTCCGCACATGGAGGGCGACATCGAGCGGCTTGAGCGCGTTGCCCATCGCTTCGAGCGCATCGGCCGTCCTCCGAAGCGCGACCCGATCGACGTTGGCGCCATCGCGACACACGTCGTGACCTATTTCCAGGCGCGCGTGCCGACGCTCGCGAATGCGATCGCGCTCTCGACGATCGTGCCGGAACAGCCGATCACTCTGCTCGGGGATCGCGTCCTGCTCGAATGGGCAATCGAGTCGTTGGTCAAGAACGCCATCGACGCGCTCGCCGGACAGGGCGGAAAAATTGCGGTCACAGTCGAACCCGTATCCGGCAGCGGCGCGCGTATTCGTGTCGCCGACAACGGCCCCGGCGTCCCGAAAGAGTTGCGTCGGAAAATATTCGCCGCCGGCTTCTCGACCAAAGAGCGCGGCTGGGGAATCGGGCTCGCGCTCACGCGACGGATCGTCGAGGAGAACCACGGCGGCCGACTCTCGCTCGCGAACTCCGAACGTGGCGCCGTCTTCGATATCGTCCTCCGCGGCTGAACGCTACAGAATCCGTTTGCCCAGAGCGCTGAGCAGGAGCTCGGCGGCCACTTCGGCGGTTCGGTTCTGCTCGTCGAGCACCGGGTTCACCTCGACGAGGTCAAGGCCGATCACCTTGCCCGTGTCGGCGAGCATTTCCATCGCGAGATGCGCCTCGCGATACGTGAGCCCGCCGGGAACCGCGGTCCCGACACCCGGCGCGTCCTCGGGGGTGAGGCAGTCCATGTCGAACGACACCCAGATGCCGGCTGTGCCCGCCGACGCCGTCGCGATAGCTTGTTCCATCACCGTGCGCACCCCACGCTCATCAAGTTGTCGCATCGTTTGCACGTCGAGCCCCCAGGCACGCGCGTGCTCACGCTCGGGCGCGTCGAGGTCGCGAATCCCCACCAACGCTACGTGCTCGGCGCGCACCGCCGGCTTCACGCCGGCGATGTTCGCGAAGACCGGGTCGCCATGGCCAAGCAGGTGCGCCAGCGGCATGCCGTGCACGTTGCCCGAGAGTGAGGACACTGGCGTATGCAGGTCGCCGTGCGCGTCGAGCCAGATCACGCCGATCCGTTCACCGCGCGCCGCGTAATGTGCGGCGGCACCGGCGACGGATCCGGCCGCCAGCGAGTGATCGCCGCCGAGCACCAACGGAATGGTTTGGCGCACGAGCGCGCGCCGTGTTTCGGCCGCTACTCGCTGGCACACCTCAGTGATCGCGCCGAGGTAGCGCGGTCCGCTTTTACCGCCCCGCTCGGCGTCCTCGCGAAATGGCACGGCAACATTCCCTGCGTCCTCGACCTCGTGTCCCAGCGCCTCGAGACGAGCGCGCAAGTCCGTGTATCGGACAGCGAACGGCCCCATGTCCACACCGCGACGGCTGGCGCCGAGATCCAGCGGAACGCCAATAATTCGAATGGTTGTCATGCTCCCAGCCTATCCGTGGATTGCCCGGATGGAAGGGTGTTGCAAGTCTATGCGTCGCATGCACGACGTATGCGCCACTTCGTGAATGTTCTTGCCACCGTTTCGCGCGTCGCGGTGATAGTTTTCAATGATGAATGTGACTTCCGCCGCCGGTCGGTCGCTCAATCCGGCGCAGCGTGATGCTGTCGATCACGGAGAAGGCCCGCTGCTCGTCCTCGCCGGTGCGGGGTCGGGAAAGACGCGCGTCCTCACCGCGCGTATCGCGCGATTGATCCAGGAGGGACACGCGCGTCCCGATCAGATTCTTGCCGTGACCTTCACCAACAAGGCCGCCGGCGAGATGCGCGAACGCGTCGCCAAGCTGCTCGACGAGCAACCCTCGGGAATGTGGATCGGTACCTTCCACGCGATCGGTGCCCGGTTACTGCGGGCCAACGCCGCGCTCGTCGGTCGATCATCAGCGTTCACGATCTACGACGAGGACGACACCCTCGCCGTCGTCAAACGTTTGATGGAACGGCATCGCATTTCGCCGAAGACTTGGACGCCGCGGGCGATTTCATCGACCGTCTCCGACGCGCGCAATGCGATGGTCGATCCGGTGGAGTTCGCGAAGCTCGCGCTCACGCCGCTGGCGAAGGCGGTCGTCCCGATCTACAACGACTGGGATGCCGCCTTTCGCGGAGCGAACGCCGTCTCGTTCGACGATCTCCTCTGGCTCCCGGTCGAGATCCTCACGAACAACGAAGACGTCCGCGAAAAGTACGAGCGTCGCTTCACACAAATTCTCGTCGACGAATATCAGGACACGAATCACGCGCAGTACGAGCTGATTCGCCTCCTTGGTGCGCGGCTTGGGAACGTCGCCGTCGTCGGTGACGACGATCAGTCGATCTACGGCTGGCGCGGCGCTGATGTGCGGAATATTCTCGATTTCGAACGGGACTATCCGAACGCGAAGGTCGTCCGCCTCGAGGAGAACTACCGCTCGACGCCTTCGATTCTCGAGCTCGCGAACGTCGTGATCGCCGAAAACACCGGACGTCGCGGCAAGACGCTCCGCGCGACGCGGCCGGCCGGTGAACCGGTCACGCTCGTCGCCGCGATCGACGACCGCGACGAATCCGATTTCATCGCCGACGAAATCCTCTCGCGCCGCCAGCGGCTCGGCGATCAGCTCGGCGATACGGCCGTGCTCTACCGCACGAACGCCCAGAGCCGCGTTTTTGAAGAGTCGTTCCGTCGCAAGAACATTCCGTATCGGATGGTCGGTGCCGTCCGTTTCTACGACCGCCGCGAAATCCGCGATCTGATTGCCTGGCTGCGGCTCGTTGCGAATCCCGCCGACGACGAGGCCTTCCGACGCGCGATCGGCGCGCCGCGCCGCGGCATCGGCGAGACCACGGTCGAGATGCTCGCCACGGCGGCGCAGGACGCGAATATCCCGCTGCTCGCCGCGGCGCGTCGTCCGGAACTCTTTTCGGCAGCCCGTGCCTCGACGCGCGATGCGCTCGTCGCTTTCGCCGAGCTCGTCGAACGCTTTCGCCAGCTCGCCGCCGACGCCAGCGTCGATCGCGTCCTCACCGAAATCGTCGACGCCACCGGCTTCGCGGATTCGCTCCGCGCTGAAGGGCCAGAGGGACTCGAACGCCTCGACAACGTCGCCGAACTCATTCGCGGCGCGACCGAGACCGTCGTCGACGACGGCGGTGAAGTTGGCCTCCGTCCCGTCGACCACTTTCTGCAGACGGCGACGCTCGTCGCCGGGCTCGACCAACTCGGTCCGGATGCCGACGCCGTCACGATGATGACCATTCACACGGCCAAGGGGCTCGAGTTTCCGGTCGTCTTCATCGGTGGCATGGAGCAAGGGCTCTTTCCGCTGAGCCGCTCGGCCGATAGCCCGGACCAGCTCGAGGAAGAGCGCCGGTTGTTCTACGTCGGCATCACGCGCGCCGAGAAGAAGCTGTACCTCGCTTGGGCACGAAGCCGCCGCCGCAATGGCGAACTGTTGCCTTCCATGGTCTCGAGTTTCATCACGCCGGCCGCGGAGAAGTTGCTCGAGCAGCAGCCGACGATCCGGCTGCGCGCCAGCGGGCGCGCGGCGATGCCGACGCCGAACTATGCCGATCGCGAGTGGGACGACGCCGGTCCGCGCACCTGGCGCCGCGATCCGGCCCGTGAGCGCGCCGTCGAGATGAGCGAGTTCTCGCAGGACCTGCCGAACTTCACGAAGAGTGAGCGGGTCAAGCACAAAACGTTTGGCGCCGGCACGATCGCTGATCTTTCGGGCAGTGGCCGCGACGCGAAGGTCACGATCGATTTCGATGATGAAGAAGTGGGACGGAAGCGGCTCGTCGTCGCTTTCGCTGGACTCGAGAGAGGATTCGAATAATGGCGGTCAGTAAAGACGACGTCCGGCATATCGCCGGTCTCGCGCGCATCGGCGTTCCCGAAGAGCGCCTCGACGCGCTCGTCGGCGAACTCAATGGCATCCTCGGTCACATGGACGCGCTGCAGAAGATCGCGACCGATCATGTCCGCGGCGCACTTGACGTGCACGCCGGCATGCCGTTACGCGCCGACGACGGCCCGAGCGTTGCGCTCGATCATCCGCGCGAACGCGTCGCGCCCGCGATGCGCGCCAGATTCTACCTCGTTCCGCGTCTCGCGACGCACGAAGATTCGGGAGAAGAATCGTGAGCGCGTTCACGCCTGATACGCTGCTGGCGACCGGCAGCGCCGCGATCGCCGATGCCGTACGCTCCGCGAAAGTCACCGCGACTGCCGTCGTCGAGGCGAGCTTCGATCGCGCCAAGGCCGTTGATGCGGGGAAGTCGGGGCTCAACTGCATCCTCTCGTCCGATCGTGACATATCGCTCCGAGCGGTCGATAGCGCGCCGGCCGGCGGCAAACTCGCCGGCGTCCCCGTCGTCATCAAAGACAACATCGCCACGACGTCGCTCTTCACGTCGTGCGGCTCGAAGATTCTGGAAGGCTACGTCAGTCCGTACGAGGCGACCGTCGCGCGCAAACTACGAGAAGCCGGCGCGATTCTCGTCGGCAAGGCGAATATGGACGAGTTCGCGATGGGCTCCTCTACCGAGCACAGCGCCTACGGTCCGGCGTTGAATCCGGTCGATCGCACGAAGGTCCCCGGCGGTTCCTCCGGCGGCTCCGCTGCGGCGGTCGCGGCCGGGATCGTCCCGATCTCGCTCGGGTCCGAAACGGGCGGCTCGGTGCGTCAGCCGGCGGCCTTCTGCGGTATCGTCGGCATCAAGCCGACCTACGGACGCATTAGCCGTTTCGGACTCGTCGCCTTCGCGTCATCGCTCGACAACGTCGGCGTTTTCGGAAAAACCGTTGACGACGCGGCCCTCGCGATGGAAGTCATCTCCGGCGACGACACGCACAACGACGCCACGTCGGTCAAAGTCCCCGTGCCGTCGTTCCGCGATGGCTCGCCCAATCTCGAAGGCGTCGTCGTCGGAAAGCCGAAGGAATACTTCCCGGTGTCGCTCTCCGCCGAGATGCGCGCCCGCTGCGACCGCTCGCTCGACGCCCTGCGCGCGCGCGGCGCGACGATTCGCGATGTCTCGCTCCCGCACACCGATCTCGCGATTCCAGCGTACTACATCATTGCGCCGGCCGAGTGCTCGGCGAACCTCGCCCGCTTCGACGGCGTCCGCTACGGCCTCCGCCTCGAGGGCGACGGCCTCCGCGGGATGTACGAAGCGACACGCTCCAACGGCTTCGGCGCCGAAGTCACGCGCCGCATTCTCCTCGGCACATACGTGCTCTCCGCCGGCTACTACGACGCCTACTACAAGAAGGCGATGGCCGTGCGTCAGCTCATTCGCAAGGATTTCGCCGACGTCTTCGCGTCCGGCGTACATGCACTGTTCACACCGACGACGCCGACACCGGCGTGGGGACTCGGCGCGATCTCCGATCCGTACGAGATGTACATGGCCGATATTTTTACCGTGCCGGCAAATCTCGCCGAGCTTCCCGCGATGTCGCTGCCGATCGGCACTGTGCGTGGACTGCCGGTTGGCGGCCAGATCATGGCCGCCTCGTTCGATGAGGCGACGATGTTCCGCGTCGCGTTTGCGCTCGAAGCCGAGCTAGGCGCGGAGGCCCACCGATGAGCGCGCCGAAGGGAAAGTACGAGATGGTTGTGGGTCTCGAGGTGCACGTCCAGCTGAAGACGCGCACGAAGGCCTTCTGCCGCTGCTCGACAAACTTCGGCGATCCGCCGAATGCGAATACCTGCCCGGTCTGCCTCGCGCTTCCGGGTGCGCTTCCGGTGCTCAACGAACGCGCCGTCGAACTGGCATCGCGTGCCGCTCTCGCCCTCGAGTGCACGGTGTACGAGCGGTCGATCTTTGCGCGCAAGAATTATTTTTACCCCGATCTGCCGAAGGGCTATCAGATCTCGCAGTTCGACAAGCCGCTCGCCGAACGCGGTCGCGTCGTGATCAGCGACGGGCACGCGATCGGCATCACGCGTATCCACATGGAAGAGGATGCCGGCAAGTCCGTGCACGATCGTTTCCCAGGCTTCACGGCGATCGATCTCAACCGATCCGGGGTGCCGCTGATCGAAATCGTCAGCGAGCCCGAGATCCGCAGCAGTTCCGAAGCCGGCGCCTATCTCAGGGCGCTGCGGGAAATTCTTCTGTACGCCGAGGTTTCCGATTGCTCGATGGAGGAGGGAAGCCTCCGCGTCGACGCGAATGTCAGCGCGCGCCCGTTCGGGCAGACGGAATTCAATACGCGTACCGAGGTCAAGAACCTCAACTCGTTCTCCAATGTCGAGCGTGCGCTCGAACTCGAATTTGCGCGTCACTGTCAGGTGCACGAAGCTGGCGGCACGATCGTCCAGCAGACGATGCTGTTCGACGCGAACAAGAACGAAGTGCGTGGCGCCCGCTCGAAAGAGGGGAGTCACGACTATCGCTATTTTCCCGAGCCGGATCTGCCGCCGCTCGTGCTCACGAGCGCGTACCTCGAGAAGATCCGCGCGTCGCTTCCGGAACTTCCGGCCGCGCGTCGGGCGCGGTTTGCATCGGCGCTCGGGTTGAGCGCGGGCGACGCCGAGGTGCTCACCGCGAGCCGCGCGGTCGGCGACTGGTTCGAATCGGTCGTGAAACTCACTGGCGATGCCAAGCTGTCGGCCAACTGGGTGATGGGCGAGGTGCTCGCGTCGCTCAAGGAAACCGATGCATCGATCACCGATTTCCCGATCAGTGCCGCGCAACTCGCGGAGCTAATCAGCCTCGTGAAGGGCGGCGCGCTCAGCAATACCGCGGCGAAAGCCGTCTTCGCGACATTGAAAACAGAGGGCGGATCCGCAAAGTCCATTGCCGAACGCGACGGACTCGTTCAGATCGGTGACGACAGCGCGCTCATCGCCTGGATCGATGAAGTCTGGGCCGAGAATCCGGGCGAGGCCGCGCGCTTCGCCGGAGGCGAAGCGAAGCTGAAGGGCGTCTTGGTTGGTCTCGTGATGAAGAAATCGAAGGGGCGGGGAGACCCCAAGAAGATCAATCAGCTCTTGGACGCCCGCGCCGGCACGTAAAGCGGGTCCGGCAGCGCGCGCGCAAACTCGAGGCGCGTTGCCGGCAGTCCGAAGTGATGCGACGCCTCTTCTCGCATCGCATCCTCTCCGCCGCGGCGCAGTGCGTCGCGGCGGACGCGTTTCGCGGCGCGCAGCGCCCAGTCGCCGGACGGATCGAGCCCGTACGGCTCGCTCGCCGCATCGCGCGAGAGAAAATCGATGATAAAATCGAACGACCGCGACAGATAGCGTCCGACTTCCTCTTCCTCGAGATCCCAGCGGCTGTTCTCGACCATCACCGAGAAAACGCGCTGCCAACTCTCGGAGTCGGTGACGACGACCATCCCGCGGAATATCCGCCGGTTCGTCGGCGTGCTGAAGATCGTCGGACTGAGAATCCGATCGAGATGCGCGTCGCTCGGTCCGTGATCCATCCGGATGACGTCGTGCGCGATCCGCGGAAAATCCGTCGCGAGGTGCGTCTCGAACCGGCTCTCCCAGTAGCTGTGCCCGAGCGCGGTCGTGCTCGACGTGATCGCCAGCTGGTGCGGCACGAAATAGTTGTGCGCCACGGCATCGGCCGCGAGATGCGAGAGATACCCGTACGCGAATGCTCGCAGTCGCTCGTCGCGCGCCTGGTCGAGAATCTCGAGGCCGACGTTCCACGAATGACAGTGCCGCCCGAATCGCGCGTACTTCTTCGCGATACTCGTGTCGGCGGCGATCGATCCGTAGAGAAAATCATGGCGATGCGCCTGGAGGAGCGCCGCGATCGCCGGCGGCAGCAACGCCGCCGAACGAAGCACCGCCTCGCCGAGCAGGATATGGGTGCCGGGAGTCCATGCGTGCGCGGTGCCGGGGAGCAGGGCAATTAGCGCGCACGCCGCGATCAGCAGCCCAATCATCCGTCCAGAGCGTCGAGATCCTTGACCGCCGGCACTTCGCGCGAGCGCTTCTTGGCCTTTCGCGCCGCCCGACGGTCGCGCAACGTGCGCGCACCCCACGCCAAACCACTCATCGCCGTGCCGGCGACGTCGATCGCCATGCTCGCCTTCTCGTGGACGTTCCCCAGCAGGTCGTTGAAATCGTCCACGCGGTCAGCGAGCTGGACGACCGTCTGCTTCACCCGTTCGGTGGCGACCTGCACGGTGTCGTGTACCATCGCGACGTCAGTTCGGACCATCAAAGCCGTCTCTTTCACGGCGACGCTCGCTTCCTTCACGTGCGCCGCGAGCGGCCGCAGCTCGTCGAGGAGTGCGTCGACCTTTTGCTCGGCGGCGAGCGCGGCCTTTCGCATCACCAGTGCGCCGTAAATCGATAGCGGGATCAGAAACACCGCGAAAATCACGAGAATTCCCTGGGCCACGAAAATCGTTTGCTCGAACGTCGTCCGGATGGGTGGAACTGGGCGAACGAGCAACGTGTCGCGGGCGACCGCCGCCACCTGCAGGTACCACAGTGGCGCGTCGGGCAGGAAAATCGTCATACCTGCATCCTAGGTGCTGAGGCGTCGCGTGGCAATCATCCCTACGTGGTATGGTTGTCCTCCCCCCGTCGGCAAGGCATTCTTCCATCTTCCGTGGCGCGCCCGCTCCCGCTTTCGCGGTGGCCCGCGCCTCCGTCCCGCGCCCCCGACATCACCATGGCCGCTGTCCAGTTCATCGTCGAGGGAGGCCGTCGCCTCTCCGGTTCCATCCGACCGAGCGGAAACAAGAATGCCGCGCTCCCGATCGTCGCGGCCGCGCTCATCACGGAACATCCGGTTACGCTCGAGAACGTCCCGCGCATTCGCGATATCGAGACGCTCGTCGAACTGATCCGGACGACGGGCGCGCACGTCGAGTGGAAGTCGCGCAACACGCTCTTTATCCACGCTGAGAAAGTCAGCGCGACGTCACTCGACGCCGCAATGTGCGCCCGCATCCGCGCCTCCATTCTCCTCGCCGCGCCGCTCCTCGCGCGCTGCGGCCGCGTCGAACTTTCCCCCCCGGGCGGTGACGTCATCGGCCGGCGCCGCCTCGATACGCACTTCCTCGCCCTCGAACAGCTCGGCGCGACGCACGAGTTCTCCGACCGCATCGCCTTCACCACCAAAGGGCTCAAAGGCGCTGACATTTTCCTCGACGAGCCGAGCGTCACCGGCACCGAGAACGCCGTCACCGCCGCCGTCGCGGCGACCGGCACCACCGTGCTCCGCAACGCCGCCTGTGAGCCGCATGTCCAGGATCTCTGCCACTTCCTCATCGCGCTCGGCGCACGCATCGAAGGGATCGGCACCAACGTCATCACGATCTATGGTGGCCGCCCGCTCGGCGGCGCGACCTATACGATCGGCCCCGACCACATCGAGGTCGGCTCGTTCATCGGGCTCGCTGCGGTGACCAAGAGCGCGCTGCGCATCGAAGGCGCCGGCGTCGAGCATCTGCGCTCGATTCGCATGGGCTTCGACCGCCTCGGCATCAAGACGATCGCCGAAGGCGACGACCTGCTCGTGCCCGACAGTCAGGAGATGCGCATTCAGAGCGATCTCGGCGGCGCCGTGCCGAAGCTCGAAGACCAGCCATGGCCGGCCTTCCCGGCCGACGTCATGTCGATCGCGATCGTCGCCGCCACCCAGTGCGAAGGCCTCATTCTGATGCACGAGAAGATGTTCGAGTCGCGGCTGTTCTTCGTCGACAAGCTCGTCGGAATGGGCGCGCGCATCGTACTCTGCGATCCGCATCGCGCCCTCGTTGCCGGCCCGAGCGAACTGCGCGGCGCGACGGTGGAAAGTCCCGACATCCGTGCCGGAATGGCGATGCTCATCGCCGCGCTCTGCGCCAAGGGGACGAGCAAGATCAACAACATCGGTCAGATCGAGCGCGGATACGAACGCATCGACGAGCGCCTGAACGCGCTCGGTGCGAGCATCCGCCGCGTCGAAGTCGGCCGCGAGTAAGTTGTGATCCCGATGCGCGAGCCCGTTCACGACTTCGCGTCGTTCGGCATCACCGCCTTCACGACGACCCGCGCCGCCGGCGACTACGGACTCGGTGAAGGCGCCGAGCCGTCGCTGGCCGCACTCGAGAAGTGGCGGGCGATGGCACGCGAACTCGCGCCCGTCGTCCCGCGCTTCGCGAGCGCCCAACAGGTGCACGGCACGCGCATCCTCGAGCACGGCGACACCTGGACCGGCTGGCTCCGCGTCGAGGGAGCCGACGGCCATCTCTCACTGCTCACGGAATTCGCCGCCGCCGTGACGATCGCCGACTGTGTGCCGGTGTTCATCGCCCACCCGTCCGGCGCAGTCTCATTGCTTCACGCCGGATGGCGCGGCACGGCGGGGAAGATCACGCCCAAAGCGATCGATCGTCTCAAAGCCCTCGGCCTCGATCCCGCCGATCTCCGCATGCACCTCGGTCCAGCCATCTGCGGCCGCTGCTACGAGGTGAGCCCCGACGTCTTCGAGCAGCTCACCGGCTGGCAGACGACTCGCAATCGCAACGTCGACCTCCGTGCGCTGCTCGCCGAGCAGGCGAAGGAGAGTGGGGTGAAGCAGATCACCGCGAGCCCGTACTGCACGAAGTGCGACAACGATCACTTCTTTTCGCACCGGGCAGGGGACAAAGCGCGTCAGATTTCGGTGCTCATGTCGCCATCCGTTTAGGGCGGGTCAGACGTCGCCTCGGATAGACGCGGATACCGCAACGGCAACATCGACAGCCGCCGCGGATTGCGCGTTACCGCGCAATCCG
>JAYVPN010000138.1:0-55797 GCA_043757365.1 Gemmatimonadota bacterium | reverse complement strand
CGAGGAGGTTCAAAAAGATGTTCAGCGCCGGCGGCCAGGTGGCGACGCAGACGGTCGCGCCGGCTTCGGCGAGTGACTTCGCGATGGCAAATCCAAAGCCGCCGTCGTCCGCGACGCCGGCCACGAGGGCGCGCTGGCCCGTGAGGTCGATTTTCAGCATACCGTGATATCGCCGGGCGTCGCTGGCGCGGCAAGTGGCCACCGATGGTCCCGAGCAGAATTTTCTCGGCGATGCCCTTCCGCTTACGGGTCCACGAGGGCAATCTCCGAGCGTGAGTGGACATCCAACCCGGACCACGACGAAGGCTCCCGCTCCACAAACGCCGCCGCCGGCGCCGCCCGCCGTTCCGGCGGAGCGCGGGCCGGCTTTTGCGCGGGCGCTCTGGCGCATCGCGGCGGCGAACGTCACGGCGGGAAATGAGATTCGCCTCTACTCGGACGGCGATGAGACCTTCGATGCAATGATCGAGATCATCGACCGCGCGGAATCGCACGTCCAGCTCGAGAGCTACATCTACAAGCCGGATCTCGTCGGAAAGCGTTTCGCCGACGCACTTGCTGCCGCCGCGAAGCGCGGCGTGAAAGCACGACTGCTCACGGACTGGGTCGGTATGCGCGGCACGCCGGCCTCATTCATGCGCGCGCTTCGTGACCGCGGTGTCGAAGTGCGGGTCTTCAATCCGCCGCACTGGCGTCCGTGGTTCGGCATCGTACCGCGCGACCATCGCAAGCTCGTCGTCGGCGACGGAAAGATCGGCATCACCGGCGGCATCGGCATCGGCGAGGAATGGCAGCACGGTCTCATCCGCAAACGGCGACAGGAGTGGCGCGACACGTGCGTGCGTATCATCGGCCCGGCTGCCGCCGATCTCTCCAGTTCGTTCGAAGGCATGTGGCTGCGGGCCGCAGGCATCCGCCCGTCACGCAGTGAACGGATCCTGACAAAAACCGCGCGCGGGGCCGACCTCGATCCGGCACACTGCCAGCCGACACTCGTCGGCATCGTCGAAGGCGAGCCGTTCCGGCTCCGCGTCGGCCGCTCGCTGCACCTCCAAGCGCTCTCGGCGCGTCGTTCGATCTGGATCGCCAGTGCGTACTTCGTGCCGTCGTTCGCTGAGGTCGAAGCCCTCACTGGCGCGGCGCGCGACGGCGTTGACGTCCGACTGCTTGTCCCGAGCAAATACGATCACCCCTGGATCCACCGACTCACCCGGCAGTTCTATAACCGCCTCCTTCAAAACGGCGTCCGCGTGTGGGAATGGTCGGGCGAGATGATGCACGCGAAGACGACGGTTGTTGACGGTCGCTGGACCCGCGTCGGCTCGACCGACTTCAATCCGCTGAGCGTAGCGATCAATTACGAACTCGACGCAATGATCGAAGATGCGACGGTTGGAGAGGAAGCCGAGCGAATGTTCGAGCGTGACCTCGCGATGTCACGTGAAGTGACGAGCCGCTACCCGAGGCGCTAACTCACGTACTGTGGCGCGCCTTCGCTAGCGCCGCGCTCGCCGTACGGGCGCACTCGGCGAGCACGGCGGCGCCCACGAACAACGATTCTTCGGCCGCATAGAACCGAGGTGAATGCGCGGCGATGCGTTCACCGCCCGGCTCACGCGCCCCGACGCGGAGGAAACAGCCGGAAATCTTCTCGAGATAAAACGCGAAATCCTCGCCGCCCATATTCGTCGTGCCGAGTGGCACGAGGGCGGCATCGCCAAGTATGGCGCGCACGGCGTCAGCGGCCCACGCGGCGCCGTCAATCGAGTTCACGACCGGCGGCGTTCCGCCGGCGAGTCTCACTGTCGCCGTGAGGCGATGCGTGGCGGCGACGGCGTGCGCAATGCGCTCGAGTTCGGATGTCAGCAGCGCGCGCACGTCCGGCGTGGTCGCGCGGATTGTACCGGTGAGCTCGGCCGACTCCGGAATGACATTCGCAGCATTGCCGGCGTGCACCGCGCCAACCGTGACAACGCCCGGCTGGGCGGGATCGAGGCGACGCGACACGATCGTCTGCAGCGCAAGAATGAGCGTGGCGGCTCCGACGATGGGGTCGGCCGATTCGTGCGGCCGCGCGCCGTGGGCGCCGGCGCCATGGAGCGTGATCGTGAATGAATCAGTCGATGCGGCGAGTGGACCCGCCTGCGCGACCACTTCACCGACGGCGAACCGTCGATCGACGTGCGCGCCGAAGATTGCGCGAACGCCGTCGAGCGCACCGCTTGCGAGCACAGCGCTGGCGCCTTCGCCGACTTCTTCTGCCGGCTGTAGCACGATCCGCACATCGCCCTCGGCGGGATTGCGCGCGAGTAGGAAGGCGGCGCCGACGGCCCACGACGCATGCACATCGTGTCCGCACGCGTGCATCATACCCGGCGTCTTCGAGCTGCATTCGAGGCCGGTGGCCTCGGTGATCGGCAGCGCGTCGATATCACCGCGGAGCGCGACGACCGGTGCGGAACGGTCGCGTCCCGGTATCGTGACGACGAGTCCGGTCGTCGCGACGCGAACCATCTCGCCGCCGGCGCGATCGCGCAGGACGGCCTCGAGTCGTGCCTGCGTCGCCGTCTCGTGCCACGAGAGTTCCGGATTGGCGTGCAACGCGCGCCGCAGCGCAATGAGCTGCGCGCGCTCGTCCGCGGTGAAGAGGGCGTCTATGCTCACGCGCGCAACACTTCCGTGCGCACCGTAAGCGCGGCAACGCGCTCGACATCAACCGTGACGCCGATGCCGGGCGAGTCGAGTGGCACGCGCACGAGTCCGTCAGCACTCATCGTCCACTCGGGCGTCACGACATCCTGCGCCCAATAGCGGGCGCTCGGACTGACGTCCCCGGGCAGCGTGAAATTCGGCAGCGACGCGAGCGCCACGTTGTACGCACGGCCAACGCCGCTCTCGAGCATCCCGCCGCACCAGACGGGAATACGTTTCGCCTGGCAAAAATCGTGGATCGCGAGCGACGCCGAGATGCCGCCGACGCGTCCCGCTTTGATGTTGATGATCCGGCCGCTGTCGAGCGACACCATGTCCTGCGCCTTGTCGATCCCGGTGATCGATTCATCGAGGCAGATCGGTGTTTCGAGCATGTGCTGCAGTTCGGCGTGCCGCACGAGATCGTCGTGGGCGAGCGGCTGTTCGATCATCATGAGACCGTACTGATCGAGCTTGGCGAGCGTCGGCGCGTCATCCAGCGTGTAGGCGTTGTTCGCATCGGCCATGAGGTGCGCGTCCGGGCCGAGTGCTTCACGGACGGCGGCGATCCATTCGACGTCGCGCCCGGGTTCGATTTTGATCTTCACTTTCCGATAGCCTTCGGCAAGCGCACTTCGCGCCTTTTCGATAAGCCGCGCCGGACTTGATTGAATGCCGAGTGAAATACCGGCGGCGATCTCGGTGCGCGTGCCGCCGATGAAGCGGGCGAGCGGTTCGCCGGCCAGCGTCGCGGCGAGTCCCCAGGCGCCCATTTCGACGCCGGCCTTGGCCATGTTGTGGCCGCGGAAATCGCGGTCGAGCGTCGCATGGATTTCGCCCGGATGTTCGATCGCCGTGCCGAGCACGCGCGGTGCGACCCACTGTGCGATCATCATCCAGGCGGTGTCGATCGTCTCGCTCGAATAATTCGGCGCTTCGCCGGCGACGCACTCGCTCCATGCTACAGCGCCGTCGCTGTCGCGCAGTTCGAGCAGCATGATGCGGCGCTCTGTCACCTCGCCTGACGAAATACGAAACGGCTCTTTGAGTGGGAGACGGATTTCGCGCAGGGTAATCTGGTCGATGCGCACAGGTCAGTCCGGACGCGAGAAGAGATAGCGAGCATCGTTCCCGTGACCGGGGACGAAGGCGGAGACGCGGTAGCCGAGTGCGAAGTAATGAAGGAACGCCCGTCGTGCCGCGTGACGCCACGCACGGGCCCGTTCGACGTCGTGGGCGAGCATTGCGTGATAGTCGTGCGGAATCTGCACCACAATACGCCGGTCGTCGGGAAGCGGCTGTCCGGCGCCCGGCCCGATGCCCGGCGGTCCCGCGGCGACGGGCGCACCGCTCACCTGATCGGGATCGGAGGGCATCGGCACCGGCTCGGCGCTCACCGCCCACGCGGCGACGAAGCGATCGGTACCGAGGGCGCCGTGCATCACGCTATTCGTGTTGCTGCCGTACATGTCGGGGACGAATTCGCTGATCGTCGCGCCGAGGATGTTGAGATTGAGATGAGCGTTGCGGGCGACGAACGGGTCGTAGGTCCAGTACATCGTCTCGACGCCGATCGCGCGGCAGCGCTCGCGCTGATAGCGCTTGAGCCGTTCGCCGATGCGTTGCCCGCGGGCGTGGGGGCGAACCGCGAGCAGATCGGACCAGTGGACGAGTTGGCCATTCTTGAGGCCGGTGAGTCCAAAGACGAAGCCCGCCATCCGGCCGTCGGCGTCGAAGGCACCGGCGGTCACGCCGCCGATTTTCGAACCGACCATGAGGATCGCGGCAGGGACGCGTTCGCTGAATCCGTCGCCCCAGATCTCCTCTTGCATGCGGACGGCATCGGCCCGTTCGGCGTGCGACGCAAGTTCGCGGAGTTCGTAGTCCGGAGCGGTCATGGCAGCGGAGCGGGGGAACGGGTTGCGATCGGCGACGGCAGTGGTAGTATTTGCATACAGATTTGTATACAAATATTGCCGCCGGAGAGAATAATGCGCAAGTTCATAGTCGGTGTGATGCTCGTCGCGGCCTGCCGCGCGCCCGTGGTTACGGGCGCGACGGGATCCTCCGCCGCGCCCGGGAATGCGCCGTACGATCTCGTGGTCACCAATGGCCGTATTGTCGACGGTACCGGCAGCGCCTGGTTCTGGGGTGACATCGGCGTGCGTGGCGACCGAATTGCACGCATCGCGCCTCGCGGCGCGCTCGCCGCGTCGGCCGCCGCGCGGCGGATCGACGCTCACGGGCTCGTGGTCGCGCCTGGTTTCATCGACATCCAGGCGCAGTCCTACGACAACTTCATGAACGGCGACGGCCGCGCTCTCTCGATGGTCACGCAGGGAATCACCACTGCCATCCTCGGCGAAGGCGACACGCCCGCGCCGGTGAGCGCGAAGTTGCTCGAGACCGTCACCGACACGCAGACGTTGCGGCTCGCGAAAGGCTTCGGCGGCGATCACGGATTTGGGCGCTGGCTCGACTTTATGGCGACGCGCGGCGTATCGCAGAACGTCGGTTCGTTCGTCGGCAGCGGCACGGTGCGTGCCTACGCCAAAGGCACGGTAATGACACCATTTACCGCTGCCGAGCGTGATACCGTGAAGGCGATGGTCGCACGCACGATGAAAGACGGCGCGTTCGGTATTGCCAGCGCGCTGATGTATCCGCCCGACAACTACAACACGACCGACGACCTCATTTTCTCCGCGAGGGCGATGGCCCCGTTCGGCGGCGTGTACATCACGCATATGCGCAACGAGGGTGACCACCTGCTCGAGGCGATCGACGAAGCGATCAAAGTCGGCAAGGATGGCGGCGTCGCGACGGAGATCTATCACCTGAAGGCGGCCGGCATGCGCAACTGGCCGAAGATGCCGGCAGCGATCGCGAAGATCGACTCGGCGCGCGCGGCGGGACAGAACGTGCAGGCCGATATGTATCTCTACGTCGCCGGCGCGAATAATTTTGCCAGTTGCATCGCACCGAAATACGCGGCCGACGGGAAGCTGCTGACGAATCTCCGCGATGCGGCGATTCGCGCGCAGGTGAAAGTGGATTTGCAGCGCGAGATTCCGGGATTCGAGAACAGCTGCCTCGAGGATCCGTCAAAAGTGATGGTCGTCGGCTTCACGAAACCCGAGCTCAAGCAGTACGAGGGAAAGCGCGTCACCGAGATCGCGGCTGCGATGGGGAAGCACTGGACCGATGTCGTCATCGATCTCAATCTCGCCGAGAATGCCGGACTCAGCGAAATCCTTTTCCGGATGAGCGAAGAGAATGTTGCATTGCAGATCAAACAGCCGTGGATGAAGTTCGGGACCGACGCTGGCAGCGAAGATCCAGCGACGGCGCGCGGGCTGACGCATCCACGCACCTATGGGAATTTCACGCGGCTCTTCGGCAAGTATGTACGCGACGAGAAGGTGATTCCTCTCGAGGAAGCCGTGCGTAAGGCGAGTGCCGCGGTGGCAACGCGTCTCTCGCTCGGTGATCGCGGTGTGCTGAAGCTGGGACTGAAGGCCGACATCGTGGTCTTTGATCCGAACACGATCGCCGACAAGGCGACGTTCGACCAACCGCATCAGCTCTCCGTGGGGATCGAGCAAGTCATCGTGAACGGCGTGTCGGTGATTCTCGACGGCAAACACACCGGCGCCAAGCCGGGGCAGGTCGTGCGCGGTCCGGCGTGGAACGGGTGGGTCTCACCGAAGTGACGGGACCGACGTGATCGCACCGAAGGCTCGCCGGACGGCCACCAAGCCGCGCGATGTCTATGCGCAGTTGCGCGATCTGATCGTTCACGGTCAGGTCGCGCCGGGCGCGCGGCTCGTGGAAACCGAGCTTGCCCTGCGCCTCGGCGTCAGCCGCACGCCGTTGCGCGCGGCGCTTCAGCGGTTGCAGCAGGAAGGCTATGTGCTCGCTGGAGCGACGGCGCAGCAGGCCCGCCATACCGTGTCGCCGATGACCGGCGACGACGCGCGCGAGCTGTTTTTGCTCGTCGGTACGCTCGAAGCCCAGGCCGCACGTCACGCGGCGTCGCTCACCGCCGTCGCGCGCCGCGCGCTCGCCGACCGGCTGAAGGCAACCAACGACAATCTCAAGGGCGCGGCATCCGGACGGCGCCCGAATCACGATAGATTGTTTGAGCTGGATGAACGGTTTCACCGCCTCTATGTCGAAGCCGGCGCGGGACCGCGACTGTTGGCATTGCACCGCGCCGTGAAACCACAGGCCGAGCGGTACGAACGATTATACGTCAGCCTCTTGATGAGCGAAATCATGGTCTCGGTGCAGGAGCATTCGAAAATTCACCGCGCGATCCGCGACGGTGCGCACGACGCGGCCTTTGACGCCGTGCTCGTGAACTGGCGGAACGCGGCGTCCCGGCTCGGCTCGGTGATCGCCCAAGCCGGCGAACGGGGGAGCTGGTGATCGATCCCGCCGTCAACGACAACGTCGTCTACAACATCGATCGTGCTGTCGAACTCGCGCTGCAAGCGCCGGCGATGCAAGCCGACACGATTCTGCGCGCGCTCGGGAAGTTCGGCAACTTCTGGGGCGGCCCAGGGCTCATCTACTTCGCAGTCGTGATCATCGTCGTCGGCGTCCGGATACGAAAGCGTGCGCTCGCCGAGTCCGGGCTGCGTGGAATTGAGGCGGTCATCTTTGCGAGTGCGGTGAGTGGCCTCGCCAAAGGCCTGCTTGGACGGGAACGCCCGTTCCTCTCGCCCGGCGTGCCGTGGCACTGGAACTTCAACCACGGGTGGATGGACGCGCGGTATTTCTCGATGCCGTCGGGTCATACGACGGCGTCGTGGGCGTTCGCGGCGGCGATCTGCGTCGTCGCGACGAAGTTTGCACCATTGCCACGCCTTGGTGTGACCGCAGCAGCACTCACGTCGGCGTGCATCGCGGGCTTCGCGCGGCTCTACACGCACCAGCACTGGATGAGTGATGTCGTGGTCGGGACATTGCTCGGCACGACCGTCGGCGTTGCCGTCGCGACATGGCACGCACGGAATCCTTGGACGTTCCTCGACAAGGTGCTGCCGCCGGCGACTGATGTCGCGACGCACCAGGCGTCGCGCCGATGAGAATCGCCGCGCTGTGGCTGATCGTCGCGCTCAAGCTCGGCGCGCAGCAACCGGTGGCCCCTGCAGCGCGGGCCGAGCCGGCGATCAACGCACGGGAATCCTGGTTGCTCGGTGCATCAGCGGTGGGAGCGGTGCTTCTGATGCAACGCGACCAGCGCATTTCGTCGTGGTCGCAGCAGCCGTCGTTGCATACGAACAACGCGTTCAATGGCACGATGACCGGCGCGCGACTGTTCGGAGATCCGGGCACGGTGATACTGGGCGCAGCGCTCTGGGCCGGCGGCGCGCTGACGCACGATAATGTCACCGCGACGGACGGACAGCGTGCTCTCGAAGCGGTTGCGGTGAGCGGCATCGCAACGGCGGTGATCAAGGGACTCGCCGGCCGCATGCGCCCGTACGCGAGCCCGAGCAATGCAACGGACTTCAAGTTCGGCCGCGGAATCGGCGGATCGGGTGAGGCACAGTCTTTTCCGTCGGGCCATACGTCGGCGGCGTTCGCGTTCGCCTCGGTGATCACCGCGCGGGTGGCACAACGTTCCCCAGGGCGGGCGGCGTGGCTCGGGCCGCTGCTCTACGGCGCGGCAACGCTGACCGGCATCTCGCGCGTCTACGATCACAAACACTGGGCGAGTGACGTCCTGCTCGGTGCCGGAATCGGTACGGTCAGCGGTTGGCTGGTGAGCCGCCATCTCGACCATAAGCCGTGAACGGCATTTTCATCATCGCCGAGGTGGACGGCGCGATCGGCGATCGATTGCACGCGCTGCAGTTGCGGTTCGATCCGAAGCTCGCGAATGAATCGCCGCCGCACGTAACCGTGCTGGGATCGTCCGGCGCCGGTGCGATTGCGCCGGATACGTCGATGGCTTCGCTCCGCGCGGCGATCGATCCGATCGCCGCGTCGACACCGCCCTTGGCGCTGACGTTCGGGCCGCCGATGCGCTTTTTGCAGCGCGAGATTGTGGTGCTACCGCTCGATCCGCACGGTCCGATTCGCGCGTTGCACGAACGGATAAAAGCGAGCGGACTCTCGTTCGGCAGCGCACGATATCCATTCACACCGCACTGCACGCTGAGTTTCTATCCGACGATCACACCGACTTCATTGAAGCCGATGCTCGCCGTACGGGAGCAGGAACCGTGGATGCTCCACACGCTGCGCGTCTACCACACACGCGACCCGCAGCCGCCGAAGCTACTGTTCGACGCGCCGCTCACGGGGATGAGCGGCGCGACAGAGTAGTTACAGCGCTTTCTTGATCGCGGCGTCGAGATCCTGTTTACCGCCGAGTCCGGAATAGACAACCTTGCCGGCCTTGTTGATGACGACGACGAAGCTCGTCGCGGGCACCTCGTACGCATCAATCGACGCGCCCTTGCGATCGTAGAGCTGCGTTCCGGCGAGTCCATGCTTCGCGACGTAACGTCGCACGAGCTCTGGCGACTGATTCACGCTGACCGCCACGCCGACAAATTCGACCTTCCCGGCGTACTTCTTCTGCGCGGCGAGCATCGCCGGCTCAAGGTCGCGGCAGTTCTCGCACCACGTGGCCCAAAACTCGATTAGCACCGGGCCTTTCCCGAGGAAGGCGCCGATGTCGGCCGGCTTTCCGTCGAGCGTTTCGAGTTTGGCGGAGGGCGCCTTGGAGCCGACGGCGATCCCCGACTCTTGCGCCGCGAGCGGAGCAGCGATGAAAACGAATGCAGCGAGATATCCGAGCAGCTTCTTCACGAGGAATTCCTGAGGTCAGATCCAGAGTTGGCCGGCTTTCAACAAGTAATACTCCGCAACGCCGATCATGATCACCGCAAAGACGCGTTTGACCCAAACCATCCAGGTTCCGGCCCGCGGCAGCTTGGCGATTGCGCCGCTCGAGAGGCCGACGACGACGAGCAGCGTGCACATGCCGAGGGAGAACGAAAAGAGATAGGCAAAGCCGAGGACCGGCGACTTTGTTGTCGTGACCCATGTCAGCACTGCAGCCATGACGGGCGCCGAGCACGGAGCGGCGACGAGTCCGCTCATTGCGCCCATCGCGAGGGCGCCGGCGAGGCGGCCGCCCTCACCGGTGGTCGCAGCGCGCTGCATGATCGAGGCGGGAAGTCGAACGGGTATCACGTCGAGCATTCCGAGCGCGGCAACGATCAACAGGTTCGCCATCGCGAAATAGAGCCACGGATTGCTGCTGATCGTGCCGAAGAGCGTGCCGCTCATTCCGGCAATGAGTCCGAGCGTGGAGTAGACGGTCGACAGGCCGAGGACGTAGGCCAACGTGAGCAGGATGACGCGTCCCCGCGATGGTGCTACCCCGACGCTCGTGCCGCCGACGATCGCCGCGGTGATTGGGATCATCGGGTAGATGCACGGAGTCAGACTAGTCAGCATTCCCGCGAGGAATAGCAACGGAATGGCCGACGCGGGACTGCCCGAGAGTCGTTCAGCGATGTGCGTGAAGTCCAAGCGAAGTTCTCGTGCGAAGGAACAGGGGTCTCGAGGGCGTGCAGGAAATGTACGATGCGGCGACGGGGCGTGCCGTTCGAAATCCCGCCCGGCGGTGACGGGATCGAGCGGCCGGGTCCCCGAGGTGGGGAGCGGGACCGTCTATGCGTTAGCTTTGGAGGGCTATACTTCCCCCTCTTCCAGAGTATCCGTCACGTGGCACCGCAATTTATCTATGTAATGAAGGCGCTGCGGAAGGTGATTCCGCCTTCGCGCATCATTCTCGACGACATTTGGCTGTCGTTCTATCCGGGCGCAAAGATCGGCGTGCTCGGCGCGAACGGCGCCGGTAAATCCAGCCTCCTCCGCATCATGGCGGGGGTCGATCAAGAATTTCAGGGCGAGGCGTGGGCCCATAAGGGGACGCGCATCGGCTTCCTTCCGCAGGAGCCGAACCTCGACCCGAACAAAACTGTCCTCGGAAATGTCGAAGAGGCGGTCGCCGAGCAACGCGCGAAACTCGACCGCTTTAACGAAGTGTCGATGAAGTTCGCGGATCCAATGAGCGACGACGAAATGAACGCGCTCCTCGAGGAACAGGGCAAACTTCAGGAGTACATCGACAACCACAATCTGTGGGAGCTCGACCGCAAGCTCGAGATCGCAATGGACGCGTTGCGTTTGCCGCCGGCCGATGCCGATGTGACGAAGTTGTCAGGCGGCGAGCGTCGCCGCGTGGCGCTCTGCAAGGTGCTACTCGAAGAGCCGGATATGCTGCTGCTCGACGAACCGACGAACCATCTCGACGCCGAGAGTGTGGCGTGGCTCGAGCGCTTCCTCGCCGATTTCCCGGGGACGGTCGTGGCGATCACGCACGATCGATACTTCCTCGACAACGTCGCGAAGTGGATTCTCGAACTCGATCGCGGCAAGGGCATTCCGTGGGAAGGCAATTACACGAGCTGGCTCGATCAGAAGCAGAACCGCATGGCGCTCGAAGAAAAAACCGCGAGCGCCCGTCAGCGCACGCTGCAGCGCGAGCTCGAATGGGTGCGGCTTGCGCCGCGGGCCCGTCAGGCGAAGAGCAAGGCCCGTATCCAGGCGTTCGAAGATCTCCAGAGCGAGGCGCAGAACGAGAAGATCGCAGCGAATGAAATCGTCATTCCGCCACCGGAGCGGCTTGGTAACGATGTCGTAATCGCGAAGAACGTCAGCAAGGCGTTCGGCGACCGGCTGCTGTTCGACAACCTCAACTTCTCGTTGCCGCGCGGAGGAATCGTCGGCATCATCGGACCGAACGGCGCCGGCAAGACGACGCTGTTCAAGATGATCACCGGCAAGGAGTCGGTGGACGGCGGCGAGCTGAAGATCGGTGAAACGGTGAAGTTGGCATACGTCGATCAGAACCGGACGCTGAGCGCCGACAAGACGGCGTGGCAAGAGATCTCGAATGGTCTCGAGCAGGTGATGGTTGGCAAGAAGGAGATCAACAGCCGCGCCTATCTCTCGAGCTTCAACTTTCGGGGAACCGACCAGCAGAAAAAGGTGGGTAACCTTTCAGGCGGTGAGCGCAATCGCCTCCATCTCGCGAAGACGCTAATGGAAGGCGGCAACCTGTTGATGCTCGACGAACCGACAAACGATCTCGACGTCGATACGCTACGCGCGCTTGAAGAAGCGTTACTCGACTTCGCCGGTTGCGCGGTCGTGATTACCCACGATCGTTGGTTTCTCGATCGCATCGCGACGCACATTCTCGCGTTCGAAGGCGATTCCGAAGTGGTCTGGTTCGAGGGCAATTACGGTTCGTACATCGAAGATTTGAAAAAGCGGAAGGGACCGGACGCGGATCAGCCGCACCGGATCAAGTACAAGCCGCTGACGCGCAAGTAAGCGAAGATCTGGGTGTGACGTCGTCGAGTCCTGCCGAACGCAGTAACGCGGTCGTCGGATTTTAGTGCGGCGTCCAGCCGCCAATATTGCGCGGCACGGCGCCGGTGCGGGCGATTGCGACGTCGGCGGGCTCGCGCCAAAACGTCCGGGTGCGATCGGAAACGCTGAAGCGCACTTCGAAGCGCGACGAACGGTCTCCGACGACGGGGACCGCGAGATCGACGCGGTACAGTCGCTTGCCGCCTGACGGATACGCGGCGAGCAATGAGAGGCCGACAGAGCTATTGACCTTGGAATCCACGCCATACGGCGCATCGCCCGCCCAGAGATGGCCGATGTCAGTGAAGCCGGCGATCGCGAAATCGGCGCGACGATTCACCGGGATGATCCAGCGGTCTTCGAGGCGAAGGATGGCGCGTCGGCCGCCGGATGCACCGGTGTGCTGAAATCCGCGCAGTCCTCCTTCATGATCTTCGAACGAAAGATTCAATGGGAAGAACAGGTGCTGCACTGCCGAGAATTCAAGATTGACGGTCTGCGTGTGCCGGCTCGAGCGTTTCTCATAGAAGGAAAGCTTGCTGCCGATCACGAGTCCCTGCCATCCCTGCGAGGACTGGTTGGCACTTCCTTCCATCGAGACGCGGAGTTCGGCGAAGCGCGCCGTATCACCGATGCCGGAATAGAGTTCACCGGAGACGAAGACGTCGGCGTAGCCCCGGGTCGCGGCAATGCTTGGCCCGGCGAGAATTCCGAGCTGAATGCCCGTCGCCATATCCTGTTGCGCGGTGAGCGCATCGAAGCCGCTGACCGTGGTGAACCGAATTTTGCGGAACCCGCCTGCGAGGGCGAGGCGCGTCACGCTGAGTGACGGATACGTGCGCCGCGCAGCCGTATCGGCAGCTGGCAACTTCATCAGTCCACTGTCGGTGAGCTGGACCGCCTCATCGCCCGTGCGGACCTGCTCGCCCATGAGCAACCCACCGAGGAATCCGACGACGCCGCGCGTCGATGGATTCCCGATGCGAAAGCCGATGCCGAAGTCATAACTCAGCCGACGCACGTATCGTGCGCCATCGTCGAGATCGCCGGGGCGAATCAGACGATAGTACGCATTCTGGGAGGAGGCGCCGGTATGAAAGCTTCCGAACTGCAGGTCGGTCAGAAACGGATTCGAGAGTTCGAGTTTCCACGACTCGCCCTGTGGCCGCTGCTGCCCTTCGGCGATCAGGAGATATGGTCGGCCGAACGCGCCATATTGGGCGACGGTCGCACCGAATCCATTGCGAAGCGCGCCGCCCCGCTCGCCGCTGATCTCGACGCCGAGCCCGAGTCCGTCGAAGTTTTCCGTGCCAAGCAAAACAGAACTGATACGTCCGTGATCGAAACTTCCACCGATGACGATCGGAATTTCATCGACCGTCTCGATCACGAGCCGGACGAGGCCCGGTCCATCGGGAACGGTCCGAATGTTCGCCGAGGCGATGAACCGCAGGCCGCGCAGCAAGCGCTCCGATTCCGAGCGCTCCTTCTCGATGCACGGCTTGCCCGGTTCGAGGCGAACGTACGCAAGAAGCACTTCCGGGCGCGTCGTCGCGTGGTGCATACCGGCCGCGTTGGAAACCGACTTCCAGACGTCGCCGGCGGTCGTCGAGCCCGGTGGATACGAACGCGTATCGATTTGCGTGATCGTTTCGCCGTTGCACGTGCCGCGGAGCGACTGTCGGCCCAGCGCAGTGGCGGGTGCAATCTGGGCGCCCGCAGGGATCGGCGCCCGAAGGGCAATCGCTGCACACGCGAGGAAAGCGGCGCGTCGGCTCAGGGGAAATAGTCGCATTCCTGCAGAATTTCGCCCTCGGACGGGCACGGCGCCATCACCCAAAAGTACCAACCCATAGAGGTTTCGTGATGCTGAGCGCCTGCTGGCGCGGGTGCTGTACGCGGGGCAGTTTGCGGGAGACCTTGATGAGGAGCTTCCGTGCCCCGCGCCATTCGTACAGTGATCGCTTGTATCGTCCTCTGTGCGTCGCCGTTGGCGGCGCAGCGCGCGCCTGCGGCCGATCCCGGCGGCGAGGCGCGCGCGGCGTTTCAGAAATACTCCGAGGTGCTGAACGCCGCCGATTGGCCTGCGGTGCTTTCATTTTACGCCAACGATCCACGTTTCGAATGGATCGAGGACGGCGAGGTGCGCTACGCCTCCAAAGATGCGATCGCGCCAGCGTTCGAGGCGATGGTCGGCACCGGGAGCAAGATCCGCTACAAGGCCGAACCGCCTCGCATCGCGGTGCTGGCGCCGAACGTTGTCAATCTTCGCACGAAGTTCGAGACGACGATCATCGACAAAACCGGCAAACCGTTCACGTTCGGCGGGATGATTACGATCGACATGATCAAAACGAAGGACGGCTGGAAATTTCTCCGTGGGCACACCTCGGCGAGCGGACCGTCGCGCTGAAGCACGCCGGCGACAATTACATCGTCCGACACCTTCGCTCCCCAATCGCCACTCTCGACCCTCGCCTCAGCTGCAAATTGACCGTCAGCCGGATTTCCGATGGCGACATCGGGAAGGATGAGATGCCGAGAATAGCGGACACGGTGGAACACTGGCGATTGAGAGAATCGTGCATGAAAAAAAGGCCGCTCGAGGGGAGCGGCCGGGGCGTGGTGACTGTGCGTTCGAAGAGTCAGTTCGAGTTCGCATTCGCTCGCCGGCCGCGTGGGGACGCATGGACAGGCTGAGGCGCATGCACATGGCCATACGGCGCATCCCGCCAGCTGAGCTTTTCGCGCGCGCGACGACCGCCGAGCCCTGACGGAGCGCAGGGCAGAATTTCGCAGCCAGCGAGGCGGAGCGAAGGATCACGGAACCGACCAGAAAAAAAGATGACAAACAAGCCCGGGAGTAAGGCCACCGGGCAAGTTGCTTTTTAGTTCGTGTTTTACGTGGCAGCAATAGGCGACAAAGGACCACGACATCTCGAGTGTGCGCTGATCATCGTGTCGGCCGGTGATGGTGTCAAGCGAAGCCGGTGACCTGGGTGTTGACGTCAGCACTGTATGTATATATGATTATATAGTGATTTACGCACCCCAGCCCTATCCTATGCGACTCTCGATAGCATTCCTCGCTCTCTCCTTCGTCGCCGTCCCCGCGTCAGCACACGCCCAGCTCCGGCTGGCCGATGCACTGCGTCGCGCTGACTCCGCAGCGGTGCCTAATCGCATCGCCGCCGGCCAACGCGCCGAGCGTGCAGGCCAGGCGGTCGGCGCGCTCCGCGGGCTCCTGCCGTCGGTGCGCGTCGAAAGTGGCGTCGCCCGGACGACCGATCCGATCGGCGCATTTGGCACACTGCTGCGTCAGCGACGGATCGGCCAAAGCGACTTCGACCCGGCGCGCCTCAACGATCCGTCGCCCGTCACCAACTATACGAGCGGGCTTGTCGCCGACGTGCCGCTTCTAAACGCCGACGCCTGGCTCGGCCGTCGTGCCGCGACGCGCGCCGCCGACGCAGGCGTATCCAGTGCTGCCTTCACGAGCAGCACCGTCCGCGCGGATGTGGTCCGTGCCTTCTTCGGTGTGCAGTTGGCCGATGAACGCGTGCACACACTCGAAGCTGCAATGAAGGCCGGTGCGGCCCATGTCAGGCAAGCCGAGTCGATGCAGCGGAATGGCATGGTCACTCCGGCTGATGCGCTGATGGCATCGGTAAAGAGCGGTGAAATCGAAGCCGATCTCGCCACGGCTCGCGGTGACGTAGCGACCGCACGCCGCGAGCTCTGGACGCTCATCGGAGCGAGCGACGGAGCAGTGGAGAGTCCTTCCGGTACGCTACCACAGGCAAACGCGCTCCGCGCCTTCGTCGCGGCCGAACGTGATACGGCACCGATACCGAGGCTCGATGTAGCCGCTGCGGCACTCAGCGCGAGCGCGGCTCGCGCCGACGCTGAGCGCGCCCGAGCTTCACTGCTTCCGCGCGTGAACGGCATCGCACGATGGGACTGGAACGATCGAAGCCGCTCGTTCGGCGGCGACAAAAGCTGGACGGTCGGCGTGATGGCGACATGGACGCCGTTCTCGGGCGGCGCGGAACTCGCCGATCAGCGCACCACGTCGGCGCGCGCCGCTATCGCCGGTGCGGCTGCCGACGGCGCTGCGGCCCAAGCAAGTACAGAAGCCGCTCGTGCGGTGACGGATGTGGATGTCGCGCTTAAACGACTGGTGATTGCCGAACGTGGCGCCGTCCAGTCAGCCGACGCGCATCGCATCGTTACGCGCCGGTATGAGGGCGGACTCGCGAGCGTCGCCGAGCTACTCGATGCCGCGGCTGGTGAATCGCGATCGACGTTGCTGCTCGCCAAAACCAGATACGACGTCATCGCCGCGCTCGCGACGCGCCGTCTTGCCACGGGCCGCGATCCGGCCACGCTCGCCATGCTCGATATCGAAACGACACCGAATAGCAACTCACAGGATACCAACCGATGACCCGCCGCATTCTGCTTCTCTGTGCTGCTGCTGCCACTGCGTGCGGTCCGAGCGCTGACAGCCGACCACGAAGCGCCGCGCCGATTACCGCGCTGAACCAGCAGCGCAATGCTACCGCCGTTGTCGTGCGCGACTCTGTCATCGCGTCGATACAAAACGCCGACGGCGTCTCGGCCCCGATTATGCAGTCGCTCGTCTCGACGCGGCTGATGGCGTCCATCACAGAAGTCCTCGTGCATGAAGGCGACCGCGTGAGTACCGGGCAAACGCTCGTGCGTATCGACGCCCGCGATCTCGATGCAAAGACTTCGCAGATGACATCGGCTATCGCGGCCGCCGACGCGGGCCGCACGAACGCACTGCAGCAGCTGACGCGTGTCCGCGCGCTCTACGCCGACAGTGCCGCGCCGCGCGTGATGCTCGACGCGGCCGAAGCGGGATTCGCGCAGGCGGACGCCGGTGTGCGTGCGGCACGCGCGTCATCGGCGGAAGTTGCCGCGTCGAGAGACTATGCAACGGTGCGTGCGCCGTTCGACGGGCGCGTGACCAAACGGTTCGTCGATCCGGGCGCATTCGCCGCGCCGGGCGCGCCGCTCGTTCAAATACAGGATGACACGAAACTGCGCATTACCGCGACGGCATCGCCCGAGGCGGCGCGCCGAATCACGCGTGGCGACCGGCTCGACGCTTTGGTCGATGGTGTCCCCGTCGTTGCCATCGTCGAAGGCGTGGTACCGTCTCCGGCCGGCGGCGTGTATGTCATCAACGCGATCGTCGACAATGCCAAAGGGCTGCTGGCCTCGGGGAGCGGCGCCGTCCTTCGCCTGCCGGCCGGTCAGCGCCACGCGCTGCTCGTTCCCGCGGCGGCGGTGCTGCATCGCGCCGACCTGACGGGCGTTCGCATTCGCGTCGGAAAAGCGGACGACATTCGTTGGGTCAAAGTCGGAGCGGCCGTCGGATCGGACATCGAGATTCTCTCCGGCCTTCGTGCCGGTGAGCAGGTCCTCGTCGCGACAGGAGCAACGCCATGAGTCTCGGAATTGCAGGTCGCGTCGCCAAGGCATTCATCCGCTCGAAGCTGACGCCGCTCATCACGATCGCGTCGCTCGCGGTCGGTGTGCTCGGTCTTCTGGCGACGCCGCGCGAAGAAGAACCGCAGATCTCCGTGCCGATGATCGACGTGATCGCGGCGATGCCGGGCGCGGGGCCCGCCGAGATCGAGCAGCGCCTAGTGCGACCGATCGAACGGCGGATGCAGGAACTGGCCGGCGTCGAACACGTCTACGCGATGGCGAGCGACGGCTACGCGATGGTCACCGTGCGCTTCAAGGTCGGTGAGGATCAGGAAGCGAGCATCACGAAGGTGCACGCGAAGCTCGCCGCGGCGATGGACGAGGCGCCGCCGGGCGCGCTCCCACCTGTCGTCAAGCCGCATGCGATCGACGACGTGCCGGTGCTCGCCTTGACGCTGCACTCGGCAACGGCGGATCGCGAAACGATGCGCACGGTTGCGATCAGGCTCGAGGACGAAATCCGTACCGTGGCCGACGTCGCTGCGACGCGTGTGATCGGCAGCGAACCGCGCGAGATTCTCGTGACGCTCGATCCGGCGCGGCTCGCAGCAACGGGAATTAGTCCCGGTGAAGCGATGATGGCCCTGCGCGGGGCGAGCGCCCGCATTCAAGCGGGCGAGTTCAGCACCGCCAACTCCACGGTGCGCGTGAGCGCCGGCGCGCCAGTCGCGAGCGCCGCAGATGTCGGGTCACTCGTCATCACCGTTCGCAACGGCGTGCCGATTGCCATTCGCGACGTCGCGAAGATCTCCGACGGAGCGGGTGAGGCAACGCAATACGTTTCCCACGCCGAGCGCGGATCGGAGAGCGAGGCCGCGGTTACGATCAGCGTGGCGAAGCGAAAGGGCTCGAATGCGACGGACGTGACCAAAGCCGTGTTGGCGCGGGTCGACGCCGCACGCGGCCAGACGATTCCCGGCAACATCACTGTCGCGGTGACTCGCGACTACGGCGAGACGGCCGGCGACAAAGCGCGCGAGCTGATGCTCCATCTGCTCATCGCCACGCTGTCGGTCACGGCGCTCATCTGGATTTTCCTCGGCTGGCGCGAGGCGCTCGTCGTGCTGGTTGCCGTGCCGGTGACGCTCGCGCTGACGCTCTTCGCGTACTATGCCCTCGGCTACACGCTCAACCGCATCACCCTGTTCGCCCTGATCTTTTCGATCGGCATACTCGTGGATGACGCGATCGTCGTCGTCGAGAACATTTACCGCCATCTCCGTATGGGCGACCGTCTGCCCGAGCAGGCGGCGATCGATGGCGTCGACGAAGTCGGCAATCCGACGATTCTCGCCACCTTCACGGTGATCGCAGCGATTCTGCCGATGGCGTTCGTCTCGGGCATGATGGGGCCGTACATGCGGCCGATCCCGGTCGGCGCGTCGGTTGCGATGCTCGCATCGCTTGGCGTCGCGTTCATGGTGACGCCGTGGCTCGCCTACAAACTGCTCAAGGGACACGTCGTGCCGACGACCCTGCCGCACGATGCGTCGCATGAAGAGGAAGAGTCCGGCGCGTTCGCCGGCTGGTATTCGCGCGTGATGTCGCCGCTCATGGATCGGCCGCGGCTGCGTGCGGGATTCTACGCGACGATCGTCGTGCTGCTCATCGCAAGCGTTGGTCTCGTCGCCGTGAAAGCGGTACAAGTGAAAATGCTGCCGTTTGACAACAAGAGTGAATTCCAGGTCGTGCTCGATCTCCCTGAGGGCGCGACGCTGGAGACGAGCCAGGCGGCGGCGCAGGAGATCGCCGCGTATCTGCGCACCGTGCCCGAGGTTCGGAGTACGGAGACGTACGCCGGTACGGCGGCGCCCTTCAATTTCAACGGATTGGTGCGCCACTATTTTATGCGGCGCGGCGCCAACGTTGCCGACGTGCAAGTGAACCTAGTCGGCAAAGGCGAGCGCACCCGTCAGAGCCATCAGATTGCGGTCGCCGTTCGTCCGACGGTCGACTCGATCGCCCGGGTGTACGGCGCGTCTGCCAAGGTCGCGGAGATCCCTCCCGGACCGCCGGTGCTCTCGACGCTCGTCGCCGAAGTGTATGCGGCGGACGACAGTACGCGTCTCGAGGCGGCGACGGCCGTCAAGCATGTGTTTGAATCGACGCCCGGCGTCGTTGATGTCGACTGGTCGGTGACGGCGCCGCAGGCGACGGCGGTCTTTCGCATCGACCGCGTGCGCGCGGCGGCGGCCGGTGCCGGAGTCGAGCAGATCGCGCAGACGCTGTACCTCGGACTTTCGGGAGCGTCGGCGGCGATGGGAGCGGTGGAGAATGCCGGCGAACCGGTCGTGATTCGTTCGCGACTCTCGCTCGCCGATCGATCGTCGCGCGAAGCGCTGCTCGCCGTGCCGGTGGCGACGGCGAGTGGTCCTCAGCCGCTCGGCCGGTTCGTGCGGATCGAAGAACGCACCCGGGAACAGGACCGACTGCGGCGGAATCAGCGGCCGCTGATCACCGTCACGGCCGATGTTGCCGGAACGGTGGAGGCACCGGTGTATGCAATTCTCGAGATGAACAAGGCACTCGATACGATCCGCGTGCGGGGCGCGCAGATCGTGCGCTACAATTCGGTCCAGCCGACCAACGCCGACGAGACGGCGATCAAATGGGACGGCGAGTGGCAGGTGACGATCGAAGTGTTCCGCGATCTCGGGCTCGCGTTCGCGATCGTGCTGATTCTGATCTATGTACTCGTGGTCGGCTGGTTCCAGTCGTTCACGATTCCGCTCGTGATCATGGCGCCGATTCCACTGACGCTGATCGGCATTCTGCCCGGTCACGCGATCAGCGGCGCGTTCTTCACGGCGACATCGATGATCGGGATGATCGCGCTCGCCGGGATCATCGTGCGGAACTCGATTCTCCTCGTCGATTTCATTCAGCTCGCCGAATCGCGCGGCAGGCCGCTGCGCGAAGCGGTGCTGGAGTCGGGCGCGGTGCGTTTCCGTCCGATCGCGCTCACGGCAGCGGCCGTTGTCGTCGGCGGCATCGTGATGGTTCTCGATCCGATTTTCCAGGGGCTCGCCGTCGCGCTGATGAGCGGTGCGATGGTCGCGACGATCCTGACGATGATTGTCGTCCCGCTGCTGTACTGGGAACTCCAGCGCCGTCGTCCATAACACCCTAATACCCACTCACCGGAATCCATCACCATGTGTAACGACCACATCATCCGGCGATTCGCCGGCGTCTTCATCCTCGCGTCGCTCGCCCTCGGCGCCACCGTTTCGCCGATATGGTACTGGTTCACGGCATTTGTCGGCGCCAATTTGCTGCAGTCCAGTTTCACGGGATTCTGCCCGCTCGAGAAGATTCTCGCGCGGTTCGGAATGTTCGGATGTCGCCGCGCCGTGTGAAGCGGCGCCCCGTTCAGCGTCCGACGCAGCCTGCGCTGGCCATTGAATCACTGTATGACTACTTTCTTATGCAGTTGAATAGTGTCCTACCCTCACGAGCGACTATGCCTCCTGCGCGCATGACTCCCGAGCTGTTTGAAATTGTCGCCGAGCGTTTCAAAGCGTTCGGCGAGCCGACGCGACTGCACATCCTGTATGAATTGCGGGAGGAGGAGCGCACAGTCGGTGAGCTGGTGACAGCGACCGGGATCGGACAGGCCAATTTATCCCGCCATCTCGGGCAGCTCCACGCCGCCGGCCTCGTGGCGCGGCGGAAGGAGGGGCTATACGTCTACTATTCGCTCGCCGACAAGGACGTCCTGAAACTCTGTGACGTGATGTGCGGCCGGCTATCCAAAGAATCGAACGTGATGCGAAAAGCCCTCAACCAGCGGAGCGCTGACTGAGGGCTTCTGTACCTCGCGCGGCGGCGTCTTACTTCGCGACGAGCGACAGTCCCCGCGGATTGTTGATCACCGAGAGCATCAACTCGTCGTACTTCCCCGCTTCCGGAGTGCCGGCTTTGTACGGGTTCGCGCCGCTGAATGAAATCGTGAAGACATCGTCGCCCTTGGCGCCGATCTGCACGGCGATCGGCGGACCAGGCTTTGCCGTCACCGTCTCCCACACCGATTTCTGGAAAATGCGGATGACCATCAGTGTCCGCGGCTCGGCTTTCCACGTCGCGTCGGGTGCGAAGACGAACTCGACCGAGAATCGTGCACCGCCGGTGGTGTCGGCCCGCTCGACGCCTTTGTAGTAGCCGCGCCAGAGACCGGGGAGATCGACCGTGAACTTTCCATTCGGGCTCGAAAAGCGATCGATCGATGAGGCGATGCCGGCGACGTAGTCGGCAGCCGAGGCACCGCCTTTGCTGACGTCGCTCTTGCTGCACGCGGCAAGAACGTTCAGCACGGCGAGACCGAGGGTAAACGCGACAGAGGTGAGGCGCATCGGAGGAGTTCCTTCGGGCGTGAGGGTGATGAGGGAACGTAGCCGCGGCGCGACGGCGGCGCGACGGCGGCGCGACGGTGGCGCAAGACGACGATGAGCCGTCGGCGGATAATTGTTGGGTTTTCGTGACCCGTGTCACGCCGCGCCGGTGTTTCGCGTCCGATAACTAACGCGGCGTGTGATGACGCCGTCGTACCAGCACAGGAAAGTAGAGAGGGCGCGCATCGCGCCCAACCTTCAAGGTCCTTCAAGGAGGAATCATGCGTTCACTACGAGCGAAGTTCATGGCCGTTCTCGGTGCGGTGCTGCTCCCGGCCGTGATGTCGGCCCAGGCGACAACGACTCGGACCCCGGGGTCGGGGCTGATCAAGAAGGGAACCGCCGAGGAGAAGCGCGGGGAGACGCTCGAGAAGCACAGTGCGAAGCGTGACGCCAAGGCGGCCAAGGTCGACGCGCGGGGCGATAAACTCGAGACGAAGAGCGACAACCTCGACGCGGCCGGCAAGGAGAAGGCCTCCGCTGCGGTCGAACGTCGGGCGAGCTCGGTCGAGGCGAAGGGAACCCGGATGGAGAACCAGTCGACGGCGATGGCGAAGCGCGGCGAACATCTCGAGAAGAAGGGCGCGGTGAACATCACGCGCGGCACCCGTCGGGCGACGCGGACCGAGTCGGCGAAAAAGCCCTGACGGACCGAGGCACGCCCGACGAAAGCGGTCGTGGTTTGCCTGCAGGCACGGGTGGAAAAGCACCGCGAGCTTGCTACATTTCATTGAACGAATCCCGGCGCACAGTCGCGCCGGGATTCGGGCCGATGGGGTGTAGCTCAATGGCAGAGCATCGCACTGTTAATGCGACGGTTGTAGGTTCGACTCCTACCGCCCCAGCTTGGAAGTGAAAACGGGGGCCGCAATTGCGGCCCCCGTTTTCTTTTTCGTGCGGCGCAGCGCGGCGGAGCTCAGCGTTTTGCGTAGACGCTCGATTTTCCGGCCGTGTCGAACGCCATGACGGAGTACGGGGTGTGTGTATTACCCAGCTCCATACCCGGCGAACCGGTCACCATCCCTGCAACGGCAAGTCCGGCGATGGCCGGTTTTTCAGAGAGCATTTTCTTGATCAAGTCCGCCGGCACATGACCCTCGACAACATACGACCCGACGAGGACGGTGTGGCAACTCTGTAACGCGTCAGGCACACCATTGGCGCGCTTGATCATACTCAGATCGTCCATGTCGATCACTTTCACGGTGAATCCCGCAGCGGTGACATGCTTTACCCACTCTTTGCAGCAGCCGCAGCTTGGGGATTTGTACACGGTCATCGTTGGAAGCGCAGCGAGACGCGGCAGGGCGAATGCTCCCACCCCCGCACCAACAGCGAATCGAACAAAATCGCGACGTAGCATCAGCGCATCCTCCTCAGGGAAGCACAACTGTCGGTGCGGTCCACGTGTTGTTCGACCGATCGGTGTCGATCAGTCGCTTGTCCGGATCGAGCTCGATTCTCACCGGCGTCTTCCCGGCGAACTTGTATTGACGAACGTATCGCGTGGTATTCGTGCTCCACACTTCGGCCGGGTAGTTGTAGTCGACCTTCGAGCCGTCGCTCAGCGTGAAGCGGGCACGGATCGGCAGCACACCGCGTGCGCGGTTTGCGTAGGCAACGTTTACGACCGTCGTATCACCACGTTTCTGGACGACGACCGTGTCGAGCGTCTGATCGAAGTGCGGGTTCTCGACGAACCACTCGCGCCAGAACCAATCGAGGCGGCGGCCACTGACGTCTTCCATGGTGCGGAAGAAATCGGCGGGCGTTGGGTGCTTGAACGCCCATCGCGCGGTGTACGTACGGAAGGCGTCATCGAACGTTTCGGGACCGAGGATCTCTTCGCGCAGTAACTCGAGGCCAACGGCCGGCTTCACATACGCGGCGAGACCGAGCAGCTGCGGGTTGATGCGATCAGGGCCGACGAGAATCGGCTTGTCGACGCCGGCCTTCATCGCCCCTTCAACGGTGCCGAGGCGATCGTTCTGCGCGCGCTTCGCGAGATCGCCCTGCTCGGGATAGCGGCGCGCTTCTGAGAAGTAATTGATGAAGGTATTGAACCCCTCGTCCTGCCACATGAAGGCGCGCTCGTTCGAGCCGACGATCATTGGGAACCACATATGCCCGATCTCGTGCGTGACGACATTGTAGAGATCGAACTTCGTACGGCTGTGATTCTCCATCGCGATCATCGGATATTCCATGCCGCTGATCGGCCCTTCGACGGCCGAGATGTGCGGCCACGGATACTGGAACCAGCGCTCCGAGTATTCCTGAATCGACATCCGCGACATATCGGCGGCCTCCTTCCAGAGGTCGGCGGCGCTCGGACGATAGTAGGCGAAGGCATAACTGCCCTTGTAGCTCGAAGCGTCCCACTGGTATTCGGGGCTCGCGGCCCAGACCGCGTCGCGCACGTTCTTCGCCTTGAACTTCCAGGTGAAGGTGCCATTCGCCGATCTCGGGCGCGCGGCGCCGCTCTTCAGTTCGTCCGCCGTGATGATGTTGATCACCTTCTCGCCTTTCGCCGCCTCGGCGAGGCGCGCGACCTGCACGGCGGGAAGTACTTCCTTTGCGTTCTCCAACGCACCTGTTGCCGCGACGATGTAGCCCGCCGGGACAGTCACGCTGAGATTGTAATCGCCGTAGTCGAGATAAAACTCGCCCTGTCCGAGATAGGGCTCGATGTTCCAGCCACGCACGTCGTCGTAGACGGCGGCACGCGGATACCACTGCGCGATTTCATAGAGTGAACCCTCGCGGCCCATACGATCGGCGCCGTGTTCCGGAACGGGAAAGCGATAGGCGATCTCGATCGTCGCTGTCTTGCCGGGAGCCAGAGGTTCTGCAAAATCGACCTTCGTCATGGTTTCGTTTTCACGAACCTTTGGCTTGACTCTGCGCGCTTTTGCGCCTGAGCCGAGCACCTGCTCGATGCGTGCGAAGGTGTAGCCGCCTGCGAACTCGCGCGCGCCGAACCGCGAATCCTGCGGAAAGATGTACGAGTTGAGCGAATTCGCACGGAACGCATTCTGCTCGGTCTGCAGCCAGAGGAACGTGAGCGTGTCGGGCGAGTGATTGGTGTAGCGGAGCGTCATCTCGCCGCTCACCGACTTCGTCGCCGTGTCGAGCGTCGCACGCAGATCGTAATCGGCCTTGTTCTGCCAGTACCGAGAGCCGGGAGCGCCGCTACCCGCGCGCGCGCCGCTCGGTGATCCGAAAATCAACGGCGCGAAAATCGACGTGTCGCCGACGCCGGTGCGGTCGAACTTCGGCGGAGTTGTCGGCGCGCCCTGCTGCGCCCCTACCGGCGCAAGCGGCACGGTGAACACGAATGCGGCGGTCGCCGCAGCACTACGAAGAGAGAAACGCACGAGAGACGGCACTCCTTTATATGAACGGAGAAACGAGTATATGAACGGAGAAACGAGAGACGGTTTATGGCGTGACGGTGCGCGGCATACCGGCCAGCGCGGCCACGATCAACAGCGCCCACTGTGGTCCTTTATACCCGTCGGGACCGTCCTGGTACCACTCGGTGAGCGCGTGGGCATCGCCGCCCTTGCCGCCACCGCCAATTGTAATCGCCTGAATGCCGAGGCTCATCGGAATGTTCGCGTCGGTGCTGCTCGCGCCGGTCGGTGCATTCTCCTCGCCGAGCAGCTTTGCCGCGTTCAGCGCGGTCGCGACGATCGGCGTCGCACCGGTCTGCGGCACTTTGCCCACCGGACGAATCCCGATCGTATCGAACTTCACCGAGATCTTCGCCTTCGACTTCGGCCACCGTGCATTCTCGGCCACCAGCGCCTTCTCGACGGCGGCGTGTACACGCACGTCCATCTCCTCGAGATTCGCTACCGACTCGGAACGCATATCAACATCCATCGCGCCGTCGGCGGAGATCGTGTTGACCGAGGTGCCGCCCTTGACGATGCCGACGTTGAACGTCGTCTTCGCACCAGACGGCACCTCAAGATCGGAAATATTTCCAATCGCGCGCCCCATCGCATGAATCGCGCTCGGCATGCCGAAGGCGCCGTAGCTGTGACCGCCGGGGCCGGTAAATTTCACGCTGTAGCGCTTGCTGCCGACGGCGCGATCGGTGACGTGAAGTCCCATGCCGTCAACCGAGATGAAATAGTCGATCTTGCCCTTGAAGGTGTTGCCGAACATGTAGCGGACGCCGCGGAGATCACCCGGCCCTTCTTCACCGACGTTGCCGACGAGGAGGATCGTGCCGGTGTGCGGAATGCTGCCTTCCTTGAGCGCCTTCGCGACCGTGAGGACGACGGCGAGCCCGCGGCAGTCGTCGCCGATGCCGGGGGCGGTGAAGCGATCGCCGTCTTTTTTCACCTTGACGTTCGTCCCTTCCGGAAAGACGGTGTCAAGATGGCCGGCGATCATCACGGTCGGGCCGGTACCGGTTCCCTTATGCTCGGCGATGACGTTGCCGATCGAGTCGATCTTCGTGTCGGCGTAGCCGAGGGCGACGAGACGCTTCCGGTATTCGATGCCGCGAGCCGTCTCTTTGAATGGCGGCGACGGGATTTCGCAGAGCTGCACCTGTTGATCGAGCGTCCACGAGTTATTCGTCTTGATCTTCTCGAGGGCGCGGCGAATTGATGGATTGTCGGCCGGAATCGCGAGGCCCTGCGCGGCCAGCGTATGGGGGGCCGCGATCGCGATCGCGAGCACGGACATGACGGCGCCGGCGAACAGCGCGGGGATGTGGCGGTGGGTGCGATGATGCATATTTGGCTCTCTTTAATGAATGATTTTCGGGGCGCATTCGACCGCGAATGCACCCTTGAGAACCTATCGTGAACGCATCCGAAATGCATCGATGACCGCCCCCGTCTGGACCAGGCACTACGACCCCGGCGTCCCCGCGACGCTGACACCGTATCCCGAGCGCACGCTCCTCGACTATGTCGAGGACGGGGCACGCGAGCGGCCGTCGCATCCGGCGATCTGGTTCAAGGGGCGGACCATCTCGATGCGCGAGCTCATCCGCGCGTCGGATGCCTTCGCGGTGGCTCTCGAGGCGCAGGGGGTCAAGCGGGGCGATCGAGTCGGGATCATGCTTCCCAACTGTCCGCAGTTCCTGATCGCTGAGCTCGCGGCGTGGAAGCTTGGGGCGATCGCGGCGCCGATCAATCCGATTTACTCGGAAGAGGAACTGGTCGATCCGCTGAATACGATCGGCGCGAAGGTGATCGTAGCACTGACGCCGTTCTACGAGCGGCTCAAGGCCGTGCAGGGGCGGACGCCGGTGCAGCGCGTCATTGCGGTGAACATCAAGGACTATTTCCCGCCGATTTTGCGTGCGCTGTTCACGCTGCTGTTCGAAAAGAAGAGCGGTTCGCGCATTGCGACGCGCGATGGTGATCCGCTGATGGCCGCGATGATCGGGGCGAACGCCGGTCGCGCTCCTGATCCCGCATTGCGCGCTCGGCCGACGGACATCGCGGTGCTGATGCTGAGCGGCGGCACGACCGGAACGCCGAAGGCCGTTCCGGGGCGCCATATCGATTTGGTGATGACGGGGCTGCAGGTGCGGGCGTGGGTCGCGAGCGTGATCAGCGACTGGAACGATCAGATTTTGTGTCCCCTTCCGCTTTTTCACGCGGCCGGAGGCGGTGCGGTGCAGACGCTCGCTATCACCGGGCACAACACGCTCATCCTCGTGCCGAATCCACGGGATATCGCCGACCTGCTGAAAACACTTCAGAAGACGAAGCCCAAAGCGTTCGCCGGCGTACCAACGCTCTACAACGCGATGCTGCAGCATCCGCTTGCGAAGCGTGGAAAGATCGATTTCTCGTCACTGAAGGCGTGCGTCTGCGGCGCTGTGCCGCTGATGCTCGAGACGAAGCGGCGCTTCGAAGCGATGACCGGCACGAACGTCATCGAAGGGTACGCGATGACCGAGTCGATGGTCGGACTCACTGCGACGCCGATGACGGGGCTGTCGAAGGACGGCTCGGTGGGCGTACCGATGCCCGATGTCGAGGTGCGCGTCGTCGACGTCGACGATCCGACAACGGAAGTCGCGGCCGGCGCGCCAGGGGAGATTCTACTCCGCGCGCCGCAAATGATGAAAGGATACTGGAACAATCCGGAAGAAAGTGCGCAGATGCTCTTTACCGATCGCAGCGGAAAGACGTGGCTGCGCACGGGCGATCTCGGGCATCAGGATTCAGACGGGTATGTCTTCATCGTCGATCGCAAGAAAGACTTGATCAAGGCCAACGGCATGCAGGTGTGGCCGCGCGAAATCGAAGAGGCGATCGCTCGGCATCCGGCGGTCGCCGAAGTTGGCGTGCGGGGTTTCGTCGATGCGGCGCATGGCGAGATCAGCGTCGCGTTCGTGGTGCTGCGCGACGGGGCGCAGGCAACGGCCGACGAGATTCGCGAGTTTTGCAAAACGAACCTCGCATTCTACAAAGTGCCGTCAAAAGTCGTGTTCCGCTCCGATCTACCGAAATCGCTGATTGGAAAAGTGCTTCGCCGGTTCCTCACGCTCGACCATCCTGATGCGACTGCGTAACACCCTGCTGCGGGGCTGCACGTTCGGCCTGCTCGCGTTTCACGCCGTCGGCGCGCAGCGTCAGGCTGCAGTGAAACAGACCGTCGTGATGATTTCACTCGATGGCTTTCGTGCTGACTACATCGATCGCCCTGCGGCGGTGCATTTGCGCGCGCTCGCGGCGCGCGGCGTCCGCGCCGAGCGACTCGTGCCGTCATTTCCATCAAAGACCTATCCGAACCACTACGCGCTCGTCACCGGACTCTATCCCGAGCACAACGGCATCGTCGCGAACTCGATGCGGGACGCGGAACTCGGACGTTTTGCGATCGGCAACGATCCGGCGGTGCGCGACGCCCGCTGGTGGTTCGGCGAGCCGATCTGGGTGACGGCCGAGAAGCAGGGGCTGCGCGCAGCCGCGTATTTCTGGCCCGGTTCCGAGGCGCCGATCGGCGGCGTGCGGCCGACGTGGTACAAAAAGTATGATGGTACCGTACCCAACGCCGAGCGCGTGCGCGCGGTGCTTGCGTGGCTCGCACTGCCGGCCGACAGCGCGCCGCGATTGATCAACGCGTACTTCAGCGACGCGGACGATGCCGGGCATAAACACGGGCCCCGCGCGGTCGAAACCGATTCGGCGATCGCCCGGCTCGACAGCGCAGTCGGCGCGATCATGAACGGCATCACGCGGCTCGGTCACGATACGAAGGTGAATCTTGTCGTCGTTTCCGACCACGGAATGGCGGAGATCAAGCCTGACCGGATCGTTTTCCTCGACGACTACGTCTCACTCGACAGTCTCGATGTCGTCGACTGGACACCGATCGCCGCGATCGTGCCGAAGAAAGGGCACGAACGGTATGTCTACGACGCACTGAAAAATGCGAATCCGCATCTTGCGATTTATCGCAAAGCCGCCGTGCCGAAGCGATTCAATTTCAATTCCGGATCGCGTATCACGCCGATCGTCGGCATTGCTGACGAAGGGTGGTCGATCACGACGCGCACGCGCGCGGCGAAGGCGGCGCCGTGGCTGATCGGCGGTGCCCACGGCTACGACAATCAACTGCGATCCATGGGTGCGCTCTTTGTCGCGTCAGGACCGGCCTTCAAGAGCGGACTGGTGGTGCCGCCGTTCCAGAACATCCACGTCTATTCGCTGGTCGCCGAAATCCTCAAGCTCAAGCCGGCGAAAACCGATGGCTCACTCGACTCGGTTCGCGTTCTGCTTCGATAGCAGGCGCCACGCGATGAGCGCGAGCGCACCGCCGATGAGGAGCGTCGGGATGCCGATGACCGCGATGAGCAGCACGGGAACACCGACGAGCGCCGCGAGCAGCCAGCGGAGCCCGATGCGGGCGAGAATCCATTCAAAAAGAATGACGCGCAGTACTGCCCACATACGAGGCCTCCGGGACCGGTGCGTATCCTGTGGTACCCTTCGCGTACCCTACGGCGCTTTGAGGCAGGGGAGTTTCAGAACTCCCGGCGTTTCATCTCTTTGAAGAACTTGTCGCGGTCGATCTCGTTGTCGTCGACGGCCCGCTTCGGTGCAGTTTTGTCGTACGTCTTACCCGGTTCGGCCTTCGGCTTGGGCATCTTCGTGAGCTTCTTCACGAGTGCCGCGATCTTCTTATCATCGTACTGCGTCATTCGTCCTCCAGAGGGCGCGGGTACCGACAGAATAATGTACGCGTAACGGCGGCCAAATGCTCCAGCATTCTGGCCGGAATCGGTAGATTGTGACTGACGGGGCGGGACGGACAACACTTTCCGGGCGGGGGATGGACGAGAAGGCGACGCGAGCCGGCCGAACCGGGGAAGACAACGGCGGCCTGATGGTCCTGCTGACCATCACGATCGGGGCGCTGGCCAGCGTCCTTCTCGTACTGCCGTATCGGTCGTTCGATCTCGACCGGTTCTTCGTCCCCAAGGAGCTCGCGCTGCACATTGCCGCGCTGGTGAGCGGCATTTGCGCTCTCACGGGATCCGCGCGTCTTCGGCTTTCCCGGGCCGATATCGCACTCGGCGCCTGGATCACCCTGTCCATCGTATCGGGCCTGTTCGCGACGAATCAGTGGCTGGCGGTTCGCGCCGTCGCCGTCACGATCAGCGGTGCCGTTATCTATTGGAGTGCTCGCAAAGTGGCGGGAGCGGGGCTCGGCAGCGCCCTCGCCGGAGCGCTTGGCGCGACGGTCGTCGTCGGCGCGTTAACCGCGTTGGCCCAGGCCTACGGCGTGAAGATGGAGTTCGCGACGCTTAGTCGCGCACCGGGCGGCACATTCGGAAACCGCAACTTCATGGCGCACCTCGCCGCCGCTGGTGTGCCGCTGCTGCTCTGGTGTGCGGTCGCGGCGAGATCGTGGCTGGTATCGATTGCCGGGACGCTCGGATTGCTCGCCTGCACCGCCGCTCTCGTGCTTTCGCGCACGCGAGCGGCGTGGCTCGCGCTTATGGTTTGGGGGATCGCCGCGGTTTTTGCCGTGCTCGCCGGTCCACCGCTTTTCGACTCCGCGGTCGCTCGTCGTCGCGCAGGGTTCGCTGTCGGCGCGACGATCGTCGGTATTACACTCGCGCTCGTCGTGCCGAACGCGCTCGATTGGAAGAGCGACAATCCGTACCTCGATTCCGTCAAAGGGGTTGTGAACTACCGCGAAGGGAGCGGACAGGGGCGGCTCAAGCAGTACAAGAACTCCGTGCAACTCGCGGTGAATGCGCCGGTGCTCGGTGTCGGTCCCGGCAACTGGCCGGTGAAATATCCGACGGTCGCGCCGGCCGACGATCCGTCGCTTGTTGACGGAACGGGGATGACGGCGAATCCGTGGCCGAGCAGCGACTGGTTTGCGGCGCTGTCGGAGCGCGGGCCCGTCGCGGTGCTCTGTTTCGGAGCGTTCGCGCTGCTGCTCGCCGCCGGTGCGATGCAATCGCGACTCGATGCAGCGCTCTCGGCACCGGAGCGGCTGGCGGCGTTGGCGGGAGTGAGCGTCCTCGCGATCACGCTCCTCGAGGGGACGTTCGACGCCGTCCTGTTGCTTCCGGCGCCGGCGATCGTGGTGTGGGCTGCCGTTGGCGCATTGATTCCTGCCGGACCGACCGTGTGCAGCATCGAGCTCGGTGGCAGCCGGAAAGTCGCGGCGCTCGTACTGCTCATCGGCGCAACCGCGGGAGCGGCTGTGTTGAGTGCACTGAAGGTGCAGGCAATGGCGGCCTATACGAACGGATCGATCGACCGTGCGGTATCGCTCGATCCGGGATCGTTTCGCATTCGCATGCGTGCCGCCGACGGCTATGTCGGCAAAGGCCAGTGCACGCAAGCACGCCCTCAGGCACTTGTGGCGCGAGACCTCTTTCCCGAATCACCGGCGCCGAAGCGAATACTCGCGCAGTGCGACGGCGTTCCGAAAAAGTAGTATCAGTCGCCGCCGACCGAACTCGCGATCAGCCACTGTGCGGTGAGGTATGTGGAGAGAATGACGATCGTTGCCGTCGTGACGCTGCCGGTTGGTGTGCCGAATCGGTTGAGGGCGAGCGTTCCGTCGGAGACGAGAAAGAGGAGCGCGCCGATCGCGGCGCGCAGTGCGCCACTGCTGCGCAAACGGAGCCAGCGTCCCCACGCTTGCCAGGCCATCGTCGCGATCACGCCGATGTAGAGCAGCACCGGAATGCGCAACGCGCCCAGTCCGGGCCAGATGAGCGATAGCATCACACCGGCAATGAGCGCAAACAGAATGAGCGCCGCGATGCCCGCTTTGCGGCCACTGCCATGCGTCGCGAACGCGGAGATGTAGCAAAGGTGTGCGACGAGGAAACAGCCGAGTCCCGGAGCGAACAGATTGCCGGGGAGCATGAGCAGTACATCGCCGGCCGCCGACCAGAGTAGCCCCGTTATGATGAGCAGCCGATACTTTGAAGTTGGTCGGCTGGCCGAAAACAGCACCATCGCGATGACAGCGGAAATCGCGAAGGGTTTGAAGATGTAGACGGTAGCACGACTGCCGCTCAACTCGGCCGTGATGAGCATCGCGGCTACGAAAGCCGTCAGGCACGCAAACAGAACACGGCGAGAGGTTTTCACGCCGGAAAGGTAGCATCGGAGAGCCGTGCCCGTCGAGAAACATTTCGACGTGCTTCAGACGTTCACTTGCAAGACCACCATACCATGCCGCCGCGCACTCCCGAGACTCACGAAGCCCTTTTCCACCGCTGGCGCACCGCGCTGGCGCGGACGGGCGCGCGGACGATCTCGTTAACCGAGGGGCTGACGGACGTGCAGCTCACGCAGCGCCCGTCGAACGGTGGCTGGAGCATCGGTCAGGTGTTGGAGCATCTCGTCCTCACGGGTGAGATGTATCTCGTGGGGATCAATACCGCGATCGCGGCGGCGAAGCCGACGGCGTGTCCGCCGTTCTGGAAGCCGACGTTTGTCGGCTGGATGCTGGCAACAGCGGTGTCGCCCCAGGCGCCACGGAAGCTCTTGGCGCCAAAGCGCATGCAGCCGGGGCCGGTTGCCCGTCCGAACATCGTGGCGATCTACTCTGCGGAGACAGCGCGCATCGCGTCGCTGCTCGACCGCGCATCGGCGCTCGATCTCAATCGCGTGCGCATCGCATCGCCGATCCTCAAAATCATTCGGCTCAATCTTGGCGATTGCTTCGAGGTCAACATCCAGCACGGCACGCGACATCTCGATCAGGTCGAACGCGTGCGGCGAGAGATCGACGGCTAGCTAGCGCCTGCTTCGAGTACGGCTTGCGTGACGCACGAGAGAGACGCGGCATCGGCGACGGTGCCCTGAGCGAGACGAGGCGATCCGCCACCCCGACCGCCGTTCGCGGTGAGCGCTGCCTTCACGACGGCGCCGGCATTCACACCCGAGTCTTCCGATGCTGCCACGACAATCGCCGGCGGTGATGCGGCCGTCGCAACAAAGACGAGCTTCGAAAACGCACCGGCCGCCTGACCGAGCGCGCGTGCCTGATCGATGTCGGGGCACTGTTGCGTGATACGCCGAATGCCACCGGTGCCTGGCGTCGCCGCCTCATACAACTCCCTGAACTGTAAGCGCGCCAACTCGTCTCCGAGGTTCCGTCGATCGGACTCGGCAACACGCAGTCTGTCCGACTGCGCCGCGACAAGTGTTGGCAGTTCGTCAATTGCGGTTGTCATTGTGGCCGAGAGCGACGACAGTGCTTCAAAATCCGCGCGGGCGCGTTTAAGAGCGCGGAAGCCGCAGATGAACTCGACCCGAACCAGCTTTTTCGTCTTCTCGATGCGGCGAATGACTATCGGTCCGATTTCGCCAGTCGACCGAACGTGCGTACCGCCGCACGCGTTGCGATCAATTCCCTCGATCGTGACGATCCGGATGTCGCCGTTACGATCGCTCACCTTGCGAAGGCCGGTGGCAGTTGCGGCATCTTCGAATGTCACGTTCACTGGGCGGTTCTCGAAGACAATGGCATTGGCGCGCTCTTCGGCTTTCAGTACACGTTGCGCCGACAGAATCTCCGTGTCGAGATCGAGTGTGGCGCTGTGGTCGCCGAAATGCACACTCACGGTCTTGTGGCCGAACAGTTCCGCAAAGACCGCTGAGAGCAGGTGCTGACCGGTGTGCTGCTGCATGTGATCGAAACGCCGTGTCCAGTCGACGCGCGCCGAGACCGTCGCGCCAACGTGAAGCGCCGCGGCGTCGCGCACGATGTGAACGATTGATGTATCGTCGTCCACGACATCGGTGACTTCCGTGCCGCCGAGTGCGCCGACGTCGAATGGCTGCCCCCCGCTCGTCGGATAGAACGCCGTGCGATCGAGAACCACGCGGTCGCCGTCGATGGACACGACCGTCGCTGAAAAGTCAGCGGCGTACGCGTCGGTGTAATAGAGGCGCATGGTCATCGGCTGCTACATCACCTTTGGAGAGTTCGCGCAAGGCGGGCTGAAAAGAGCCTGCGGTCTTACTATATGTATGTTCCTGGGCGTCCGGTATCTTATTCGCCATCATGCGCACCGTCGATGTCACGCGGCAGTTCCTCGAAATCACGAGCCCCGGCGGGCTCTCGGGCAAGCGTTGCGCCCGCTCCGGCGTACGCGTGGCGCGGATCGAGCCGCCGGTTCCGTCGCTCAACCGGTTTTTCTACACGGCAATCGGTGGCGAGTACTACTGGCTTGACCGACGCCCGTGGACGCTCGCCGAGTGGGGCCGGCAACTGGCGACGCCCGGACTCGAAACGTGGGTGTTGACCGACGAGGGAGTGCCGGCCGGCTATTTCGAGTTGGAGCGACTGCCGGACGACGTGGTCGAGATCAAGTACTTCGGATTGCTCGCGGAATTCACGGGACGCGGCCTCGGCGCGCACATGCTGACGGAGGCGGTGGAGCGCGCATTTGCCGTCGGTGCCTCGCGCGTCATCCTCGATACATGCAGTTTGGATCATCCGGGAGCGCTCGCGCATTACCAGGCCCGGGGGTTCCGGGTATACAACGTCGAGACGACGCCGCGAGAGATTCCCGAATATCTACCAGGTCCGTGGGAGGGTTCCGTCAATGCGAGCGCACCATAGAACGACGTTGTTCGCACTGGTGTGCGCTGCCGTGCTGCCGCTCGGCGCGCAGCAATCACGGGCCGTGATTTCCCTTCCTGGCTATCTCGCGCCGTTCCGGATCGAGGATGTGACGGTTCCGTACCGCTTCGACGCACCGGCGTCCAAAGTATATCCCGCGGTGAAGGCGTCGTTTGACGAGCTGAAGATTCCACTCACTGTCGATGACACATCGGCGCGCCTCGTGGGCAATGGAAAGCTCGAAGCACGGGCCAATTTTTCAGACTTCCGACTCTCGCGTCTTTTCGACTGTGGCGCGAGCGCGACGGGCTTAAACGCTGACAGCTATCGTCTCTCCTTCGTGCTGTTTGTTCTATACGATGCCGACGGACCAACCCGGACCAACGTACAAATCGGATTCATCGCTGGCGGCCAAGATCTCACAGGGATGTCGAAGGTGGCGGTGACGTGCGGCAGTACAGGGAAATTCGAAGAGAGGGTTCAGGGTTTGATTACCAAACACATCGGCTGAAGGAGCCACGATGCGCACAAGATCGCTCTGCCTGTTCGCGCTGTTGTTGACGACCGTCGCGGTCATGCACGCACAAACTGCGTTTCGAGCGCGCGTTGGCCTGCGCGGCTACCGCGATCCGATCGCCATGGATACACTGGCCTCGGAGTACACGGTGAACGCACCGACCGGAAAGACGTTCACCGCTGCCGCGCAAGTATTCAGAACGCTCGGCTTCAATGCGACGGTGCGTGATTCGGTCGGCGGATTGATTGGCAACGAGGAATTCAGCCGCACGCGGACGCTTGTCGGTTCGCAGATGTCGACGTGGCTCAACTGCGGAAGCGGCATGACCGGCCCGAATGCCGACAACTATCGGATTACGATCGCGCTGATGATCCTCGTCGATCCGGCGTTGAACAACACGACACGCATGCGTATCGGCATGGTTGGTTCCGGGGCGAACATCGCTGGCAATTCGACCGAGCCGGTAGGGTGCGCCACGACGGGCCGTCTCGAAGAGCGAATCGCGCAAATGATCAAGAACATCGCCGGATGAGTACCGCTTCGGTAAAGCACTTCCGTTCGTGCTCGCTCTGCGAGGCGATGTGCGGGATCGTCATCGAAACCGACGCCGGGAAAATCACATCGATTCGCGGTGACGCCGAGGACGCGTTCAGTCGTGGGCACATTTGTCCGAAGGCCGTCGCGCTACAGGATTTGCACGAAGATCCCGATCGTCTTCGCACGCCGATGAAGCGGGTCGGCACGACGTGGTCGGCGATCGGCTGGGACGAAGTCTACGCGCTCGTCACGAGTGAGTTGAAGGCCGTTCAAGCAAAGCACGGCAAGGATTCGGTGGCCGTGTATCTCGGCAATCCCACGGTGCACTCCGTCGGCGCGATGCTCTTCGCCCCAGCGTTTACGAAATCACTCGGCACGAAGAATCGATATTCGGCGACGTCGGTCGATCAGCTCCCGCATCATCTCGCCGGGCTCTGGATGTTCGGCCATCCGCTGCTCATTCCAATCCCCGATCTCGAGCGCACTGATCATCTGTTGATCTTCGGCGCGAATCCTGCTGTTTCGAACGGCAGTCTGATGACCGCGCCCGACGCCGCCAAACGACTCAAGGAGATTCGCGCCCGAGGCGGTCGCGTCGTCCTCGTCGATCCGCGCCGTAGCGAGACAGCGGCGCTGGCTGATGCGCATCACTTTATCACGCCAGGCGCCGACGCCTATTTGCTGCTGGCGTTACTGCACGTGATCTTCGCAGAGAAACGGGAGCGGCTCGGATCGGTCGAAGCGTTTACGGACGGCATCGACGAACTGCGGGCGACTGTCGCCTCCTTCACGCCGGAGCGAGTTTCGTCCATCACCGGCATCGACGCCGACGTCATTCGCACAATTGCACGCGATTTTTCCAGCGCCGAGCATGCGGTAGCGTACGGACGTGTTGGCGTGTCGATGCAGGAGTTTGGCGGTGTCGCCTGCTGGCTCATCACGGCACTGAATGTCGTAACGGGTCGTCTCGATGTACCCGGTGGTGCGTTATTCACGAAGCCGGCGATTGATCTACTGAAAGGCGGCGGAACATACGGCGGCAGCGGCCGGTTCGGCCGCTGGAAGAGCCGGGTTCGCGGTCTCCCGGAATTCGCCGGAGAGCTTCCTGTCTCGGCGCTCGCTGAGGAGATGGATACGCCGGGCGACGGTCAGATACGGGCGCTCGTCACCCATGCCGGCAATCCGGTATTATCGACGCCAAACGGCGCGCGCCTCGATGCGGCGATCGCGAAGCTCGATTTTTATGTCGCGATCGACTTCTACATCAATGAAACGACGCGCCATGCTCACGTCATTCTTCCGCCGACTGCGGCGCTCGAGCGGGATCATTATGATCTGGTCTTTCACGCGCTGGCGATCCGGAACACGGCAAAATATTCACCGCCGCTGTTTCCGAAAGCCAAGGGTGCGAAGCACGACTGGGAAATTCTGCTCGAGCTGACGAATCGATTTCGCCGCGGCGGCTTCATTGCCGGCCTCAAGGCGAGGATCGAGACTGCCGTGCTGCGACGTGCTGGCCCGCGCGGCCTGCTCGATCGCGGATTGAAGGCCGGACCCTATGCCGCTTCGGGGCTATCGATCGATGCACTCGAGGCCGCGCCGCACGGCATCGATCTCGGGCCACTCGCTCCGAGCTTACCCGGTCGACTGCGCACCGACGACAAGCGAATTCGACTTGCCCCGGCGGTGCTCCTTGCTGACATCGTGCGCGTCGAAGCAGCGCTCAATCGCGCAGCAGAAACGAACGGTTCACTCGCGCTCATCGGGCGGCGCGAGCTGCGGTCGAACAACTCGTGGATGCACAACAGCGAACGGCTGGTGCGAGGCCAGCGGCAGTGCACGCTCCTCATGCATCCGAAGGATGTCGCGCGCCGTGGGCTCACAGATGGCGAACGTGTTCGTGTGTCGTCTCGCGTCGGCGCGGTCGAGGTCGAACTCGAAGTGACCGATTCGATGATGCCAGGCGTCGTCAGCATGCCGCACGGCTGGGGGCACGGTCGCACCGGATCACAGATGTCCGTTGCCGCACAGCACGCCGGCGCGAGTATCAACGATCTCACCGATGATGCCAGAATCGATACGCTCACTGGAAACGCCGGCTTCAGCGGCGTTCCGGTGCACGTGTGCAAAGCATCGTCTTCAACCGACTTGGCACAATGAAATCTCTCGAAACCGCTCCCGATGTCGCTGCGATCCTCGCCCGCCTAAGCAACCTCCGGGACGATTCTCCGAGACAGTGGGGAACGATGACGGTCTCGGAAATGCTGTGTCATCTCACGGACAGTTTTCGCGGACCGCTTGGCGAAAAGGACCTCCGGCGCGTCGACACGCTGTTCAGCCGCTCTGTCATGAAGTTCGTCGGCCTCTATGTGCCGATGCGCTGGCCGAAGGGACTCAAGACGATGCCGGAGATGGATCCGAAGCGTTCGGGAACGAAGCCCACGCACTTTGCGCATGACCGCGCCGAGTTGGAGGCAACGACGCAGCGCTTTCTCGCACACTCCGCGCCGATGCGTGGGCATCCGCTATTCGGTGATATGTCGCCGAGCGAATGGAAGCGATGGGCGTATTTGCATCTTGATCATCATTTTCGGCAGTTTGGAGTTTGAACTGCAGATAAGAGTGGGAGTCAGTGGGAGAATAGTGGGAGTTGTTCGCTCGCACTCGATCTACTACTCGCTGCTCGCACTACAACTCCCACTGACTCCCACTCCCACTCCCACTGCGGTTATTGGAGCGTCGTTCTAGTGGTCGGATACTTTATCCCAAGCTGCTCAAGGTACGTTTTGTACTTCTTGGAATCATAGTAAAACTTCTTCATCTCCGGCCGGTATTTCGCCATAATCTCGGCGTTCAGCCAGATCGGCGGCTGATCGGTCGGCGCGAAGAACGGCTTGTACTTCGTCTCTTTCGTCTGCACGTTGCTAAAATAATCCCAGGCGTCAGCAACGATCTGCGGCGTGAGGAGAATATCGAGCATCGTCATCGCCTGCACCTTGGCGCCGGCGACGACGCCCTTATGGGCAATCGGTGTCGCCATCGAAATCGCGTTCGCCCAGTTGTGGCCGGGAGTTCCGGGGATATTCGACGGGAATCTGAGCGTGATGGTTGGTACGTTCCACGCGACGTCGCCGATGTCATCCGAACCGCCGCCCATCCGCGTCGCTTCATTCACCGGACCGTCGAGCTTCCCGCCTTTTTCGAGCAAGCCGGTTTCCTTCTGGCCCAGTTCGCGCTGTAGTGCCTTGGCGAGCGTCTGATCCGCGTCATCCCACTTCGGCATACCAACGGTCGCGATGTTGGCATACATCGCTTCGGCGATCGGGCGACTGAAGTGACCGCTCCACCCCGAGCCGACCATCATGACCGTGTCGAGCTTCGTGCCGGTCATCATCGTCGCACCGACGGCCATCTTCTTGGCGTCCTCGTACATCTTCATCGTGCGATCGTAATCGCGCTCGCGGAAATAGAACCAGATCGCCGACGTGCTCGGCACGACGTTCGGCTGATCGCCGCCGTCGGTGATGACATAGTGCGACCGCTGCTGAAGCTCCATGTGCTCGCGGTGGAACTCCCAGGCGTTCGCCATCAGCATCACGGCGTCGAGCGCGCTCTTACCGCGCCACGGTGCGCCGGCGGCGTGTGCACTTTCGCCCTTGAACTTGAAGATGGCCGAGATCAGTGCGTTTGAACTCGACTGTCCCCACGAAACGCCGAGGTCGTTGCCGACGTGCGTGAAGAGGACGGCGTCAGCGTCCTTAAAGACGCCGGCGCGAACAAGGAACGCCTTGCCCGCCATCTGTTCTTCGGCGACGCCCGGCCAGAGGACGATCGTGCCGGACATATGTTCGCGTTCCATGATCTTCTTCACGACGAGCGCCGCGGCGATGTTGAGCGGCATGCCGGCGTTGTGGCCCTCACCGTGGCCGGGCGCTGCGGCGACCAGCGGATCGTGATAGCCGACGCCAGGCTTGTTGCTCGCTTGCGGAATGTCGTCGATGTCGGAGCCGAGCGAGATGACCGGCTTGCCGGATCCCCAGCGCGCCGTGAACGCCGTCGGCATTCCGGCGACGCCGCGCTCCACCTTGAAGCCGTTCTGTTCCAGAATGCCGGTGAGGTACTTCGACGTTTCGAACTCCTGCATGCCGAGTTCGCCGAACGAGAATACCTGATCGACCATTTCCTGGATCATCTTGGCCTTCGCGTCGATCTCGACGGCAGCTTCGGCCTTCAGTTTGTCGAGCCGTGGCGTGCTGGTGTATTTGTACTTGATCGAGTCGGCTGCTCCACCGCCACTGCGGCCCTGCGCGAGGGCGAGCGTGGGGAGACAGACGAGGGCGGCGATAAGGGAACGACGAATAGACACGGGTAATCTCCAAGAGGGGAGTCGGCAGGGGGATAGTACGGAAATGGCCGGATGAGGTCTAGGGTGAGCGGCTGAACTGGAACTCCCGCCCGGCCCGGCGCACTATTCACTCTATGCTTATCCCGATTGTCTTTCTGGGCCTCGCGCTCCAGCAGAACGCCGACTCGATCGTCGCCCGTGCGAAGGAATCCATCCGCCCGCTCACCGACTCGGTGAGTCTGAAGCAGAACGGCTTTATGCCGCTCGCCTTCGGTCCGGTGCGCGATCTGACGCCATTCCAAGGGCAGCACTGGCTGCATCCGGTTCGCATCGCGACGAACGCGCCGACCCAACTCTCACAGCCGACGTTCGTGATGTATCTGCCGGTTCGCGACTCGTTGATTCCCGTCGGTGTGGCCTACAGCACGCGGATCGGTCCGAACGCGCCCGTCCCGAAGTCTCTCGCAGGCATGCCGGCCGAATGGCACACGCACGTCTTCTGCCGCAATGTCCCCGGTGAAGGGCGCGTTCTTGCTGACGGTGTCGAGGACTGTAAAGATCGCGGCGGCACTCCGACCCCGCAACAGATTGCGATGGTGCATACGTGGACTATTCCGAATCCCGATGGCCCCAATGCACACGACAATCCCTCACTGCCGTTTATCGCTGTCGGACTGAAGCCGTCGGCGCAACCGACGCACGACGATCGTCTCTTCGGCGTCGCTCTCGGTGAGACGTACGGTGCAAAACTGCCCGAAGCGCATCGCATCGATCGCGAGGCGGCCATTACCGGTACCGCCGCGATTCTCCAGCAACACCGCAGCACGCTGCGGGCGCTCGTTCCGGTACTGATCGCGGCACAGAACGCCGGTGATCAAGTGAAGTTCGACGCCCTCCGGAAGAAAGCGATCAGCGCGTGGAGCTCGTTACTCTCGAGCTACCACGCGCTAGCGTCAACGCCGGAAATTTCGAAACGCCTTGACCTCGAACTCGAAATGGTGACGATGACCGGGCATCACCACTAATCGGAGGCGGAGCGGCTTAGGGAATCGCTCCGGCTTTTCCTTCGCGACGCGGATCCGCGCCGGCCGTCGCCTGTTTGCCGTCGATCGCCACAGCGGCGCCGTAACCCTCACGCAGCTCCCCGCGAAGCGAGACGAAGCTGAGCTCGTAGCCGAGTTCGCGCAGCCGCTTCGTTACGTCGGGGGAGAATCCGTCCTCGAGCTGAATCGAAAAGCGTGCCTCTTCTGCGCTACCACCATTGGCGCCGAATCCGCGACCGCTGGGAAGAAAGCGCGGAAGTTCGAGCGCCTGCTGCGGATTCATCCCGTAGTCGAGTGCGCCTAGCATTGACTCGTACACAGCCGCCGTGATCCACGCATTACCCGCTGCGCCGACCGCAAAGACGGGCTTCTTTCCCTTGAACACAATTGTCGGCGCAAGCGTGCTGCCGTGGCGTGCAAACGGAAGCCGGGCGCCGTACTGCGAGGGATCAGTCCCGTACGAGGTGAGCTTGTCGTTCGAAAGAAAGCCAAGACCAGGCGTCACATAAAAATTTCCGCCCCACGTCCCGAGCGTCTGCGTCACGGCGACCATGTTGCCGTCGGCGTCGGCGACGGTGAACGCTGTCGTCCCTGCGGAGTGACAGAAGCCAACTTCGGACGCGTGATCATCGCCGCACGGCGATTCGGCCTCGCGCGGCGTTGCGTCGGCGGCCGATTGCTTGGCGCAGACCAGCGTATCTCCCTTGAAGTCCGTCAGGCGGAGAGCACGTTCGGGATTGAAGCAGGCCCAGCGGATCTTTGCGGTATCCTTGCTCATGATCGGTGCGATATCCACCGACCAGAGCCCAGGATCAGCGATCCGATTGCGCGTGCTCGGCACGAGCAGCCATGCACTCAGTGCGGCGTGCAGGGTCGCGGCGTCTTCCGTGTACGGTTTCGGATTGGCGAACAGCTCGAGCGAGTTGAGGCGGGCGGCGAGCTCGGCACCGCCGCTCACCGGCGGTGCGCCGGAGTAGAATGTGTAGCCACGATACGTGCCGCTGACTGGCTCGCGCTCCGGCGCGTAGTACCGCGAGAGATCCGTCAGCTTCATCGCGTTGCCTTTGCCGTGCAGGTCGTCGACCCACTTCCGCGCAACCTCGCCTTTGTAGAATCCGTCAGCGCCATTCTCGGCGATCTTGCCGAGCACGTATGCGAGATCCGGATTCTTCAGTGTGTCGCCGGCGTGCAGTGGCTCGCCGTTACGGAAGAAGAGTGCACGGCTTCCCTCGTATTTCTGGAAATGCTCGCGCTCGGTCGAGAGCGTCGTGGCGAGGGCCGTGCTCACAACGTAGCCGCTAGCGGCAGCGCGAATCGCGGGCGCGAGCAAGTCCGTCCAGGCAACCCTTCCGCTACCGTATTTCTTCCACGCCGCATACATGCCGGCCGTCGTGCCGGGAATGTTGACGAGCACGGGCCCGTCGGCCGGATAGCGGCCATTCTGCAATAGCGATGTATTTGAAAGCGGTGCGTCTTCGGGGACGCGGCTCATAAACTCGATGAGCGTCGGCTTGTCGAGTTTCGTCAGATTGATGACCATCTCACCGTAACCGCCAACGCCGCTCGCGTCCGGCTCGACGACACCGAGCGCGAACGAGACGGCGACCGCCGCATCGACGACATTCCCACCTGCTCGGAAGATTTCGAGACCGGCGTCAGTCGAGACTGGGTGCGCACTCGACACCACGGCACGTCCACTCGCCGCGGCCTTCAGCGGCGGACGCTCGCGCAACATCGAATAGATGGCGCGCTGCAGTTCATCATCGTTCTTGGCGGCGATCGCGCCCGCGCGATACTTAGACTTCACTGCGTCCCACTGACCGCGGCGGCTCATCGCGTCCGACGTCGAGAAATAGAGCTTTGCCGAGCGCTCCCAGACACGATCATACGCCTCGGCGTTGCGATGTCCACGATCGACACCGACGGTAACCGCCGATGCGATGAGTCCGGCATCCGGTGCCTGCGGAGCCGGCACGAATAAGAGTTTGTCCGTTGCGTTGAACGATTCGGCGGCGATACGCTCGCCGAGCCGATCAGGATCGCCATTGTATCCGGGATTCGCTTCGTCGTGCTCGGCGATCACGATTGTGCGCGCATCAGCTGACCACGCGATGTCGCCGCGATGTGAGGACGCCTGATTAATCCACCGTCCGTCGAGCGCAGAAACGAAGACACCGCCGCGCGGCGCCGCACTCGAGAATGCTATCTGCTCACCAGACGGTGCCCACGCGATGCGCTCAGCGTTGCGATCAGCGTTCACCACGGAATCGCGTGTCGTCCCGACGCGGCGGACGACGACACGACGTCCCGCTTCAGCGGAAACGATATATGCGAGACGCGTTCCATCCGGCGAGAACTGCGGCGCGCCTTCCGTCTGCTCGCGTGTACTAAGGCGCTTCTCCGTGCCGTCGGCCGCGCGTATCCAGATACGGGCGCTGCTGCCGTGGCCACGCACGAAGGCGATACTGCCGTCCGCCGCGACGCTCGGCGCGCTCTCCGCTTCAGTGGTCATGGTCAGCTGCTCGGGCTCACCGATGGCACCTGTGGTACCGACGCTCACGCGCCAGAGATCGAAATTACCACTGCGATCGGATGAAAAGACGATCGCGTTGCCATCGCGCGTCCACACGGGATCGCGATCCCACGCGGGGCCGGTTGTCAGTCGTATCCACGCGCCGCCTGCCGCCGCCTGCACGAGAAGGTCGCCGTCAGATGACAACGCGAGACGGCCGTCGGATGCGTACGTCGGCGTCCGAGCCGCGCGAACCGTCAGCGTTTCGGGAGCGGATGCCTGCAAGAGCAATGCGGCGAAGAGTACGAGCGACACGTGATGCCTCTGGAGGAATTCGTTACCGCGAACGCGTTGGGCCGAGCACTTCGATTTTTGCAATCGTGTCGCCTTCGAGCACGCCGTCGATCACAGCGAGGCCGGCGACGATCGTACCGAAGACCGTGTAGTCGTGGTCGAGCCGCGGGTTATCCACGACATTGATATACAGCTGCGCGTCGCCGGTATCGCGCCCCCGCGTCGAGATACCGAAGGTACCGCGCGCGTTGGAACGGCTCCCGAGCTCATCGCGCAGAAAGGCAGCGTCACCGATGTATTCCGTCGCACCGGGACTTCCACCCTGGAGCACGAAGATCGGTTCGATACGGTGAAACGTGAGGCCGTCGAAATAGCGCGCCCGGGCGAGCCGAACGATCCGCGCGACTGTCGCCGGCGCTTCGTCGGGGTGCAGTTGCACGAGCATAACACCGCCACCGCTCGCGGCCGTCAGGGTGATGCGCAGTCGGATGCTCCCGCCGATCGCGATGGCGGCCAGTGGCTCTTCGCGAATCGAGAACGGCGTAATTTGCGGTGCGACAACCGAGCCCGAAAGCTTCGAAGCGATCGCCGCCGACTTCATCGCAACCGTCGAATCAAAATCACTGACGGTGGTCAGCCGCGGCAGCATATCGGCGCGACCGAGTTCTTCGAGGCGCGCCAAAACAGCCATCCGTGGATCGCGCGAGTTTTCGCGTCGTTCGGCCGAGAGGCGTACCAGTGCGTCGAGAAGCGCCGGAACGGTCGCTGGATTGGTGGAGCCCGCAAGCGCGTGAGCGGCGGACATCACCACTTGATAGCCGTGTGCGCCGAGCGCCTGCACGTACACGTCATCGGCACCGTGCTTTATCACGATCGCCGCACCATCGATGGCGGCGGCGCGCACATTGTCGTCCGAATCCGCGGCCAGCACGCGAAGGCTCGCGCTGTCACGCAGTACGCTCGCCGCCCGCGCTGCATACATCCGCGCCTGCCAAGCTCCGGCGTGAACGAATCGCGGCAGTCGCGAGACGGCGCGCGCCGGGTCGGTGTGCGCGAGGGAGACGAGCGCGTGTGACGGGGCATGCCACTGCCGTCGAGTCGCGTCGAGATTGTCGGGTCCGCTTCGAGGCGTCTTGGTGAAGGCATCGAGCTTCGCGTTGACGATCGCACTGTCAGCGCAGGGTTCAGAGAGCGCGTCGATCGCTGCGAGTCGGACGCTCGTCATCCGATCACCGAGCGCGCTGTGAATCGGCGTGCAATCGGGCCGCGTTTCACCAGCGCGCGCCGACCGGAGGGCGTGGAGGCGCACGAGAACATCGGGATCGGCCAACCCGCGTCGCACCATGTTGCGGCGAATCTTGGAAGGGAGCGACCGGGCGCTGTAGACCGCGAGTGCGCGTACCTGTGCATCGTGATCGGCCAGCCCCGCCGCCGTCGTCGCGCTGTCCATCACTCCCGAAGCGGCGATCGTCAACATCGCAACGCGGCGCGCTGTCGCGTCGGTGGCGCTCAGACCTTTGCGGCGGACGATCGCCATCGCGTCTTTCGATAGGGGAGCCGACGAGCGGCGGGCGCCGTGGAGTGCATTCAATCGACCGGCGAGCGCGTACATAGCGCGCATGAGCGCGAGCGGGCGAACGATCGCCGCGTGTGCAACGAGCACCGACTCGGCGCCACGCGCAGTAGCGCTGTCCGCGTAGGGCAGCCTTCCGAGCGAACGGGCAAGTTCGTCTGCGACGATGGGCACTCGCTCGGTGGCGAGCGCTTCACTGAGCGTACGGGCTGCTTCGGCAATCGTCACCGCGCCGACCGGTCGCGCGGTGCCCATCATCGCTTGGGCGAGCGCGTCAGCGGCCGTCGAACGCACCGTCGGATCGCGATCCGCGAGCGCCGTGATGAGCGGCTTGGCGAGGCCAGGTTGCTGCAATCGGCCAAGTGCGCGGATCGCCGTGTTGCGAAGCAGCGGATCGGCACTCGTAAGGGTTTCGAGAATCGGCGACAAGCCGTCGCGACCATGACCGCGCGAATCCTCGGCGACCAGCAGGCGCTGCAGGGCCGCTGTATCGACAGGAGCGCGTCGGCTCGACTGGGCGGCGAGTCCGAGCGGCGCGGCGACGAGGCACACGATTAAGCGCGTTGTCTTTAGCATCCCCGAGTGTGTCGCCGTGAGGGCACGGGGCGCAAGGTATGGCGTCCGCAGTGAGCCGCGGGTCAGCGCGCTAGCGCGTGCGATGCGAGTTTCTCCCGCTCCGCCTTCTGTAGATAGGCGTCGAGCAGCCGGACGCGCAGCTCCTCCGGTTTGCGCGTGACGTACTGGGTCATTCCGACGAAGACGGTCCGTGCCATCTCGACATTGCCGACCTTGAGCAGTGCCGTCACCGCGGCATCGCGGAACATGTCATTGTTGAGCCAGGCCCGCTCGATCTTACGCGCGTGATAGACGATCTCCGCATCGTGTGCCGCGGCCGGCCAGTCATAGGCGGACATGTCGCGAAGGAAACGCCACGCCGCGCGCGCATCGGCGGGCGCACGGTGCGCTTCGAGGTAGTGGGCGACTGACAGATGGAACGGTTCATCGACCCAGCCCATCGTGCCGCTGTGAAGATCGGATTCCACTTCGGACGCGAGCCGGAAGAATGTCTGCCAGTCGATTGGCGGCTTGTTGGCAGCTAGAAGATCATTCAGGAGCGCACGCTTCGACGCCGAGGTCCGGAAATCGCGCTCCTTTCCAAGCGTGTCGTCGGGTGCAAAGTGCGGGTTGGCGCGCAACTTGGCGCCGAATGCGAGCGCTTTTACGCGTGTGATGTTTAGCACGGCGTACGTCGCGTCGTTCGGCAGGATGCGACGGTCCGTCAGCGCGGCACCGACATCGAACCGATTCTCGCTCAGGCCATAGAAGCCCTTCGCGAACTGCTTCATATAGCGCGTCCGCTCCGAACTGAGGTCGAGCGTCGGGAAGAAATCGGAGTTGGCGTTACGTGAACCGCCGATGAGCGGTGCAAGCGTCGCGCGGTCGACGAGCATCCCCGCTTCGATCGCTTGGCCCGTGAGCGGGCTGAAGTGCTGCAGATCCTTAGTGATGGATGGCAGAGCAAAGACCGACCAATCCGGTTCCGGCAGCGTCGGCATGTTCGACGCAATGATCAGGATATCCGTGTCAGCCGTGAGATAGATCCGGTACGACGGAAAATTCTTGTGCACGGCGCTGATCACGGACAGCACGAGATCATCGTTGATCTCGTACAGGTGCAGCCACTGTCCGAGGACTCCGTTCGGCGTGAGATACGTGCGAACGCGCTGATAGAACTCGTCGGTGAAAAGCCCGCTGACGCCGCTCACCCACGGGTTGGACGGTTCGCTGAGAATCAAGTCAAACTTCTTGTTGTTCGACGCGAAATAACTCTTGGCATCGTCGATCACGAACTGCGAGCGGGGATCATCGAAGACACGCTTGTTGAGCGGATAGAATGTATGCGAGCCACGAATCATCTCCGGCTCGATATCGATCGTCACCAGCTTCTCAAGCGATGGACTGCCGAGCAGAAAATGCGACGACATCCCGGACCCGTTGCCGATGACGGCGCCTTGCTTCGGGCCTCGAGCGTACGCTAGCGTGATCAGCGGAAGCAGAACTTGGGTCGATTCGTCGCCGTCGAGTCGACGGACGACCGACGAATCGGTGAACGGCTCGAACCAGAGTGGCGAGAGCGATGCGTCGGGCTTGCCGTTCGTGGCGAGTGAGTAGCCGCCGGATTCATCCTTTCGCACACTCACGGTCGCCGTGCGGCCGTCCTTATAGAAGGAGAGCGTGCGTGTACCGACAGCCGGCACCTTTCCGTAGCGATACACACCGCTGATAAGCACGCCATGATCGAACTGCACGCTCGTCGTTGCAAACAGGATCACAAACGCGCTCGCCCCGGCGACGGCGAGCGCGAAACGTTTCGTCTCGCCGCTCGATCGGCCAGCAATCGCCAGCAGCCAGACGCCGATCCCCATGTCGATGACCCCGCCCGCGATGAGCAGCGTCTTCATCCCCAGCAGCGGCATCAGTACGAGCGACGACAGCGTGGCGCCGACAATCGACCCGAGCGTGTTCACGCTGTACACGGCGCCGATCGCCTTCTCCCCGCTTCCCGCGTTAAGCAGCGTCCGAGTGATCAGCGGGAGTGTGATCCCCGCGCAGAACGTCGCTGGGAGCATCACCGCGAGGGCGATTCCGTATTTCGCGACCGAAAAGAATTGATAGCCTTCTGCCGTTTCGTCGAGGGCCTGGATCAACAGCACCATCCAGTCGAACGATGCGATGTAGAGCGACATCGTCAGAATCGCGAGCGCGCCCATCAGCCACTGGGTCACACCGAGCGCGCGCATCGGATAGAGAAAATCGTCGGCGTGCGTTCGTACCCAGAACGCGCCCAGGGCGAGCCCGAGAATGAAGGCCGACAGCATCAACTCGAAGGAGTGCGTCGCGCTGCCGAGGACGAGCGACAGCATGCGCACCCACGCGATCTCATAGATGAAACTCGACAGAGCGGTTCCGGCGCTCACGATGAGCAGGACACGCCACAACATCGGCAACGACTCGCGCCGCGCCTCGGCCTCTCGCGACAAATGCACCGACTCCGCCGTCGCAGCTTCACTGGCGGCGCGGGCGACGACCATCTCCGACGACGTATCGGTAACGATCCGCACGGCGGCATACACGGTGAAGCCGACGAGCAGATTGATGACGGCGGCGGTCAGCAACGTTCCCGGAAGGCCGACCAGGCCGATCAGGTAGAAGCCAGCCACCAGCACACCAATCGCCGCGCCGATTGAATTGGCAAAGTAAAGCACCGACAGCGTGCGTCCGGTGTCTGCAGTCGTCCGCGACACGCGGCGGATGACACCAGCACTCATCAGCGGAAACGTCGTGCCCAGCAGCACTGACTGCGGGAGAATCAAGACGCCGGCGATCAGCCACTTCGCGATGAGAAGCGACGTTCCACCGGCAAGCGCCGGAAAAACCGACGTGTACGCAAACGCGCTGATGCCACGGAAAATGTCGTGGAAGAACAGCCCGATGAGCCCGACGATGATTTCGGCCGCCGCGTAGCCAATCAGCGGATCCCTGATCCGCTCGGTATATCGCGACGCGATCGCCGCTCCGGCCGACATACCGCCGAGGTAGATGACGAGCACGATAACCTGCGCGTACGCGCTGTGCCCGACAAACAATCCGAGGTACCGACTCCAGATGGACTCATAAATGAGCCCTGCGGCACCGGACAATACAAAGACGGCTGTGAGCAGAACTTGCATATGAGCGGAAAGCTACCGCTCCGGCTGCTCCGCGTCACGGCGCGTCGGCGTGAGGTGCGTCACCGCTCGATCGCGACCATCCGCATGCCGTAGCGAGGGCGAAGCGTAATGCGCGGTTGCACTGCGATGCGCTGCTTCGGCGACAGCCAGAGCCGCCAACGGCGGGCGAGTGTCGCGATCACGAGCGTCGCTTCAGTCCAGGCAAACTGCTCGCCGATGCAAATGCGAGTCCCGGCGCCAAACGGGAAATACGAGAATTTGGGACGCGCGGCGACCGCCTCTGGACTCCAGCGATCCGGGTCAAACGTCTCCGGCTCGGCGAACCATCGGGCGTCGCGGTGCTGGAGATACTGGCTCACGAGCACGATCGTGCGCGCCGGGAATTCGTATTCACCGACCGAGAACGGCTCTTTCGCCCGGCGACCGAGCGCGTACGCGGGCGGAAACAGCCGCATCGACTCGGCGACAATTCGCCGTGTGTACTCGAGCTGCGGCAGATCCGCGAAAGTCGGATCATGATCCAGCGCGTCGACCTCCGCGTGCATCCGCGCTTCGGCTTCGCGGTTCTTGGAGAGCAGGTACCACGCCCAGGTCAGCGCGTTCGCGGTCGTCTCATGACCAGCGAGAAAGATCGTCATCGCCTCGTCTCGCACTTGGCGGTCCGTCATCCCGCTGCCGTCGCCCTCGGCGTCCTGTGCCGCGAGCAGCATCGAGAGCAGATCGCCACGGTCCGCGCCACTCCGCCGGCGGTCGGCGATGATCCGGTACACTGTCTCATCGAGTCGTTTCGCACCGCGCTTGAAGCGCATCATCGCGGGTATTGGCAGATGCCTGAGGATATTGATGCCCGGCATCATGGTGTAAGCGAACGACTGTAAAACATCGTCGAGTGCCGCACCGATTTCGCCCGACTCCTCTTCGACGTCCGCGTCAAAGAGTGTTTTTCCGACGATGCCAAGCGTCAACGCCATCATCGCCTCATGGACGTCGAACTCGGCGCCGTCCCGCCAGCGGTCGCGCATGCGATGCGTGTACTCGACCATCGACGCTGCGTACGAGACGATGCGATCGCGGTGAAACGCCGGCTGCGCCAGTCGCCGCTGACGCAGGTGGAAGTCGCCCTCGCTCGTCAGCAGCCCATCGCCGAGGAACAGGCGCGCCCGCTCGAGCGCCTGCCCCTTTGCGAAATTCTTCTGGTTCGTGACGAGCACATCCCGGATGAGATCGGGATGATTCAGAAAGAGCATCTGCTGCCCGGCAATCCGGAAACCGACGATGTCGCCGTGGGCCGACGCCGCCCGCTTCAAAAATGCGAGCGGCGCACGCCGAAGCTGCAGGAACACGTCGCCCGGATACCGGCCCCGCGGGCCCGGCGGTAGCGTTACCGAACCTCGAAGGTGATCGTCGCCCACTTCGACTCGTAGTCCACCGTGTCGTTCGTCAACGGCACCATGTGAATGAACTTCACATACCAACGGCCCGGCTTGCCGAGCGAAACGTGGACGACACCGCTGGCATCGGAGCGCAGCGACTGTGCTGCCAGCCGCGCGTCACCGGACGTTCCCGCGCGCCCACCGACCACAACGAGTTGATTCGCAACGGGCGCGCCGTCGACGAGGCATTTGAAGTCGAGCGTCGCGCCGGCCTTCAGCGCGTAAGGATTAGCCATCGGCACAAGCTCGGCGGCGTAGCCGAGCGGCTTCGCCCACGCGTCCGTGCGGGTGTCGCCGACTTGGAAGATCGCTTTGATGTGCTTGCTGTAGCGCTCGCGCGCGTCCTTCTTTGCCGTCCCATTCTTCTTGCGAAGCGCGAGGATGTCGGGGATGCCATCGTCGGCGAGGTACCCATTGAACGCGTCGGCCTTGAGGTCGAAATCCTTGGTCTTCGTGCTGAGACCAACCACATACGTGCCGCTGGCGCCCGTGGTGTAGGGGAGGACGCTCGTGTCCGACTTGGTCTCCCAGCGTGCACTATCGATCGTCGCACGTCCGGCGGGGGAGATGACGCTCAGATCGGCGACGCGGGCCCACGCGATCGAGTTTTCGCTCTTACTGAACGTTCCATTGAGTACGGGGAGTCGCACGGCCGTTCCCGGCGCGACGAAATAACTGGTGAGGCGCCAGAACATATCGTGCGCCAGCAGCGCGCCCGACGGAATCAGGACAAGAGCGACCGCAATGACAGGTGCGAAACGACGAAGATTGCGCATCTTTGGGAGGGGTCAAAAGGAACCTAGACGACGAGGCGATGGTGCCAAGTTACCAGCTTCTGCTCATTCATGGCTACTCCGCGAGCGGCGATTCCTTCTCCGCCTGGCGCGAGGCCCTCGCCGCACGCGGCCGCGATGTGACGACGATCCACGTCGGCAATTACAAAACGCTGACCAACGAGATCACGATCCGAGATCTCGCCGAAGCGCTCGACCGGGCGCTCCGGATCACCGCGGGCCTGAATGATGACGAGCCGTTCGATGCGATTGTCCATTCGACGGGCAGTCTTGTCCTTCGAGCCTGGCTCACGCACTACGCCGACCGGCGGGACCGTCTCAAGCATTTCATCGGCCTAGCGCCGGCGAACTTCGGCTCGCCAATGGCCCACAAAGGACGTAGTTGGCTCGGCGCGATCTTCAACGGCAGCAAGACCCTCGGCCCCGACTTCCTCGAAGCCGGCGACCGTGTGCTCTCGGGGCTCGAGCTTGGCAGCCGCTTTCAGTGGGAGCTCGCTCACCGCGATCTCCTCGGCGACGAACCGTTCTACGGACCGACGCGAAAGACGCCGTACGCATTCGTAATCGTCGGTGATCGCGGCCTGTCCGGAATCGAGCAGTTCGTCAGCCCTCCGGCGAGTGATGGGGTCGTCCGCTGGTCGGGGTGCGCGCTCGATGTGCGAAAGATCGAACTCGATCTGACCAAGGCGAGCACCGATGCGAACCGGGTGCAGGTCGCCAACTGGAGTAACACGGACGCGCCGCTGATGTTTGCACGAGGGCTCAATCATTCAACGATTCTCGTCGCGCCGACGGACGCGCTGATCGAAGCCGTTGATGCGGCGCTGCAGGTGAATACCGGGCCGGCGTATGCCGCGTGGCGCGCAGAGTACGGGACGGGCAAGAAAACGCCAACCGAGCACCAGCAGTTCATCGTCCGTGTCATTGACGAACGCGGCGATCCGGTGCCCGACTACAATCTTCAGCTCTTCACGTGGGACGGGCGTGGCAACGAACGGACGCTCGGTGCGTTTTCGGACGACGTCCACACGAACGGCGACGACGCGAGTCTTCGTTGTTTCCATGTCGATCTCGAGAAAATGAAATCAGAAAAGATTTCCTCGCTCGGTCTGCGCATCCTCGCCTCGAGCGGTACTGAGCTCGTCGTCTATCGCGGCATCGGCGCCACCGAGGGTGACTGGGACGGCGTTCTCGACCTGTCGGCGCTCGGCAGTGGGGCGGAGGTCACGTTCTTTTATCCGTTCACCACCACGTTCATCGAAATTGTGATGAATCGTGAGCCGATGCCGCCGACAGGGGAGACCCCGTTGTTCAACGTTCGCTGAGTCTTCGTGTATTTAACGGCGGCGTCGAGGCCGGTGGCCTGCGATGGTGCGTCGCCTGTTCGAAACTGTAGGCGAGGGAGATGAGTTTCCCTTCGCTCCACGGACGGCCGAAAAATGTTACGCCCGCCGGAAGGGTGTTGTCGCGCGTATAACCCATCGGCACGGTGATCGCCGGGAAGCCGGTCGTCGGCGCGAAGAGCTGACTGTTGTCGCCGCCCGGTGTGTTGAGATCGCCGATGAGACGCGGCGGGTTGCTCCACGTCGGATAGACGAGCGCGTCGAGGTTGAGCGAGTCCATCATCTGAATGACGGCCGTGCGGAATCGGTCGCGCATCGCTTCGCGAGCAATGCAGCCCGGCGCTTCTTCCGGCGGCTCGGTCGTGGCCTGCGCGGCCTGCAGGCGGAGCTGGACGGTGGGATGGAAGTCGCCGCTCTTGAGGATTTCGTCGATCGTGTGCACCGGGGCGTTCGACGCGCGCGCGGCGAGATAGCGTTCGAGATGGTACTTGAACGGATTGCATCCGCCCCCGCCGGCGCGCGTGACCGCGGCGAGCGAATCGATGCCGGCCGGATCAACAATAGTAGCACCTTGTGACTTAATCGCATCGATCGTCTTCGCGAAGACCGCGACCACGTCGCTGTCAAGCCCCGTCCGCTCGTAGGCCTGACGTAGCACACCGATCCGCGCCCCCTTGAGCGCTCCGCGCACCAGAAACGCGCGATAGTCGGCCTCGCGATGACCGCGCCCCTTCGTCGTCACCGCATCGTCCGGATCTTCACCCGCCACCACCTGAAATACCGCCACTGCATCAGCAACGGTGCGCGCCATTGGCCCGGCGATATCGGCGCCGTTGTTGAGTGGCACGACGCCGGCGCGCGAGGTCAGCCCCATCGTCGAGCGGATGCCGACGAGCGCGTTGTGGGCCGACGGGCCACGAATCGAATTCCCGGTATCGCTGCCGAGTCCGACTTCACCCTCGTTCGCCGCCACTGCGGCCGCCGTGCCGCCGCTCGAACCGGCCGTCACGCGATCCAGCGCATACGGGTTCTTCGTATACCCCGGCAAAATTGAACTCACAGTCTCCAGCGGCGTGAACGCCCACTCGGCGAGATTCGATTTCGCGAGGACGATCGCCCCTGCTTCCCGAATGCGCCGAACCATGAAGGCGTCCTGTTTCGGAATCCAGCCTTTGAGGGCGAGCGAGCCGGCGGTGGTTTGCAGATCCTTCGTCTCGAAGTTGTCCTTCACGATCATCGGAATGCAGTGCAACGGGCCCGTCAATCCTTCGGTCGCGAATCGTTTGTCGAGCGAATCGGCGACCGTGAGCGCGGCGGGATTGATCGTAATCAGTGCGTTGATGGCCGGGCCTCGTTTGTCGTAGGCACCGATGCGGTCGAGATAGCGCTGGACGAGTTGGTGGCAGGTCAGCCGTCTCGCTTTGAACGCGGCGTGGACTTGAGTGATGGTAGTTTCTTCGAGTTTGAACCGGCTGGACTGGGCAGTCAGTGGGGACGCACAGAGCAGCGCGAGCATCAGACGGGAGAGCTTCATAGAAGGCGTCGGGGTGGGAGACAGTGCGTAGTAAGTGGGAGTGGGAGTGCGAGGGCAGTGGGAGCTCTAGTGCGAGCAGCGAGTGGTAGACTGAGTGCGACAATAGCTCGACAACTCTTGCACTCCCCGTGAAGTGACCAGCATCACCAAGAAATCCGATTTGGTCAGACGACCGTAGTCCTGATGTCCGCTTCAATATCAACTCATCAGGAGCCCGATCATGCGTAAAGTTCTGACCGCCCTCACCATTGCTGCCATCGCGACCACCCCGGCGTTCGCCCAGATGGCGAAGATGACTGCCGGCACCACGATGGTCGGTGGCGCCGCGATGTATCCGGCGAAGGATATCGTCGACAACGCCGTTAACTCGGCCGATCACACGACGCTCGTCGCCGCGGTGAAGGCCGCCGGTCTCGTCGAAACGCTCAAGAGCAAAGGCCCGTTCACAGTATTCGCGCCGGTGAACAGTGCGTTTGCCGCACTGCCGGCCGGTACGGTCGAGACCCTGCTGAAGCCGGAGAACAAGTCGACGCTCACGAAGATTCTCACGTATCACGTCGTCGCTGGAAACTGGGACGCCAAATCGATCATCAAGGCAATCAAGAAGAACAATGGTAGCTACGAGATGACGACCGTAAGCGGCGGCAAACTCTGGGCGACGCTCAATGGTCCGATGAACGTGGTGCTGAAGGACGAGAAGGGCAACTACGCGAACATTTCGACGTACGATGTCCGTCAGTCGAACGGGGTGATTCATGTGATCGATCGGGTGCTGTTGCCGGGGATGTAAAGCTTACGGCAGTGAAGCACAGTGGGAGAACAGTGGGAGTTCTAGTGCGAGCAGCGAGTAGTAGGCTGAGTGCGAGAATCGCCCGATGACGGGCGTGTACGGATTTCTGTGTGTGAGGCCGGTGCGGTGATCAACCGTGATCCGTGAAGCGCGTGCCAAACAGCACGGCGAGGAACGGCATCGCGGCCT
>JAYVPN010000137.1:0-56031 GCA_043757365.1 Gemmatimonadota bacterium | reverse complement strand
TCTGGCCATCAGCGGGGGTGATGAAACCGAAGCCCTTCGCGTCGTTGAACCACTTCACGGTGCCGGTCGTACGCATAGCAAACTCCTTGGTGTTGTGTCGTCGGAGTCCGGTAATGCCGTACGTCCCGAAACACAGTTGTCTGACCCAAAAAGGGCTCCGCATGAGGCGAAGCCCGGCGGTCAGGGGAGCGACCACGCCCTATGCGTGATCACCCTTGCATTGAGGTTATGGCGTCAGGGTCGGAATAGCAATACCCCGGGGCAAAGATTGTCCAGCGTCCTGTGGGAGGGGGCCTTATCTTTGGGGAGCTACCCCCCGGAAATCCACGGCCTTTTGGAGCCCGAATGTCGATTTTCCCCAGCGTACGCCCCGCCACCCTCCTCGCTGTCTGCGTTGCTTCGATAGCGGCGGCAGCCCCCCGCCCCGCGGTCGCCCAAGGGGCAACCCGTGGGGGCCAACCAGCCGGTGCGATCAACCCGGCGACCTTTTCGGGGCTCAAGTACCGGATGATCGGCCCCGCCCGGGGCGGCCGAGTGACGGCGGTGACCGGAGTGCCGAGCCAGCCGAACCTGTTCTATATGGGAGGGGCGGGCGGCGGTATTTGGAAGACGACCGACTACGGTCAGAACTGGACGAATATTTCTGACGGGCAACTTCCGGTCGGTTCGATGGGTGCGATCGAAGTCTCGCCGTCCGATCCGAAAATTATTTTCGCCGGTACCGGCAGCTCGAAGATTCGCAGCAATGTCTCTATAGGCCGCGGAATTTTTAAGTCGGTCGATGCCGGTAAGACGTGGAGCTTCAGCGGCCTGCGCGACGTCGGCCAGATCGCGACCGTGCGCGTGCATCCGACCGATCCGAACATTCTGTTCGTGGCGGCGCTGGGAAATCCGTTCGTGCCGAACACCGAGCGCGGCGTCTTCAAGAGCGTCGACGGTGGCAAGAACTGGAAGAAGGTGCTCTACGTGAGCGACAGCACCGGCGCGGCGGATGTCGAGCTGCAGCCGGGCAATCCGAATGTGTTGTTCGCGTCGATGTGGCACGGGCAGCGCAAGCCGTGGACGATCGTGAGCGGCGCGCGCGAGGGCGGCATTTACAAGAGCGTCGATGGTGGCGAGACGTGGACGAAGCTTGGCGGTGGGTTGCCGACGGACTTGTTCGGCCGCAGCAACGTCGCGATCTCGAACGCGGCGCCGAATCGCATTTACGCGCTCATCGAAGCGCTGCCCGGCGCCGGTGTGTATCGCTCCGACGATACCGGCGCGACGTGGAAGCTCGTGAACGGCGCCGGCAATCTCACCACGCGTCCATTCTACTACACGACGTTCGCCGCCGATCCAGTGAACGCCGATCAGCTCTGGGTTGGCAACGAAGGGTGGTTCAAGAGCACCGACGCCGGAAAGACCTTCCGCAGCTCGCCGGTGCCGCACGGCGACAATCAGGACGTGTGGATCAACCCGACGAATCCGCAGATCATGATCCAGTCAAACGACGGCGGCGCGACGGTGTCGCGCGACGGCGGCCTGACCTGGAGCTCCATCTATAATCAGCCGACCGCCGAGCTGTATCAGGTTGCGGTCGACAAGCAGTGGCCGTACCGCGTGTATGGTGCGCAGCAGGACAACACGACGCTGATCGTGCCGAGTCTGCCGCTCGGAACGGGAATGGGCGAGGAGTGGCGCACCGGGCCCGGTTGCGAGACCGGGCCGATCATTCCGAACAGCGCGAATCCGAACATCGTGTACGGCTCGTGCAAGGGACAGTTCAGCCGGATGAACCTCGAGACCGGCGACGAGCAGCAGTATTGGGTTGGTGCGCAGTCGCTGTATGGAAACGGCGGCAAGGATCTGATTTTCCGTTTCCAGCGTGTGTCGCCGATGGAAACGTCGCCGTGGGATGCGAGAGTCATCTACTACGGATCGCAGTATGTACATCGCACGCGCGACGAAGGCGTGACGTGGGAAAAGCTGAGTCCCGATTTGACGGCGTTCCCGCAGGGTGAGCCGCAGGAAGCGAGCGGCCGCCCGATCACGCGTGATGCGACCGGCGAAGAGGTCTACTCGACGGTGTATGCGATTCGCGAATCGCCCGTGCTGAAGGGCGTCATCTGGACCGGCTCGAACGACGGCCTCTTCTGGGTGACGAAAGACGACGGTAAGACGTGGGCGAACGTGACGCCAAAGGATCTGCGGCCCGGTGGGCGTGTGCAGAACATCGAGCCCGGCGTTTCGAAGGCTGGCACCGCGTACTACGCCTACTATCGTTTTCTGCTCGGTGATTTCGCGCCGTACATCTACAAGACCGACGACTACGGCAAGACGTGGAAGCGTCTCACTGATGGCACCAATGGAATTGCGAAGGATGAGCCGGTTCGAGTGGTCCGCGAAGATCCCGATCGCGCCGGACTGCTCTACGCCGGCACCGAGTTCGGGATGTACGCGTCGTTCGACGGTGGTGCGCACTGGCAGTCGCTGCAGTTGAATCTGCCGAGCACGCCGGTCACCGACATCAAGCTCACGCGCAAGGAACTCGTGCTCTCGACGCAGGGGCGTTCGTTCTGGGTGCTCGACAACCTGACGCCGCTGCATCAGACGACGACGATCGTCGGTGATGCCGCCGCGCATCTCTACGCGCCGAAGACGGCGTATCGCATGAAGATTCGCGCGTCGGGTGGGATGGGGCGCGGCGTCGGCGCGCAGTATCCGGCGGCCGGTGCGCAGGTTGATTATTTCCTCGGCAACGCGCCGGCGCCGGACATCAGGCTCGACGTGCTCGACGCGGCGGGCAAGACGATTCGTACGTTCTCGAGTGCCGGCGCTGCGGCTGCCGCTGAAGCGCCTGTCGCCGCCGACGATGAGGACGGCGGTTTCCGCGGACCGCGCGGACCGGTGCGACTCGACAAGAGCGCCGGGATGCATCGCTTCATATGGGATCTCCGCTATCCCGGCCCGTGGGCGAACGCCAACAATCCCGAAGGGCCGAACGGTCCGACGGCCGTGCCGGGCAAGTACTCGGTGCGCCTTACTGTTGGATCATATGCCGCAACGCAACCGCTGACGCTCGTCGAGGATCCGCGCATTACCAAGGACGGCGTCACGACGCTCGACCTCGCGGCGCAGTTCTCGCACAACATCACGGTCCGCAATCTCGTGAGCGATGCGAACCGCAACGCGTCGCGTCTCCGTCAGGCGCAGCAGCGCCTCAAGGGCGCGAACGGCGCCGCGGCCGACACACTCAGCAAGCTCAACGACGTCGGCGCGAAGCTGTTCACGCCGAGCATTCGGTATAGCAAGCCCGAGCTGTTGACGCACATCCAGTATTTGTACTCGGCGACCAACTCGGCCGATCAGAAGCCCGGCACGGATGCAATTCAGCGGGCCGGTGTACTCCGGAAGGAGCTCGACGTGATCGTGAAGGAGCTCGACCGCCTGCTCGGCCGCGGGCCGTTGATGTAACGTTCGGACGTGAACTCACTACACCCAGAGGAATTCGTGCGTCGTTCCCGTTTCATCGCACTGCTCGCATTGCCGTTGTTCATCGGCGCCTGCAACGATAGTCCCACCGAACCGCCGGTCGAATTGTCGACCGTTACCTACGCGTCAGCACTCGGCGTGAATCTCGCCGGATCGACGAAGCTGGCGTCGGGGATGTATTACCGGACGCTCGGCAACGTCGGAACCGGAGCCGTCGTCACTACCGGCCAGACCCTCGGCGTGAAGTACACCGGCTGGCTCGCCAACGGCACGGAGTTCGATTCGAACCAGAGTTCGACGGCCGTCTTCAGCTTCAAGCTCGGCGCCGCCGCGGTGATTGCCGGCTGGGATCAGGGTATTCCCGGTATGCGCGTCGGCGAGACACGTCAGCTGATTATTCCGCCGGCGCTCGGTTACGGTGCGACGGGCTCGGGAAAAATTCCTGGCAACGCTGTGCTCGTCTTCCAGGTTCAAGTCGTCAGCGCGCAGTGAGCAGCGTTTACGACATTCCCGTCACGACGATCGACGGGGCGCAGGAAACGCTCGAGAAGTTTCGCGGTCAGGCGATGCTCGTGGTGAACGTCGCGAGCCAGTGCGGTTTTACGCCGCAGTACGCGGGGCTCGAGACGCTGTATGAGTCGTACAAGGACAAGGGCTTCACGGTACTCGGCTTTCCGTGCGACCAGTTCGGGCATCAGGAGCCGGGCGACGAAGCGGAGATCAAGAACTTTTGTTCACTGACGTACGATGTGAAGTTTCCGCTGTTCGCGAAGGTTGAGGTGAACGGCGCGAATGCGCATGCGCTCTACAAGTTTCTGAAGTCGGAGAAGCCCGGATTGCTGGGCTCGGAAGCGATCAAGTGGAACTTTACGAAGTTTTTGATCGGGAAGGATGGTGTGGTGCTGAAGCGTTACGCGCCGACGGATACGCCGGAAGCGATCGAGAAGGATGTGGCGAAGTTGGTTTGACAGTTTTGCGGGACGGGGCTCAACGACGCCTCGGATTTTCGCGGATGCGGCAGTGGGAGAACAACAACCACAACGGCGGCCGCGGATTACGCGGAAACGCACGGTAACGCGCGGAAACTGCAAAGACAACAACTGGGGGAACTCTCGCCAAGAGAGTAGCTCCCCCGTTTTTTTGATCTTGCGGTATCCGCGCGTTACCGCGTAATCCGCGGCCGCCGTTGTGGATGCCGTTTCCCCGGCTCGCACTCATCCGCGAAAATCCGTGGCGTCGTTGAGCCCTATCGCTTCTTCCCAAGAATCGTCCCACGACACATCAACGCCCCGCAAGAACACGGAAAGCGTTTCTTCGCTGCCGGGGTATGACGTTCATCGAGGATGTAGGCGTAGTCGTAGGCCAGTTCCTCGCCCGGTACGATCTCGCGGATCGTCTCGATCCATATGCGTCCATCGTCGATGACGGCGTCGCAGTTCGGATCGCACGAGTGATTGATGAAGCGCGCGACGTTGCCGTTCACCGCGGCATCGATCACGACGTCGTCGTCGATCGCGAAGAGAAACGTGTGATGACGGCCGGTGGCGTCATCGGGATATTTTGCGTCGGCTTCGGCCGGCGTGAGCCGCTCGCCGGCATATTCTAAAAGACGGATACCGGCAGGAATTGCGCGCGTCGCGAAGGCGCCGATCCCTTGAATGGGGGATGTATGAATTTCGAACGGCAGCTTTGATTCTGTCATTCCGATAAAGGTAGGTAGTATTCGGACTATCCGACGGTCGGAAATCGGATAGCTTTGGGAGTTAGACCAGCGCGACCGAAATTCCGAACACCATTATCGAAGGAGCTAGATTGATGGAGCAAGCCACGCAGCCGCGGACAGTTCCCGAGTGGAAGAAGGTCGTTGCCCGGTACACTGGAGCGCACGTTGGCGCCTCGCTGTACCAGCTGGTGTCGACATTGGTTCTACTCGTCGCCGCGCTCTGGTTCGCGCACTATATGATCGACCGCGCGTGGTACGTGACAGCGTTCATGCTGCTGCCGATCGCCGGTCTGATGACGCGCATCTTCATCATCATGCACGATTGCGGACACGGATCGTTCACGCCGTGGCCGACGGTCAATGATGGCATCGGCTTCCTCACCGGCGTGCTGACGTTCACGCCGTACGCGCAGTGGCGTCGCGAGCACGCGCTCCACCATGCGTCATCGGGCGATCTCGACCGCCGCGGTTTTGGCGACGTCAACACGCTCACGGTGCGCGAATATCTGGCGCGCTCGAAGTGGGGCCAGTTCACGTATCGCCTCTATCGCAATCCGGCCGTGCTCCTCGGGCTCGGACCGTTGCACCTGATGGTGCTCCAGCGTTTTCACTCGAAGGGCCCCGCGGCTGGCTCGCGCCAGCTCTCGAGCGTCTGGCTGACGAACGTCGCAATCGCCGGACTCGCCGCACTGTTCATTCTCGTCGCCGGCTACAAGCTCGTCGTGCTGATTTACCTTCCGGCGTTCTACCTGGCAGGCGCCGCGGGCGTCTGGCTCTTCTACGTGCAGCATCAGTTCGAAGATGCCTACTGGGAGTCGAAGGAGAACTGGGACTACGCGACGGCCGCCGTCTACGGCAGCTCGTACCTGCGCCTCCCGAAGGTGCTCCAGTGGTTCTCGGGCAACATCGGCCTGCACCACGTCCATCATCTCGGACCGCGCATTCCGAACTACAAGCTCCAGAAGGCGCACGATGAGAACACGATCTTCCACGAAGCGCCGGTCATGACGATCAGCAAAGGCATCAAGGTCATGACGCTCGCGCTGTGGGACGAGCAGAAAAAGCAGATGATCCGCTTCAAGGACCTCCGGACGATGCAGAAGGCGTAACGGGCGGGGTAACTCGCTTGGTACGATGGTGTTAGCGGGCCCTGCGACGATGTTCGCGGGGCCCGTTTTATTGACTTTCTCCCATAACGCGTTGGGCACGAAATTCAGAAGGGAAAAACAGCCAAAATGACCCAAAATTGATTATCTTTCAAGAATGACAAAAAGCTCCACCGAAGAATCAGTCTCTCCAACCGGTTTTGCCTCCCTTGGACTTGATGCGCGTGTACTCGCCGCGCTGACTACGCTCGGCTACGAAGAACCCACCCCGATTCAGCTCGCCGCGATCCCGCCCCTGCTGCTGGGGAAGGACGTGCTCGCGATGGCCGCGACCGGCACCGGCAAGACCGCTGCCTTCGCGCTCCCCCTGCTCCACCGTCTGAGCCCCGACGCCCCGCCGCGTGAGCGCACGGCCGCGCTCGTTCTCGTGCCGACGCGCGAACTCGCGATGCAGGTCGCCGAAGCGATTCACAAATACGGCCGTCAGATGGGCGCGGTCGCGATTCCGATTTATGGCGGCGCGTCGATGGAGACGCAGATCCGCTCGCTCAAGCGCGGCGTCGATGTCGTCATCGCGACGCCGGGGCGCGCACTCGATCATATCCGTCGCAAGACGATCCATCTCGCGCACGTGAAGGTCGTCGTGCTCGACGAAGCCGACGAAATGCTCGATATGGGCTTCGCCGAAGATCTCGAGGCGATTCTCTCGCAGACGCCGGCCGATCGTCAGACGGCGCTCTTCTCGGCGACGATACCGCCGCGCATCGCGTCGATCGCCGCCAAGCACCTGCGCAAGCCGGTGACGATCAAGATCGATCGCGCTGCGGTACCCGTTGGCGAAACGGCGAAGGTACGTCAGGTCGCGTACATCGTGCCGCGCGCGCACAAGATGGCGGCGCTCGGTCGCGTTCTCGATATCGAGCATCCGAAGAGCGCGATCGTTTTCTGCCGCACGCGCACCGAAGTCGACGAACTCACCGAAACGCTCAACGCCCGCGGGTACGCGGCGGCGGCGCTGCACGGCGGCCTGACGCAGGAACAGCGCGATCGCGTGATGAAGAAGTTCCGCGCCGGTACTTCCGAGCTGCTCATCGCGACGGACGTCGCGGCGCGCGGCCTCGACGTTCAGCACGTCTCGCATGTCGTGAACTACGATGTGCCGAACGCCGCCGAGGCGTACGTGCATCGCATTGGTCGTACCGGCCGAGCGGGGCGCGAAGGCGTGGCGATTACGCTGGCGGAGCCGCGGGAGTCGCGGTTCCTTCGTAACATTGAGTTTCTGACGAAGCAGAAGATCGAGATCGCGACTGTTCCGACCGTCGCCGATCTCAAGACGCGCCGTCTCGAGAAGACGTCGGCGACGTTGCGCGAGATGATTCAGGGCGGCGAGCTGGATGCGTATCGCCGGCTCGTAGAGTCGCTCGCGGATGAGTTCGATATCATGGACATCGCCGCGGCGGCCGTGAAGATGGCCGATCCGCAGACCGGCGGCGGCGAAGAGGCGGAAATTCCGACCATCAGCGAGCGCGCCCCGCGCGCGACCGGACCCGGTGCTCGTACCGGATCGAATCGCGGTGCCTTCGGCACGACGCGTCCGGCGCCTTCCGCCCATGGCGCGGCGGGACGCGTTGGTGCGAAAACGCCGCGCGCTCCGCGCGTCGGACCCACTGGTGAGATGACGAAGATTTACGTCGGCGGCGGCACGAAGCTGAAGATTCGCGCTGGTGATCTCGTCGGCGCCATCGCGAACGAGGCGAAGCTCGAAGGACAGCAGATCGGGGCGATCGCGGTTCTCGAGCGGCATTCGATCGTCGAGGTTCCTTCCGACGTGGCCGATCACGTGATCGCGGCGCTCGGTGCGTCGACGATCAAGGGCAAGAAGCTTATCATCCGCCGGGACCGCGCCTAGCGTCCCGCAGTTTCTCTTTTACGAGAAGGCCGTCATGACGTTTGCGCGACACACTTTGCCGCTCGTCGTGGCGGCCTCTTCGTTTGCCGTTGCGTGCGGTGGAACTGCGGCCGTGAAGACCGCGCCGGCGCCCGCCGCACAGCATCGTCTGATGCCATCGCCATCGACGGTGGCGTGGGGCTACTACGACGCCGCCGCGACGCCGGTGCTGCGGGTAAAATCAGGGGAGATCGTCGAGATCGGCACGCTGATCACGTCGAACCCGACGCGACTCGAAGCGGCCGGTGTGAAGCCCGCCGATGTCGAGCAGTCGCTACGCGACATCTACGCGGAGAATCGTCCGCACGGCCCCGGCGGACATATTCTCACCGGGCCGGTGTACGTCGAGGGCGCCGATTCTGGCGATGTGCTCGAAGTGCGGATTCGCTCGGTCGAGTTGGTGATTCCGTACGCGTACAATTCATTCGGCCCGCGCAGCGGCTTTTTGCCGGAAGACTTCGGCTACTCGAAGACGAAGATCATTCCGCTCGATAAGACTACGATGACCGCGAAGTTCGCCGACGGCATTACGATTCCGATTCGCCCGTTCTTCGGCTCGATGGGCGTCGCGCCGCCGGCGTCGATGGGGAAGATCAATAGCGCGCCGCCAGGCATTCACGCCGGCAATCTCGATAACAAGGAACTCGTCGCCGGCACGACGCTGTACATCCCCGTGCACACGAAAGGCGCGCTCTTCGAAGTCGGCGACGGACACGCCGGCCAGGGGAATGGCGAGGTCGACATCACGGCGCTCGAGACGTCGCTCCTTGGCCGATTTGAGTTTATCGTCCGCAAGGATCTCCATCTCACGTGGCCGCGCGGCGAAACACCGACGCACTGGATCGCGATGGGGATCGACAAGGATCTCACGGTGGCGACGAAAATCGCCGTGCGCGAAGCGATCAACTTTCTCGTGACGATGAAAGGCATGACGAAGGATGATGCGTACATGCTGACGAGCACCGCGTGCGACGTCGATATCACGCAACTCGTGGATGGCACGGTCGGCGTGCACGTGATGATTCCGAAATCGATTTTCACCAAATAGCATGCATCTCGCAGTGTTCGGCGCTACCGGACGCGTCGGCAAGCGCGTGCTCGAGTACGCGCTAGCCGACGGGCACACGATAACGGCGCTCGTCCGCGATGCCGCGAAGCTCGTCCCGCGCCGCGGTCTGACCATCGTCAGCGGCGACGTGCTCGATCCCGCTTCCGTCGCGCAGACGGTGCGCGGCGCCGACGCCGTGATCAGTTCGCTCGGTAACGCCGGATTGCAGGCGCCGGGCACCGCCGTCTCGGAGGGAATGCGCAACATTGCGCAGGCGATGGTCGCCGTCGGCGTCGCACGCGTGCTGAGCGTCGCCGGTGGCGGCATTCTCGATTCGCCGAACGGCGGACTCCGGCAAGAACAGCCGACCTTCCCCGCCATCTTCAGGCTGACGAGCGCGCAGCATCGCGGCGGATGGGAAGCACTGCGCGAGACGACGCTGGAGTGGACGATCGCCTGCACCGGCGACATTGTCCCCGGTGAGCGCACCGGCGCATACCGCGTACTCGACGATTTTCTCCCCGAAGGCGGACGCCGCATCAGCGTAGAAGACGTCGCCGACTTCCTGCTCGGCGAATTGGCGGCACGCGCCCACCTGCGGAAGCGCGTCGGGCTGGGCTACTGAACGTCGCGACGGCGGGACGCGGCGTTCCGCGTCACTTCACCACACGCTTCGCGCCTGCGCCGACCGGCTATCTGCACATTGGACACGTGGTGAACGCGCTGTACGTCTGGGGACTCGCGCGCGCCTTTGGTGGCCGCGTGCTGCTGCGGATCGAAGATCACGACCGCGGACGGGCGCGCGATGAGTTCGTCGAGGCGATCGACGAAGATCTCGCGTGGCTCGGTCTCGTTCCCGACGAACGAGTGCCAGCACAGAGCACACGCACCGCACGGTATGAAGAAGTACTGGCGGCGCTCGACGCCGAAGCGCTCGTGTACCCGTGCGATTGCTCGCGCCGCGAACTCGCGCGGATCATCGCCGACGATTTCGGAAAGGAAACACGCTATCCGAATCGCTGCCGCGAACGGCACCTCGCCCCCGATGCGACGCTCGCGCGCCGCGTTGTCATGGAACCGGGCGGCGAGACCTTCGATGACCTTCGGCTTGGCGTACAAACGCAAAGTCCGTTTACCCAGTGCGGCGATTTTCTTGTGCGCGACCGACGTGGACAGTGGACCTATCAGTTCGCTGTGACCGTAGACGACTTCGATCAGGGTGTCGATCTAGTCATTCGCGGCGAGGATTTGCTCGCGAGCACCGGTCGCCAGCTGCGACTCGCAGAGTTGCTCGGACGCCGAACGATGCCGCGGTTCTATCACCACCCGCTCGTGATGCATCCGGATGGCGAGAAATTGAGCAAGTCGCGTGGCGATACCGGCGTGCGCGAGATGCGGGCGGCAGGCTCGACTCCGGCGGAGGTGCTCGGAATGGCCGCTGTGCTCGCTGGCTTGAAAAGTGAGCCGGGTCCAATCAGCATCGACGAGGTTGGTGCGATTCTCCTGGCTTAAACAACGCCTCGGATAGACGCGGATCTTCTCGTGGGGAAGCCATTAGAGAAATCCGTGTGCATCCGAGGCGTCTTTAAACTTTGCTTGGCATCGATCGCTTGATCAGCAAGAAGATCGGATAACTTAGGACAATCGAGACCAACGCTTTCACACTGCTCTCGGTATCGCCAAAGAATCCAGCGACGAGAAATGCAATCGACCCGATCAGCGCGATCGCCGGCACGAACGGATAGCCGATCGCGCGATACGGGCGCGGGAGGTTGGGCTCGCGGCGGCGGAGCGCGAATATCGCCAGGAAACTGACCGTGTACTGCATCACAAAGTACGTCGCCGCAATCGCGAGGATGCGGTTGAAGACGTCCGTCCAAATAAACGCAAGCGAAATGAGCGAACTTCCGATAAGCGCGACGATCGGCGTTCCGCCACGGTGCGCGCGTGCGAGTGACGCCGGCAGCAGGCCGTCCTCGGCGAGCGCCATCGGCACTCGCGGCGTCATGATGACGAGGGCGTTGAGGGCGCCAAGCAGAGACACAGCCATCGCCACGTCGACGAACAATCCGCCGGTCGCACCGAACGCGCGACGTGCGGCCGCCGCAGCGACGAATTTCTCGCCGGCAATGCCATTGATACCAAGCGCGTGGACGTAGCCGACGTTGAGCAACAGATAGACGACGAGCACGAGGATCACACCGCCCATCATCGCACGCGGTACCTGTCGCGCAGAATCGCTCATTTCTCCGCCCATATACGTCACCGCATTCCAGCCATCGTATGTAAAAATGACCGACTGCGCTGACAGCATGAGCGCCGCGATGAGCGGCGCACCGACGGGCATCGGCAGCGACGGTACCGCCGCAGGCGCAGCGACCGACAGGCACGCACCAACGAGCACCACCAGCAGCAGCACTTTCAGAACACTGAGTAACTGCTGCGACTTGTCGCTCGTGCGTGTGCCGAACGCGTTCAGGCCGGTGAAGACGACCAGCAGTGCGGTCGCGACCGCGACGCTGCGTGATGCCGGGAGTCCGAGTAGCGGCGTCGCGATCTCCGACAGCGCAATCGTCACGAGCGACGTCGACGCCGCACAGGAAATCCAGTCCGAACAACCGACGACGAATCCGGTATAGTCGCCGAAGGTGTAACGGGCGTACACGTACTGTCCACCCGATTTCGGCAGCGCGACCGTCAGCTCGGCGAGCGACGCGGCTCCAAGGAGCGCGTAGAGTCCGCCGACGACCCACACCAAAAAGAAGAGCGGGACGCTCGGAAGCGCCGCCGCTACTTCACCAGGTGTCCGAAGAATGCCCGCCCCGATCGTATTGCCGACGATGATCGCGAGGCCGAATGCGACGCCAAGCACTTTGAGCAGTTTGGGCATCGGCTATTCTAGCCTGAGTACCGCACACCTGCATCGCGCAACCGCGCGATCGCTACGCCAAGTTTTGTTTCGTCGGCAACGAGCGAGAGGCGGAAATAGCCCTCGCCGCCCGGGCCGAACGCATTGCCCGGGGCGACGACAACGCCGGCGACATTCACCAAATGCTCGGACCATTCCTGCGACGTGTATCCCGCCGGGACGCGTGCCCAGACGAACATCGTGCCGCGCGGGGCGTCGAGCGCCCAGCCGAGCGAGCGCAGGCCGGGGACGAGGACGTCGCGCCGCGACTGGTAGGTCGCGGCGATGTCGGCGGTGAGTTCGGTGGAATGGTCGAACGCGTACGCGGCGCCTTCCTGAATCGCGACCGGTGTTCCGTAGCCCATATTCGTGCGAACACCGTAGAGTGCGTCGATGAGTTCCGGATTGCCGACGGCGAAGCCGATGCGCGAGCCCGCCATGTTGAAGCTCTTCGAGCAGGAATGGAACTCGACGACGACGTCGCGGGCGCCTGGAATTTCGAGGACACTGGGCGCGGTGAAGCCGTCGAAGGTCAGTTCGCTGTAGGCGAGGTCCGAGACGAGAACGATGCCATGACGCCGCGCGAAGGCGACGGCCTTCTCATAGAACTCGCGTGTGGCAACCGCACCCGTTGGATTGTGCGGGTAGTTGAGGAGGAGCAGCTTGGCGTCGGGAAGCACCGATGCCGGTATTGCATCGAAGTCCGGCAGAAAGCCGCTCGCCGCGTGCAGCGGCATGAAGTGCGCGCGACCGCCGGCGAGCATCGTCGCTCGACCGTGGACGGGGTAGTAGATGTTCGGGACGAGCGAGACCGAACGTTCGTCGGTGTAGGCCATCGTGAGATGCGCGATCCCCTCTTTGCCGCCGCTGAGGCAGAGCACCTCACGCGATGGATCGACCGTCACACCGAAGCGCCGCTGCATGAAGCCGGCGGCGGCGGCGAGAAAGCGCGGCGCACCGCGGAACGGCGGGTAGCCGTGGGTGCGCGGATCGTTGTACGCCGTGGTGATGACATCGAGCACCGACTGCGGTGTCGGCCGGTCAGGATTGCCGATGCCGAGGTCGATCAGCTCCGCGCCGCGAGCTCGCGCTCCCGCCTTGAGCTCGTCGAGCCAAGCGAAGACGTAGGTCGGAAGCGAGGTGAGTCGCTGGGTCGGCGCGGCAGTGACATCGGTCGGCGTCATGCGCGTAATTTGTTGGAGAGATAGGGGGAGTTGTAGGGGGACGAACGAAGAGCGCCCGCGTGACGTAGATTCAGCGATTCCCGATGCGAGGACATTTGAGGCACATAGTGGTCCGACTCCGTCCGGCTCTTGTCGTGATTTCTCTCGCGCTCGCCGCACCGGCCAGCGCCCAGAAAGGACAGATCCCGATCGTCATCGAGACAGACGCCGGGAACATCACGGCCACCCTCGATTCGGTGCACGCGCCCCATTCCGTCGCCAATTTCCTGAAATACGTGGACGCGAAGCACTACGACGGCGGTCGCTTCCATCGCACCGTGCGGATGGACAACCAGCCCAATAGCGCCGTGAAGATCGAAGTGATCCAGGGCGGCGTTGCACCCGCCAAGGCGCAAGAAGGGTGGGCGCCAATCGAAGTTGAACGGACGAACATCACCGGCCTCCATCACGGCGACGGTGCGCTCTCGATGGCCCGCGCCGCGGCCAACACCGCGACCTCCGATTTCTTCGTCACCATCAACGACCAGCCCGAACTCGACTTCGCCGGCAAACGCAACGCCGACGGACAGGGCTTCGCGGTCTTCGGCAAAGTGACGAGCGGAATGGACATCGTGCGGAAGATCCAAGCGGGTCAAGCCAATGGTCAGTCACTCACGCCGCCCGTCACGATCATTCGAATCATCAGAAAGAGGTAACGACAATGCGCGCTCCTGCTCTCCTCACACTCTCAGTCCTCCTCCTCGGCGCGGTCGGCGCCGGTGCGCAGTCCGCGCCCACCGCGAAACGCCCGCTCCGCGTTGCCGATTGGTACCGCGTTCGTAATGTCGGTGATCCGCAGCGCTCGCCCGACGGCGCGTGGATCGCGTACACCGTCTCGCGCGTCGACTCGGTAAAAGATCGCGCCGATAGCGACATCTGGATGACCCGCTGGGACGGCACCGCGACTGTCCGCCTCACGTCGAGCGATGAGTCCGAGAACTCGCCGCGTTGGAGTCCCGATGGCAAGCAGATCGCGTTTCTCTCGAGCCGTCAGGGTGCGAAAGGTTCGCAGATCTGGCTGCTCGGCCTCGCCGGCGGCGAGGCCGAACGCATCAGCGACATCAAGGGCGGGGTCTCATCGATCGCGTGGTCGCCGGACGGCAAGAAACTCGCGCTCGTCGTGAGCGATCCCGAGCCGGATTCGACCGCGAAGCCCAAGCCGGTTGTCGTGAATAAGTACGCCTTCAAGCGCGATGGGCAGGGCTACCTCACGGGCCTGCTGCATTCGCACGTTTTCGTTTTCGATCTCGCGACGCGCAAGGCCGAACCGATCACGAGCGGCGATTGGGATGACAACGGACCGGCGTGGTCGCCCGATGGTCAATCGATTGCGTTCACGAGTCAGCGCGAGCCGGACGCCGATCGCACGAACAATACCGATGTGTATCTGGTCGAGGCGAAGAACGGCGCGGCGGCGCGGAAGCTGACCACGTTCCTCGGCAGCGACGCCGGCCCGCTTTCGTGGAGCCGAGACGGCGCGATGATAGCGTATCGTCAGGGACTCGAGCCGAAGTTCAACGCGTATGATGGATCGGTGCTCGCCATCGTTCCTGCGGCAGGCGGTACTGTAAAACTGCTCACGCAATCGCTCGATCGTGTGGTTGGCGCCGCGCAGTGGTCGCTCGACGGCAAGTCGATCATGACGACAGTGAGCGACGACATGAAGCAGTATCTCGCGCGCGTCCGCCTCGATGGTACGGGCGCCGATCGCGTCGAGACGACGCTGCAGATCGTTGGATCGTTCTCCGAGGGAACCGACGGCGGCTTCGCCGTGCTCGCGTCGACGCCGACACAGCCGTCGGAGATCTATGCGATCGACGCGAAGGGAACGCGGCAGCTGACGCGTCACAATTCCTGGGTGGATGAAATCGCTTTCGGCTCGATCGAAGCAGTCTCGGCCAAGTCCGACGATGGCAACGAGGTGCACGGCTTGCTGCGCCGCCCCGCTGGTGCGAATGCCGCCGCAAAGTTGCCGCTGATTGTCCGTCCGCACGGCGGACCGGCGGCGCAGGATGTCTTCGGTTTCGATTTCGAGAAGGAGCTGCTCGTCGCGCAGGGATGGCCGGTGCTCGCGCCGAACTACCGCGGCAGCACGGGACGCGGCACCGCGTACACAGTGAGCATCGCCGGCGACTGGTGCAACAAGGAAGTGCGCGACATCCGCGGTCTCGTGAACCAACTCATCAAGAATGGCGGTGTCGACGAAAATCGTCTTGGTGTCGGCGGTTGGAGCTACGGCGGCATTCTCACCGACTGCCTCATCGCCGCCGACAATCGATTCAAGGCCGCGACGAGCGGCGCCGGTGTGAGCAACGTCTTCGCGATGTACGGGCACGATCAGTACATCGTGCAGTACGATCTCGAGCTCGGTCAGCCGTGGAAGAACGTCGACAAGTGGCTCAAGGTCTCGACGGCATTCTTCCACGCCGACAAGATCAAAACGCCGACACTCTTTCTCGGCGGCGGCTCTGACTGGAACGTGCCCGTCGTTGGCGGCGAGCAGATGTATCAGGCGCTCAAGTCGCTCGGCGTCGACACCGAGCTCATTGTGTATCCCGGAGAGCCGCACGGCATTCGCCGCCCGAGCTTCCAGCGCGATCGTTTCGAACGCTACCTCGTCTGGTACGCGAAATACCTCGGCAGCGCGCTGCAGTAGTTGCGCGCTGCCGGCTGTTCGGGCTACTCGAGCACGAACTCTTTGTTGAAGGCGAGTTCGAACGAGAACGTCTTTCGCTTTGTGCGCGACTCGAGGGCCTCGGCGACCCGCTCGAGTCGAGCCGGTACCGCCATGATTTTATCCTGCGCCGCGCGACCGGCGGCGTTGAGCCCTTCGATCGCGCCGAGCTTCCAGAAATCGATTTGCTCTTTCACGATCGCCAAGTAGTCGCGCGGACCGTAGATCCCGACGCGGCGGACGACGTCGGCGAGGTCACGGAAGTGCGGCATCTTGAGCCCCGGCATATCGATCGCCGGCATCACCATTGCCGCGCTTTCCATCGCGCGGTTCGGATCGCGGGCGAGCACTTCCTTGAAGATCTGACGATAGAACGTGTAGTGGCGCGCTTCTTCGGCCGCGACGTTCTTGAGAATCGTGCCGATCAGCGGCTCTTCCTGCGCACAGAGCTTGCCGGTGTTCCCGTGCGAGACCTGCGTCGCGCGTTCTTGGAGCGTCGTGTAGACGAAGACCCGATACGGATCGCGATCCCACGCCGGATCGAAGCCGTCGCGGATGTAGGCGAACTGCATCTTCTCGACGACCAGCGGATCGAACAACTCGGCGTCGTGCGCGTAGTCGTGGAGCACCGCGCCGTGGCGGTCCTCCTCCGCCGTCCACAAGTACGTCCACTTCGACCAGAACGAATTGTCGTCGAGGTGGGCCGCGAGCAAGCGGTGAAAATGCGGCAGTCCTTCTTCGGTCAGCAAGTTGAGTCCGACGGCGACGCGCGCCGACGGGTGGATCCCCTTGGCGCGCTTCCGCAGTGCCGCGCGGAACGCCTCCGGATCCTCGCCCTCGGGCGGCGCCATCAGCTCCGACGGAAACCAGAGCGGGCGCTTCGCCTCATGGGCCGCCATCAACGAGTCGACAACCGGCTCGAGATCGCCCAGAACTTCGACCTTCGACAACGTTTCAAAATCGATCGGGGTCACGCGAAATCCTCGTCTGTGGGTCGTTCGGTAACCCTTGAATCTACCGTCGAAACGGGGCGGCCGATACCGAATTCCGCCCCCAATCGTCGGACAATGGCTGGACGCTGATCTGACGGCGTACCAACTTCATCCCTAATATGAAGAAACTATTCAGTTTCATCGGAGCGACCGTCGGCGGCTATGCCGGATGGTACGCGGGTGCCTGGAACGGCTTCCTGACCGCGTTCATCCTGAGCATGGTCGGGACGGGCTTCGGCATGTACTACGGCGTGAAGTACGCCAAACGGTATGAATAATGACACTCCACGCTGACCTCTCCCGACTCTACGGCCGCGAACTCGCCTCTCTTCGCGACGAACTCCTCGCGTATCCGGATGAACGGATGATCTGGGCGCTCCCGCCCGGACTGCCGAACTCAGCGGGCACTCTAACGCTTCACCTCGTCGGCAATCTGCGCTGGTTTATCGGCGCGCAGCTTGGCGCGTCCGGATTCGTGCGCGACCGGCCCCTCGAGTTCAGCCAGCGCGACGTGCCGCGCGCGACCCTCATCGCCCAGATCGAAGCGGCCGCCGATGAAGTGACGCGCGCGCTGGCGTCGCTCGAAGACAGCGAACTCGACCGCCCGTATCCGCCGGAGATCGCCTCGATCCGGATCAGCACCGCGCGATGGGTGCAGCATCTGGCGTCGCATCTCGCGTATCATCTCGGACAGATCGACTACCATCGGCGCATCGTCACCGGTAGCAGTGTGTCGGTCGGTACGCTGCCACTCGCCTCGATCGCCGACTTGTAGGACTCTTATCCCGCCCATGCAAAGCACCCCATCGCACGTCATTATCGCCGGGCTCGGGCCGTTCGCCGAGCTGCTCGGCGTCTTCGTGCTCGTCGCACTCTTTACGTTGTTGCGCGGCCAGGCCGATCGGCGCCCGTACTTCAAGACATGGGAAGAATCGTGGGTCATGCTCGCAGTCGCGATGCTGTCCGGCGTGATCTATCAGCGTCTCACCGATCCGACCAGCGTCCTCTATCCGGGTACCGCGTTCTCGACGTGGCTGTTCGCGTTCGGCTACATGGCATTCAAGTTTCTCGCTTTCGCGTCGCTCATCGCCGGCGTGCGACTGCTCACGGCAGGCGACCGCAATCGCCTGCTCATTAAGGCAGCGGTGCCGGCGGCGCTCGCGCTCTCACTGATCGCCGACACGCGCGACGGACTGATCGGCTCGCTCACCCTGTACCACGGCCCCGTGGCGGTTCTCACCTACGCCTTCGCGGCCGTCCTCGTGACGCGACTTCCGAATTCGCGGCATAGTCTCGGCAGTCGCATCGCCCAGCTCGTGCTCATCGCCCTCGCGGCGTTGTGGGCGGCGCTGATTGCGTTTCATCTCGCTGCCCGCGTGCAGAGTGGCGTCGCGGCGATGCCGTGGTTCGTGCGCACGGAGCGCTATGCGTTCTTTCTCGATCTCGCGCTACAGCTCGCCCTTGGCTATGCGATGGTGCGGCTGCTGTTCGAGGACGCCAAGCGCGAAGCCGACGATATGCGCGCCCAGCTGACGCTCTTGCAGGATCGCGAGCGGCTCGCCGATCTCTACGACGTACCGACGAGTCTTCTCAACCGCCGCGCCTACGACGCGGCCGTCGGCCTCGAGTTTGCGAATGCGAGCTTCGGCTCGGTGTTGCTCGTCCGGATGGACAACGCCGGCGGCGCGCTTGGCGCATCGGACGCCGACGCGATGTTCGTCGGCTTCGCCAAGATGCTCGACAACGCCGTGCGGTCGCACGATCGCGTCTTCCGGTGGTCGGAGCGCGAGTTTCTCGTGGTGATGCCGCGCGCGACGCCGGATGTGGCGCAGGCGCGAATGAATTTCCTCATCGGCCGCGCCGCGCCTTTCGCCGTTTCCGGCCAGCGCGAATTCGTGCGCGCCGGCGCCGCGCTTTCCGTGGCGGCCTTCACCGGCGCCGAGGATCTCGGCGCCGCGGTGCTCACGCTGTCCCCGATCCGTCCGTTCTGACCGCGGCGACTCGCGCCGTCGTTTTCCTCTCGAGACCTGTCCGATGACTCGATTTTCGTTTCGCACCTGCCTCGTCGCCGCGTGCGTCGTCGCGGCGCCGGCCGTCGCCGCCTCGCAGGCCACGCTCACAAAGACAGAGGTGCAACTCCGCGACGTGATCGTGAGATCGCACGAGGCGCAGATCGGCTATCTCCAGCGTGTGGTCGATATCCCGAGCAGCACGCTCAATCTCGACGGGGTTCGGAAGGTCGGTGCCGTCTTCCGCGCATCGCTCGATTCGCTCGGCTTCACGACGAGCTGGGCCGCGCAGCCGGATGCCGTGCAGCGCGCCGGACATCTGATCGCCGAGCACAAGGGAAAAGCCGGCGCGGTGCGGATTCTATTGATTGGCCACCTCGATACCGTCGTCGAACCCGCCGGCCCTACCTTCCAACGCGCCGATTCGATGGCGCGCGGTGTTGGTTCGGGTGATATGAAGGGCGGCGATGTGATCATGCTCTACGCGCTTCAGGCGTTGCAATCCGCCGGCGTGCTTAAAGATTTGAACATCACGCTGATCTTCACCGGCGACGAAGAGCATCCCGGCGATCCGCTCGCAGTTACACGAAAGGACCTCATCGACCTCGCGAAGCGCTCCGACGTCGCGCTCGCCTTCGAGGGTGGCAACTGGCACGACGCCACCACCGCACGGCGAGGGGCGAGCTCATGGCGCGTCGAAGCCACCGGCCGTCAAGCGCACTCCGCCGGCGTCTTCGGCTCGGCGGGCTACGGCGCGATTTATGAAATCGCGCGCATCATCGATCAGTTTCGCGAGCAGCTCGCCGGCGAGAAGTATCTGACGTTCAATGTCGGCACGATCGTCGGTGGTACCGATGTCACGTACGACACGGTCGGCGTGAAAGGGACGGCGGCGAGCAAACTCAACATCATTTCGAAATCGGCGTTCGCCCACGGCGATCTGCGGTTCATCTCCGAAGCGCAGAAGGAACGCACGCGTGCCACGATGCGCGAGATCGTCGCCAAGCATCTGAGCGGAACCGGTGCGACGATCACCTTTCTCGACGAATACCCGGCGATGTCTCCGACCGCCGGCAATGCCCGCCTGCTCGATGTTTACGACGGCGCCAGTCAGGCGCTCGGCTTTGGCAAAGTTGAGGCACTGGATCCCGGCGCGCGCGGCGCCGGCGACATCTCGTTCGTCGGACCGATCATCGACGGTCTCGACGGTCTCGGCGCACTCGGCTCTGGTGCCCACGCCCCCGACGAACGCGTGAACCTCAATGCGATGCGCATGCAGACCGAGCGCGCCGCCCTCCTGCTCCACCGCATCGGCAAACTCCCCGCCAGCGGATTCCTTCGTACACCAGCCTCGGAGAATTTCTGATGCGCCGTTCAATGATTGCTCTCTTCGCTTTCGCGTTCGCGCTTCTCGGAAGCTCTGCTGCCGCGCAGGAAACAGCGGTCACGCTCCTCACCTCGGTATCGCTCGACGGAAAAGGCAAGAGCCTGCCCAACGTCAACATCGTGATCGAGCACGGGAAGATCACGCGCATGGGCGCGGCGACGACGGTCACTCCGACCGGACGCGTCATCGACTTACGTGGCCGCACGGTTCTTCCGGGGTTGATTGACGCGCACGTGCATCCGACCTGGTACTTCAATCGCAAAAACCGCTACCACACCAACGCCGACGGCGACACACCGCAGCAGGCGACGCTCGCTGCGGCCGCGAATCTTTTCACAACGCTCAACGCCGGCTTCACGACGATCCAGAGTCTCGGTGACGCGGCCGACAAGGATCTGCGCGACTGGATCGCCACCCAAGGACTCCCCGGCGCTCGGCTGATCACATCGCTGCAACCGATTCAGAACGGAGACCCATCACGCCTCAGGGCGCTCGTTCAGGAGCGCAAGGAACAGGGTGCCGATGTCATCAAGATCTTCGCGTCCGGAAGCATCCGCGACGGCGGTCAACAATCGCTCACTGACGAACAACTCGCGGCCGTGTGCGGCGAAGCAAAGAAGCTTGGACTGCGCAGTGTGGTGCACGCGCACAGCGCCGCATCGGTGCGCGCCGCGACACTCGCGGGCTGCACGCAGATTGAGCACGGTGTTTTCGTGACCCAGTCCGAGCTCGATCTGATGGCCGAGAAGGGAACGTACTTCGACCCGCAGTGCTCGCTCGTCTTCCGGAACTATCTCGACAATCGCGAAAAATACGACGGCATCGGCAACTACAACGCCGACGGGTTCGCGGCGATGGAGCGCGCCCTTCCACTCGCCGCCGAAGCAATTCGTAAAGCGGTCAAGACGCCGAAATTGAAAATGGTTTATGGAACCGACGCCGTCGCCGGTGCCCACGGCCGCAACGCCGAAGATCTCGTCTGTCGCGTTCAGACCTCGGGTCAGAAGCCGATGGACGCCATCATCTCGGCGACGTCGCTCAACGCCGAAGCGATGGGTCTTGGTGCTTCCATTGGCACACTGGCTGCCGGAATGGACGCCGATATCATCGCCGTCGACGGTGATCCGACGAAGAACATCACCGCGCTCCGCAACGTGAGCTTCGTGATGAAAGGCGGCAAAGTTATTCGCGACGACGGTCGCGCCGCGACGAAGCCCTAGCGCTCCGGCAGCGTCGCGAGAAAGTCTTTGAGATAGCCGCCCCACACCGACGGCAGCGAGTGCGTGCCGTGACCACGCGTCTGGTCGCTGATCGGAATCATGATGAACTTCGCGCCCTTCACCTTCGCGATCAACGGCTCGACGATGTGCAGTTCTGGCGGGTTCAGAAAATCGTCCGCCGAGTTGATCGCGAGGATCGGCGTCGTGATCTCGCCGAGATGTGACGACGGATCGTAGTCGCTCGACGCGTCGAAATAGTAGAGCATGTCATTGGCGTCGGTCGTCGTGAGGCGCGCGTTGATCGTCGCGCGAATCAGCGAGTCGGCACGGTCGCGCGTCGGCGCTTGCCGGTGCTGCAGCAGCGGCGCGCTCCCCATGAGATACAACAGTTGCTGCGCCGCGCGCATTCCGTTCACCGGTGGTGATGTGTAGTTGCCGCCGTTCCACGCCGGATCACCCATGATGTCGTCGCGGATCATTGCGCGGCTCATGCGATTGCGTCCCGCGATCTGCGTCGGCGCGCACGCGAACGGCGCGAGGCCGTCGACGAAGGTCGGCGACGTGTACGCCCAGACCCATGAATGCATGCATCCCATCGACGTGCCGAGGATGAGGCGTAAGTGGTTCACGCCGAGGCCTTCCGTCAGCAAGAGATGCTGGGCGCGCACCATGTCGGTGTAGCCGTAGCGCGGGAACTTCATCCGCAGCCCGTCGCTCGGCTTGCTCGATCCGCCGTGTCCGAGGCCGTCGGGGAGAACGATGTAGTACTTGGCGCTGTCGAGGAGTTGTCCCGGGCCGAAGAGCTGGCCGGCGAAGGTCGGAGAGAGAAAGGAGCGCCCCGTTCCGCCGGTGCCGTGCAGGATCATGACGGCGTTTCGTACGGTTCCTTTCGCGTCCTTTCGTGGCGTCCCAAACGTGGTGTAGTGGATCTTCAGTTCCGGCAGCGATTCGCCGTTCGTGAACGTGAAGTTCTTGGCGACGTAGTCGCCCTGCTTGCCCTGGAAGCCGCCTTGGGCGGCAAGCGAGGTAGCGGCGATGAGCGAAAGAAGGAGTGCGCGCATATTGAGTGGGGTGAGGACTCCGGAATGTACGACGCCCGCAGGCGTATCGCTCGGGCTCCGGCGCTTTCATATTGCACGGGTGTCGAACTCCGCCGTGAACCACCCCGTCTGGGATGACGGCCTCTGGAGGCCGCTCGCGCCGCTCGCGGGCGACATCACGGCCGAGTTCTGCGTCATCGGACTCGGCGGCTCGGGGCTCACATGCATCTCGGAGCTGCTCGCGCTCGGCCGGACCGTCGTCGGCATCGATGCGACCGATGTCGCGTCGGGCGCTGCGGGTCGTAACGGCGGCCTGCTGCTCTCCGGCACGGCGGACTTTCATCACGAGACCGTCGCGCTGCTGGGCCGCGAGCGCGCTGTGCGGATCACGCAACTCACGATCGAAGAGATCGCGCGCATCGCCGAGCAGGCGCCTGGTACGGTGCGCTACACCGGCTCGTGGCGCCTCGCCATCGCCGACGGCGAACGCGACGACTGCATCGCCCAGCGCGACGCGATGCACGCTGATGGTTTTGACGCTGAGGACTACGACGGGCCGCTCGGCGTTGGGCTGCATCTGCCCGGTGATGCGGCGTTCAATCCGCTCGCTCGCTGCCGCGCGCTCGCTCAGCGCGCGATCGCCGACGGCGGACAGCTCTTCGCTCGGACTCCGGCGCTGGAGTTCGATGCGCATTTGGTCGTCACGCCGCACGGGCGCATTCACTGTGATCAGGTGATCGTCGCCGTCGACGGCCGGCTAGAAAAGCTCGTGCCGGAACTCGACGGCATCGTCCGCACCGCCCGTCTGCAAATGCTCGCGACGGCGCCGACCAACGAGGTTTCGCTTCCAGGCCCGATCTCGGCGCGCTATGGCTTCGACTATTGGCAGCAGCTGCCGGACGGCTCGATCGCGCTCGGCGGCGGCCGCGACCAGGCGATCGAGGACGAGTGGACCTTCGACAACGCGCCAACAGGGCCGGTCCAAGCATACCTGGAGCAGGTCCTGCGTGAGCGGATTGGCGTGAAGGCGCCGATCACCCATCGCTGGGGGGCGAGCGTTTCGTACAATTCGACCGGGCTTCCAGTGCTCACCGAGGTACGCCCCGGAGTGTGGGCGATCGGCGGCTACAGCGGCACCGGGAATGTGATCGGCGCCCTCTGCGGGCGGGCGGTTGCACAACTTGCCTGCGGGGAAGCGAGCGAGTTCGCTAGACTTCTACGGACACACGACACTACGAGGACCGCCTAGATGGTCGACATCACCCTGCACGGCGAAAGCATCACCTTTGAAATCGAAGGGATGGATAAACTCTGGGCGCTCAAGAGCCGACTCGAGATTCCAGTGGCTCATGTGAAGGGCGCGCGAATCGACGAAGATGTCGCCAAAGGCTGGTGGCACGGCGTAAAACTCTGGGGCTCATCGTTCCCCGGCGTCATCGCCGCCGGCACGTTCTATAAAGAAGGCCGTCTCGTCTTTTTCGACACGCACGAACCAGAGCAGACGATCGTCGTCGAACTCGACGATCATGAGGACTACGATGCCCTGATTCTACAGGTGCGCGATCCGGCGGGCGCGGTGAGAATGCTGAACGATGCGGTAGCGCACCGCGCGTAAGCGCGGCGTATCATGACCGGAGTCGCCCCCGCCATCGCCCCGACGCGCCGCCTCACCTGGATCCTCGGTTGCGTCTTTATTGCCGCCGGAGTGAACCACTTCGTGGCGACGGATTTCTATATGAAGATGATGCCGCCGTATCTGCCGAACCACCTGCTACTGGTGCAAGTCAGCGGTGTCGCTGAAGCGCTCGGCGGGCTCGGTGTATTGATTCCGCGTACCCGTCGCGCCGCCGGATGGGGGTTGATCCTGCTCCTCGTCGCGGTCTTCCCGGCGAACGTACAAATGAGCCTCGACGCGCACGCCGCTGGCGCGTCGCTGCTCTGGCAAGCCGTCACGTGGATGCGTCTCCCGTTCCAAGCCTTGTTCATCTACTGGGTCTGGGAAGCAACGCAGCCCCGGGTTCGGAAAACACGATAGTTTTCACTCTGGCGGCAGACTCGCGCCGCGCCACGCAGACCCTCATCCCCCGCCCTATGTCGCGTAAACTTTTTGCCCTGCCGCTGCTATTTCTTGCAGCCCCGCTCTTTGCCCAAGGCGCTACGAAGGCGGCGAAGCTGGCCGTCGTGCCGACCGCCATTTCCGCGATCAAGGAAGCCGATCTCAAGCGCGATCTTTACGCGATGGCCGGTCCGGAGATGCGCGGCCGCGAAGCCGGCACGCTCGATGAAATGCGCGCCTCGGTGTGGGTCGCCGATCAGATGCACGAGATCGGCCTCAAGCCGCTCGGCGATATGGGGACGTATTACCAGTGGTGGAACATGCGCCGGACGCGTATTTCCGCGACGAACACTCTGATCCAGATCGGCGGCAAGCCGCTCGTGTTGTGGAAGGATGTTGCGCCGACGACGAACAACCCGATCGAGGTTGTTGGCCAGACAGTTTTCGTGGGCGACGGTAAAGACACGACGATCGACGTGCGCGGCAAGATCGCCGTCGCGACGTTCGTGCCGAACATTGCCGGCATTCGCAGCACGACCAACACGTACGAATACAACTACGTACGCGCCGCGCTGACGCCGATGACTGTCGCGCTGACGCGCCGTGGTGCAGCCGGTATTATCATCGTCGCCGACTCGATCGCCGAGATCGCGTTCGATGGCGTCGGGAAGGTGCAGGCACGCGGCACGTATGATGTGGTCGGCGGCGCGCCGCGCGGCGGCGTCCGCCCCGCCGGTGCCGCCGGTGCCGCCGGAGGACGCGGCAATGCGTCGGCGCAGGCTCCTGTGATGCTGATGCACCGCAACGCGCTGACTGACCTCCGCACGAATGGTCAGACGGTTGATATCAAAATCCACACCGAGACGTTCGAATATCCATCGGCAAATATCGTCGGCGTCATCCCGGGCACGGATCCGAAGCTGAAGAATGAGTACGTCCTGTTCAGCTCGCATCAGGACCACGACGGTGTGCGCTACGTCGTGAATGGCGATTCGATCTGGGCCGGTGCCGATGACAACGGGAGCGTCAGCGTCGCACTGCTCGGCATTGCGCGCGCCTTCGTGAAGCAGCCGGCCAAGCGCCCTGCGCTGTTCGTCTTTCACGGCGCCGAAGAGCGCGGCCTCCTCGGCTCGCGCTACGAAACCGCACATCCTGTAGTTCCGCTCGACCAGATCATCGCGGTGATCAACGGCGATATGATAGGCCGCAATCATCCGGACACGGCGGCGCTTCTGGGCTCGCAGCCACCGCACCGTAACTCGACCGATCTCGTACAGGCCGCGCTCGCCGCGAACTCGGTGACGAGCAAGTTCGTGGTCGACTCGACGTGGGACCGCCCGACCCATCCGGAAGGGTGGTACTTCCGCAGCGATCACGAGCCGTATGCGCGTCTGAACGTTCCGGTGCTGATGTTCTCGACGAACTTGCATCCCGACTATCACACGCCGCGGGATATTCCGCAGAACATCAATTATCCAAAACTCACGCGCATGACGAAATGGATGTACATGACCGGATGGATCGTCGCGAATGCGCCGAAGCGTCCGGGCATCGACCCCGGATTCAAGCTCGAACGCTGAAGGAAGCCTCATTATGCCCGCGCATCTCGCAGACCCGGATCACAACCCATCATTCACCAAGGGCGTCTTTCTTGGTGAGATCCGGGAAGAGCTGGTCTTTCCGTTCCCCGAGCTCTCAACCGAGGAGAAGGAAAGCCTCAGCGCGATTCTCGACTCGTTCCGCGCCTTCGCGGCGGATACGATCGACTCGTCGAAGATGGATCACGATGCCAAGTTCCCGGACGCGGTGCGTCATGGAATGGCCGAGCTCGGTCTGATGGGATTGAACATCCCCGAGGAATACGGTGGCTTCGGCGCGAGTGCGATGTTGTTCAATCGGATGTTCGGCGAAATCGGTTCGACCGATCCGGCGCTATGCGTCTACTTCGGCGCGCACCAGTCGATCGGCTGTAAGGGCATCACACTCTTCGGCACCGAAGACCAGAAGCAGCGCTGGCTAACGAAATGCGCGAGCGGCGAGCTGATCGCGGCGTTCTGTCTCACCGAAGCCGGCTCTGGCTCCGACGCGCAGGCGATGCACTGCACCGCCGTGCCGAGCACCGATGGCACGTACTATGTGCTGAACGGGCAGAAGATCTGGATCTCCAACGCCGGTTTCGCCGGGGTCTTCACCGTCTTCGCGAAAGTACCAGTTGAGATCGAGGGCAAAACCAAGCAGCGCGTCACGGCGTTCATCGTCGATGCGCACGCCGCGGGCATCACGCTCGGCCAGCTCGAGCAGAAGATGGGAATTAAGGCGAGCGACACGCGCACGGTGACGTTCGAGAACGTCAAAGTTCCGATGAACGACCTCCTCGGCGACATTGGCGGCGGCTTCAAGATTGCGCTCGAGATTCTCAACTCCGGCCGGCTCGGTCTCGCCGCCGGTTCGTCGCGCGGCACGCGGAAGATTCTCGACATCGCGCTCGCGTATGCAAAGCAGCGCGAGCAGTTCGGCCGTTCCATTGGTTCGTTTGAAATGATCCAGCGCAAGTTCGCGGTGAGTGCCGCCGAGTGTTACGCGTCGGATTCGGCGTGGATGCTGACGTCGTCGATGGTCGATAAGGGTGGTATCGACTTCTCGCTTGAGACCGGCGCATGCAAGATTTTCGCATCGGAGCTCGCCTTCCGCGCGTCGAACGATGCGATGCAGATTGCCGGCGGGATCGGGTATTCGAAGGAGTATCCGTACGAGCAGTCGGTGCGTGATTCGCGCATCAATCTGATCTTCGAGGGGACGAACGAGATTCTTCGCGCGCTGATCGCCCTGAGCGGGCTTCAGCAGCCCGGCGAGCAACTCAAGCAGGTTGGCAAGGCGTTCAAGGATCCGTTGCGTTCGATCGGTGCGATCAGCTCGTACATCACCGGCCGCGTGAAGAAGCAGATCGTGAAGCCGGAGTTCACGAAGGTCCATCCGTCGCTCAAGGACGAGAGCGAGATGGTCGCCGAAGTGATCCACGATCTCGCGAAGGCCGTCGAAAAGGCGCTGATCGAGCACGGGAAGGACATTATCGAGCGTCAGTTCCATCAGGAGCGGATGGCGAACGCGGCGATCGACATCTACCTCGCGACGGCGACGCTCTCGCGGTGCACGTGGGCGATCGGCAAGGCCGGAAGCGTGGAGGCAGCAGCGGCTGATCTCGACAATGCAAAGATTTTCATTCCGATGGCGATGCGTCGTGCCCGTCGCAGTGTGCGGGCGATCGAGCGCAATCAGGATACGCGACTCAAGGCGATTGCGGTACGGGCGCTGGAGACGGGTGATCTGACAGTGCAGTCGCCGACGGACGGCTGAGCATGAGCACGAAGTGGTGACCGACTGATGCTCAGGGTGCTGACTTTCGCAAGCGTAGTGCTGCTATCCAGCGCTTCCGCGCTCCATACCCGCACAGTATTAGCGGGGCGGGCTCGTGAGAAGCGGACCGCAACCTGCGAACTCCCGGATTGCGAGAAATCGGCCGCGAAAGGCTGGGTGTGGACCGGTACGAGCCGTTGCGATGTGACGGCGAACGGTACGGCGTGGTCCGAATGCGAATACATCCTCCCGCGATAGTGCAGCGCAGCTTCGCGCTTTTGTTCGTCGGCGCGCTGACTCTGGTACCGCGGGTAACGCGCGCTCAAATCTCCGGCATAGTGGCGACCGCCGATGGTCGTCCGATCGCTGGCGTGTCGGTCGAGCTCTCCGACGCCGCGAAGCTGCACCTTGCGCGCACGACCGGACCCAGCGGCGATTTCAGCTTCGACGGAACGAGCGGCAAGCGCACGCTGACGGTGCGGAAGATCGGCTTTCAGCCCTTCTCGGTGATCGTCGAGCGCGATGCGATGCGACTGTCGATTACGCTCACACCCCTCCCCGCAAAACTCGGCGAAGTGCTCGTGCAGGGGGCCGTCGATAAATCGCGGGATCCGTGCGCGCGGAAGCCGTCAGCCGAAGCTGCTGCGATCTTCGCGAGGGCGGCCGCATTCTACCGTCAGGACACACGCTGGCTCGACCGGATCGCGCGATACGCGCACGAATACCGTTTCGCGCCGCTTGACGACCGTGAGACGCTCGGTGGCGTGGAACAGCGGGGCGGATGGATTCGCAACGCCGGAAAGTTCGACGGGCCGAAGATGACAAATTTCACCGCTGTTCCGCGAACGTTCAGCGCCGAAATGCTGACTGCGTTGCCATTCCCAATACCCGAGCGGAACAGCTCGATCTACAGCGCACCCAAGACCGGATGGGTCTATCCGCTGTTTCACACGACCGGATCTCCGTCCTTCGTATCGCTCGCGTTCGTGGACTCCATGCCCAAGTCACTGGTTACGAAGAGTGCGAAGGGACTGCTGCTCGCCTTCTGCCCGCGCGACCGGCAGCCCCCGTTCGCCTCCGGCGAAATTTAGCTCGACGCGGATTCAACCATCATTGCGGTTCGCTGGCAGTTTACCGTTTCGAAACCAAGTGAACCAGCAGGTGGAATCGCGTTTTTCGCAGCGCCAGAATCGAAGTCGGTCCGAGCACACTTACTCCCCACGAACTCCATTGTGTGGACGCACGAGTCGAAGTTCAACAAATACGACTTGACGGAATACGCGTTCAAACATTGGGTGGTCGCGGAGGCCGGAGGTAAAATACGAGCTATTCCGCCCTGAGCCGCTTCAGCGACCTAGGTCAGGATCCGTCTTTCGTCCAAATCAGCAGTAGCCCGCACGTCGAGCCCATCTTCCCGAACTGCAGCGGCGCGGTCGCCGGTCCGTGGTAGTACTCGATGCCCGCGAGATCCTTCGGCGAAGGGAGATCGTCGAGGTTTACCGGCGACGGCAGATGCACACCATCGACGTAAACATCGGTGTAACACTGTTGCCCTCCTTTGGTAGCAATCTTCGTGCTGCTCGTTCTTCCGCTGATCGCCACGGATGTCCGCCCCTCCATTTTCACAGTTAGCCCGGTGAACGTTCGCACGAGCTCAGTGGCAAAAACAGAATTGCGCTTTTCGATCTGCTCCGTCGTCACGAACTGCCCGACCCCGTACCTGCGGCGATCCTCGAACTCGGCCATCCGCGGAGACAATCGCTTGTCGACCACACGTACGGTGTCGAGCATCGAAAGCTTCTCGAGCGTGTAGTCGATCCGCACTGTGTCACTAGCGGGAAGCTCGACGACACCGACGACCGGTCGATAGCCGAGCTTTCGCACGACGACGAGATATTGTCCGGGCGGCACGGCAAGCAGTTGAAACCGGCCAGACTCGCCGGTTTCGACGCGGATGGCCGGATGTACAATTTCAACGATGGCACCGGCGATCGGCGCAAAACCTTCGTCGCTCACGCGCCCGTCGATGACGCCCTTAGCGGTGCGTGCAGCCTGCTGCGCAGAGAGGGGGAGCGAAAGGCACAGCACGCCTGCCAGCAGAGCGGACCGTCGGTATTCGGTGAAGAAATTCATTTTCGACCTCTCGCACTGCCGAAGTTCCCCGCCCCACATCAGTCGGCTACACCGAAATAACCGCCGCCTTCCACGCCGCGCCATCATGATCTTCCTCGAACAACTTGTCGAGGTTCACCACGATGTTCGCGCCATCCTTCGCCACCGCAAAACGATCCATCGACCGCGTCGCGCGGCCGCTCTGATAGACACCCTCGGCCGAGTAGAGCGACTTGTGCTTCGGGCACTGGAACTGCTGCACACCGTCGTTCCAGCGCAACGCGGTGTTCTGGTGCGGGCACGACAGCGAGAACGCGTAGACGTTTTTCCCGTTACGCGCGAGTATGACTTCCTTGTCCTTATCGATGCTCACGCCGTCCTTCGCCGGGATCGGGTACTTCGCATCAGCCTTCGTCGCCGAAATCGCCTCGATCATCCGCACCGGCATCGCGCCGGCCGTGGAGCCGATCGCGGCCATTGCCGCCGCCGCGATCGTCGCGTCGCGCAGGAACGCGCGCCGTCCGATGTCACAGCCACCACACGCGCCTGTAGACTCGTTCTTCGAAGCAGTCATTCCGAATCCTGTATCAGGAGTTGGTGAGAAGCACACCGGCGAGCGCGATGCTCAGCCAGAGCACGATGCTTGCAACCGCGTTACCGCAGAAACTACCCCAGGCGGCGTTCGATGCCGATGGATCGTCCGCCAGCCGCTTCTCGTTGCGCTGCATCAGCAGGCCGTTGACAAGCAACACGGCAAACAGTCCCATCTTCACGTAATACACCGGGTTGCCGAGGAAGGTCTCGACGTCGGCAAGCAACATCGCTACCCCGGAAGACACCACGACGGTCAGCGCGATGATCACCGGACGGTGCACGAACGTGAACTCGCGCAAAATGAACGCACGATCTTCCGTGCTCCCCTTTGACACACGCAACGCCGCGCGGTCGGACGCCATCGCAAACCCGCCGCCGATCATCACGCCGGCAATGTGCAGGTAGGTCACGCCAAGCGAAGCCGGCTTCGATTTCGCATAAAAATCAGCCCACGGCTTCACAGCCTCAGCCAGCGTCTGGATCAGCGTCAAACGAGCTCCAATGTGGTTCGTGGGGGCTTCGCGTTCCGAATTCTAACGCCTTCTGAAGGAAAGACGCGCTTCGCACTCCAATTGTTCACCCCGAGAGGCGATCTTTCGGGGGTGACCCAGCTCTCGATCTCCGATATCGCCGTTGAATTCGGCGCTACGACCCTGTTTTCCGATGTCACCTTCTCCGTCGGCAAAGGCGACCGCTGGGGGATCGTCGGGCGAAACGGTAGCGGCAAAACATCGCTCTTCAGAGTCATCACGGGTGCGCTGAATCCGACACGCGGCGCCGTCGCGCGGCAGCCAGGACTTAAAGTATCCCTCATGGAGCAGCACCGCGACTTCGGCGGTGCCAAGACGGTCTGGGACGCGGCCGCCCTCCCCTACAAGCACATTCTCGAGCTCGAAATCTCGCTCGCCGAACAGGCGGTCAAGCTCGCCGAACTGGGTGAAAAGGCGCCGGCCGAGTTCCTCGAGCAATACGGCCATGACCTCGAGAAATTTTCCGACGGCGGGGGCTACACCTTTCACGCCCGTGTCGACGCAGTCCTCCAGGGGCTCGCCTTCGACGCCGAGGACTCTAAGACGCGCCTCGTCGCCACACTGAGTGGTGGCGAACGCGGACGCATCGGCCTCGCCGCGCAGCTCGTCGCGCCGGCCGAACTGCTCCTCCTCGACGAACCGACGAACCACCTCGATCTCGAAACGACGACCTGGCTTCAGGAGTACCTAAGAGATCTCGACGAAACGGTCATCATCATCAGCCACGATCGCGCTTTTCTCGACGAAGTGGTCGATCATGTGCTGCACATGGAAGGTGGCACGGCCTACACGTACCGCGGGGGCTACTCGAGCTTCGTCGTGCAGCGAGCCGAGCGGCGGATGGCGCTCGAACGGCAGGTCGAGCAGCAGCGCAAAATGATCGCGAAAGAAGAGGACTACATCCGCCGCAACCTCGCCGGCCAGAACACGGCGCAGGCGAAGGGCCGCCGAAAAAAGCTCGACCGTCTCCCGCGTCTCACGCCGCCGCCGGGCGAAAGCGGCACGATGATTCTCCGCCTCGAAATCCAAGAACGGGGCGGCGATCGGGTGATCAGCGCCGAGCAACTCACGATCCGGATCGAAGATCGCGTGCTCGTCAACAAGTTCAGCTCGACCGCCAACCGCGGCGACGTCATCGCCCTCGTGGGTCCGAACGGCGCGGGAAAATCGACGTTCATCAAAACGATGCTCGGCGAACGCGACGCCACGAGCGGTGAAATCCGGCTCGGCGGCTCGGTCACGCCGGCGTATTTTCGTCAGGATCTCGACCAGCTCCCGCTCGACAAGAGTCTCTACGACGTCATCGGCGACCTGCGCCCGTTGTGGACGCGCGGCCAAATCCAGGGTCATCTCGGGATGTTCGGTTTCACGGGCGATGAAGTCTTCCGCTCTACGCGCTCACTGTCCGGCGGCGAACGGGCACGCATCGCCCTCGCGGTGATCGTGCTGCAGCGCGCCAACCTACTCATCCTCGACGAACCGACGAATCACCTCGACGTCGAATCGATTGAAGCGATCGAAGATGCGATCGACGAATATGAGGGAACGGTCCTCCTCGTCAGCCACGACCGCGCCCTGCTCCGCGAGCTCGCGACGCGCGTCTGGGCCTTCGACGGAGCGAAGCTCATCGACTTCGGCGGCTCATTTGCCGAGTGGGAGCAGTCGATGAAAACCGCATCGCTCGCCAAACGCGCCGCCGAGGCGCTGGCCAGCGATGCGAAGAAGGAACAGGAAAAAACGAAGGCGAAAAAGAACGCGTCGAACACGACGCAGGATCAGAACGCCAGGCGCAACGCCAAGAAGGCGGCCGAGCAGGCGGAGAAGGAAGTGCAGCGCGCCGAACAGCGCGTCGCCGAGCTGCGCCGTGAACTCGACGATCCGGATCTCTACGACGGCAGCGCCGAAAAAGCGAAACGCGCCGGGAAGCTCGATAAAGAACTCGCCGGCGCGCAACGGTTACTCGACGACGCGATGACGCGCTGGGAAGCGGTCGTCGCGGATTAGTAGTCTTTCGGTTTACTCGGCGTCGGGCCGCAGCTTCCGGTACGCCGCGATCGTCTGACGGAGCGCGAGCACCGCCGAGGCCTCGAGCTCGTATTCCATCGTCAGGGCGCCGAACGCTTCTTCGTTCTTGCTCTTGAACTTGGCGGAGATCGAGTCCCCCGCATGATGACGGCGGCTGTACTCGCGGCTGGCGTGCCAGAGCGTGTTGGCCGCATGCCAGATGGCGTCATCATTTTTGCCCTTCCCGGCCGCGGCCGCCGCTTCATACGCCACCGTACGGTCGCCGAGGTGCTTGTTGCACATGTCGCACAGTTCGGCGACGCTCGCGAGCTCCTCGTCCTGGCACTGCTTTTCGATCAGGCGTCCGACGCGTTCGTGCTGACGGCACGACTCGACGGCGGCGCGCAGCAGCGCATCGGCGCTATCGATGACCGGATTGACGGCGGGGCGGGACGGACGGGTGGCGGGAGCTTTGGACGGTGTCATCTGGGATTGGCGGAGGAACCTGAACGATGTAAGAGCCCGCGCCGCGATTCAAGGGCGCCCCCCATTTGGGGGATAGGACTATTGCAGGTGCCCGAGTCGGAAGTGCATCGGCCAGCGCACCGTTCGGCGCTTCGTCGGCGCCCCCCAGCGGTCGCGCAACGCTTCCTCGAAGGCCACAAGCGGCAGCTCGCCGCGAGCGGCGATGCACTTCGTGACGCCGGACCAGGTGCGGACATAACGCAGGAATTCCGCCATCGACCACTCTTCGGTCATATCGAATCGCGGCGCTACCATCTCGTCGAGCGGCAGCGCGATCGTACGATATCCGTCGTCGACGAGCTTTTGCTCGGGCGGCCAGAACGAGCCAAGTGTAACGCGATAGAAAAGATCGACGACCTCGTCAACCCGCGGATCGGTTCGGCAGAGCCCGTAACACCACGCGGCAAAGACGCCGCCGGGCATCAGGATGCGGCGCACCTCGTCGAAAAACGGGTCGATCTCAAACCAGTGGAGCGCTTGCGCGACCGTTACGAGACTCGACGACGGCCCCTCGATCCCCGAGTTGTACTTGCCCACCCGATACGTCACTCGCGGATGCGCGATGGCCTGCGCGATCAGCTCGGCGCTCGGATCGGTCGCGATCACGCGCGCGAATCGATCGGCCAGACCCACCGCCGCCTGTCCGTTTCCGGTCGCGCAATCCCACGCCAGCCGCTGATTCGGCGCGATGAGCGCGAGATAGTGAAAGAGCGCCGCCGGATATCGCGGGCGAATCTCCAGATACGACCCGGCATGCGGACCGAAATAATTCTTAAACGAATCAGACGACGACTTCTTACTCACGGCGTGGCGTTATCCTCGGCAACGAACGCGAGCCAGTCGCCCTTCGGACTCATCGTGAGTCGCGTGATGCCTTTGATGCCGGCGGAGGCAAGGTCGGCAATCTCGCCCCATCCGGCGTCGGTCAGCATGTAGACCTTCGATTCCGCCGCGACGATCAGCGCGCCGGACGGTGTCCACACGTGATAGTCGGCCGTTTTCGGCGGAACCACGAGGCGGCGTGATTGCTTCGCTTTGAGATCGTACTCGGTGATCCAACTCGCGCTGTCCTTCACCGTTTGGATGTAGCTGATGGCATCGCGTCCTGGAATTCGCTGCAACGCGCGCCCGACATTGCGCGCGACGATCTCGCCAGTTCCGATGCGATCATCGACGAGCTGCAGCGTCGACGCGTTCGCATTCGCGCTGCCAAGCGGGCCGCCGAGTACATAAACAAAGAGTGTGTGATCGCCCGCCCACACGTGATAGCCAATCGGTTTGATATTCTCGATGACGAGCGACGGCGACCCGTCGCCGTCAATCGGAAACTTCCAAAGGCGTTGCGTCGAATCGGCTTCGACGCGGATCACCGAGAAGAAGCGACCGTCGGGCGTCACGGTAGCCGAGTATTCGCTCTCGCTGGTGTGCGTGAGCTGCTTCGGCGCGCCGCCGCGAACCGGGACGCGCCAGATGTCCGACTGTCCGTTGTCGGTAGCTGTGTAGAGCACCGCATCGCCCTTCGCGGTGAATGACGGCTGATTGTCGTAGCCGATGCGATGCGTCAGGTTGCGCGGCAGTCCGACGGCGATCGTGCTGCCGCTCTGCTTGAGCGGAACGATCCAGACGTCCGTTTGCGGGCGCGCCTGTGCTCCAAGCGGTGCGGTAGCGAGAGCGGCGCCGAGCGCGATGAGTAGCACGACCGCAGGCAGCCGCGCTTCGATCGCGGCGAGGCGGGCAACGATATCGCGGTGAACCCGCTCGAGCTCGCCTGGCTCTTTCAACGTGAAGCTGAGCTGGCCGCTGAGCTCGAGCCGTGCGCACTCGACACTGCCGAGGTGCTCGATTCCTTGCTTGCGCGCCGCCGCCTCGAGCTCATCGCGCGTAATCATGTTGCGCGTCAGCGCGGCATTGATGACGCGTCCGTCCCGCATCACTTCTTCGGTGCGACCTTCGATCAGCCGCCGCACGCGCGGATTCCGATAGGCATACCGTACCAGCGCCTGATTGATGATGAACAGCACCGCCGCGCCAAGCAGCCCGCCGACGAGCGAGTTGTCATTCCCGATGATCGCGTTCTGCACCGTGTTTGAAAGCAAGAGCAGCACGATCACGTCGAGCGGGTTCAGCGCCCCGAGTTCCCGCTTGCCGAATACTCGCAACCCGGCGACGAGAAAGACGTACACGGCGATCGTTCGCAGCACCTTCTCCGCCAGCGGCACACCCGACACCAGCATATCCGTCCAGATCGTCTGCATTCCGTACTCCCGCTGTTATTGGGCCGGTCGAATCTCTCCGCGGCATTCGCCGAAGCCAATGCGCACCGCGCCGTCGCGCGCGCACCAGCCACGGAAGATCACTTCGTCACCATCGACGAGAAAGGCGCGCGTCTCGCCGGTCGGCAGCTGTATCGGCTCAGCGCCACGCCATGTCATTTCGAGCAGACAGCCGCGTGACGACTTCTCCGGTCCGGAAATCGTCCCGCTTCCAATCAGATCACCGGCGCGCAGGTTGCACCCGTTGCTCGCGTGGTGCGTCATCAACTGGGCGATCGTCCAATACATGTCCTGAAAGGAACCGCGCGACACGACGAACGGTACCATCCCCGCCTCGCGCATCTGGATTGACGTCAGACTCACTTCGAGCGTTATCGCAAAGCCGCCGTGCGCGGCATCACCGGCGTCCGCGAGGTAGTCGAGTGGCGCGGGATCACCGTCGGGCCGCACGAATGCCGGCGCGCGGAACGGCGCGAGCGCGTCGGCCGTGACGACCCACGGCGAAACCGTCGACGCGAAGTTTTTCGCGAGAAACGGTCCGAGCGGCTGGTACTCCCACGCCTGAATGTCGCGCGCCGACCAGTCGTTGAGCAGGCATAGTCCGAAGAGCCGCTCCTCGGCGCTCGCGATCGGCAACGTGTCGCCCAGACGGCTCTCGCCGCCGATGAAGGCACCAATCTCGAGTTCGTAGTCGAGGCTTTTGCTCGGTCCGAACATCGGCGGCGCATTCTGATCCGGGCGAGTCTGACCGCTCGGCCGCTTCACCGGCGTTCCATTCGCGACGATCGACGAGGCCCGGCCGTGATAGCCGATCGGCACGAACTTGTAGTTCGGGAGCAGTGGCGCGTCGGGACGAAACATCGAACCGACGTTTGTCGCGTGATATATGGACGCGTAGAAGTCGGTGTAATCGCCGATCTCGGCGGGGACACACTCGCCGATCCGATTCATCCCGACGAGCAGCATGTCGCGCATCGTCGCGGCATTTTTTCCTTCAGCCGTATCGGTGCTCAGCAGGCGGCTCGCCACCATGCGGACCGCCCGCACTTCGGCGCGGCCCAGCGCCATCAGCGCATTGAGCGACCACGACTGCAGGACATCACGGGCGATCGGTCCCAGCGCGTCGAAGCAGCCGGCGCGCGTCGCAGCCAAGCAATCGAGCACCTGATCGCCGATTGCGATGCCGATGCGCGGACGTTCCTCGAAATCGTGCCGGAACACGCCGAACGGCAGATTCTGAATCGGAAAATCGGTACCGAGGACATTGGCGCTCTCGACCCACGATCGCAGCGCCGGATCGTGCGTCTCATCGATACCGAGAAGCGAAGTCACAAGAGTCCCAGGGTTTGGAGTTCATCCACCGGCTCGCGGAACGAGCACGAGCCGAAGCTCGCGGCGTGCTCACGGAATGACGTCACTGCCTCGATATCGGCGCGAAAGCCGCGCCACGTGACCGCGTCATCGGTGAATTGGAGCGCCGTGATGTCGCGCTCGTTGAGCAGCGCGACGGCGTCGGCCGCATTACAGCCGGCATCGAGAAAGAGCGCCGCGAGAAAGACATTCAGATATCCGTACATCGTAGCGCGATCGCTGTCGTCGGCGTACGTGAGGCGATAGTCGCCGCCGAGCGGATGATGCAGTCCGGCCGTCGCTTTGAACGCCACACTATTGTCGCGGCAAGCAATCAGAAAACGTACGATCAACTCGGCGGACGGGAATGCGCCGGCCGTCACGCCGCCGGTGCGAATCTTCGCCCGCATGCCGTGGTGTAGACGCATCGCTCCGACGAGCATCTCGATCGATTCGTCGAGCGGAATCTCGAGATAGTGACGCGTCGTCATTCCGGTCATCCCGCAATGCATGCCGTACCGCTCGATATCGGCCACTGATTTCACTTTCGTTTCGATGGCATCCACGATCACGCGCTCTCGGTGCTTCTCCTCGAACCGTTCGACCTCGTCCACTTGATCGCCCGTCGTGATCACGGACAGGCGCCACTCGCCGCCGGCATCGGGAACTTTCGCTAGGCACTCGCCAAATTCACGCAGCCGTTCGGCGGGCACCACAAAGAGCCCAAGCGCGAACGCCTCCGGCCCGCGCCGATAGTAGTCGTACGCCGCCACCGCCTCCGGCATCGTCAGCGACGCCGGCGGAAAAAGTCCGGCGAAGTCGATCAGCGACTCCATCAGCGCTTTCACCGTGCGCACGGCACGCGAGATCATTGGCTCGGGCTCCACCTCAGAGCAAGTTCGCCAGAGCGGGATACAACTCGCGCACCGCGGCGGCGGCCTTCGGATGATCCGACATCAGTCGGAAGTCCGAAAACTCGAAGCCGGGCGCGACGGTGCAACCAACGAGTGCATAGCTGCCGAGCAGCCGTGCCCCTTGCCAGCAGCCTGCGGGAACGACACGCACGGGCGCCGACTCCGCGCTCACCGGGCCGAGGATGTCGCGCTTCTGCTTCGTGATCTCCGTGTCGAGCGTGAACAACTCGATCGGATCGCCCTCGTAGAAGTGCCAGACTTCATCCGACGCGACCCGATGCAATCGGCTCTGCTGACCCGTCGTGAGCAGGTAGTAGATCGTCGTCGTCGCCCACCGCTCCGACCGCCCGTCATCCGTGCGGACCATGCGTCGCGAGCGAAACAGTTCGCGATAGTAGCCGCCTTCTGGATGCGGCTCGAGCCGGAGTTCTTCGATCAGCGCCGCCGCGCGCGCCGTCAATTTCTTCGATCCGGTCATTCGATCACCCCGTGAAGGTGCACCGCCTCGGCGCGTGCGCGCAGGCGGAGATTGAACAGTTCGATCGCAAGGGCGAAGGCCATCGCGAAGTAGGTGTAGCCCTTAGGAATGTGGTAGCCGAGCCCTTCGGTGAACAGGTTGAAGCCGATCATCACGAGGAAACTCAATGCCAGCACCTTGATCGTCGGGTGCCGCTCCACAAAACCGGCGATGGTCCCTGACGCTCCCAGCATGACGAACAACGCCAGGACATTGGCAGCGATCATCACCGGCACATGCTGCACCATCCCGACCGCCGTGATCACCGAATCGACCGAAAAGACGATATCAAGGAGCAGGATCTGCACGATCACCGCGCCAAAGGTCACGGCTTTGCCGGCCGCCGCGTGCTCCGTCGCGCCCTCGAGCCTGCCGTGCAACTCCGTCACCGCTTTGCCGATCAGAAAGAGGCCTCCGATGAGCAGCACGAGATCGCGTCCGCTCACGGGATGCTCGAACAGTGTAAACAGCACGGTCGTCAATCGCGCGATCCAGGCGATCGAGAGCAACAGCAGAATGCGCGTGCCGAGCGCGAGCGTCAGCCCGACGTTGCGGGCCCGCTTCTGCTCGTCGCCCTTCAGCTTTCCGGCGAGAATCGCGATGAAGATGATGTTGTCGACGCCGAGCACGAGCTCGAGCGCCGTCAGTGTCAGCAATCCGATCCACGCCTGCGGATCACGCAAGAGTTCCATCAGCACAGTCTCAATCCTCCCGGCGACATCGCCGGCACGAACGGGTATGGGTCGGAGTTACGGGTCGACGGGCGCCGGCATGCCGCGCCATGTCATCGTCCACGGCATGATGCCGCCGGGTTCGATCCACTGCGCCGCATCCCATGCGCCGATCGCGTCGGACAGCGCATCCGGCGCACCGAGCGACGGCTCGAGTGAAACGGTGGAGTACGGCTTAGAGTTCTTCCACGGAAAGATCGATTTCGCGGCATGCACCGGGCCGCGCATCCTGTGGTTCACGGCGACCGCCACGCGCGGAATGTCGCGTCCGCTGAACGCCATTTCGAGCCGGACGCCCTCCTCTTCGATCGCCACTACGCAATCGTGCTTCGGTAGATCGACGAACAGCTTGCATGCATACGGATCGCGCAGCGCCCGCGCCGGCCTCGACAGATCTGCGATCGTCGCGCCGTTACGCAATCGCGGCCAGTGATGCTCGGCGGCCGGCCCGCCGAACTGTACTCCGTCCTGCGAGCCGACGCGCGTGCGCGCGCCCTCCGGCAGCACGAGACGCGTCGCGCTCGTGAGCGGGAAGAGCGTATGCGGCGCCCAGAGAAACGGCAGTCGGTTCGCGCTCAGGTTCTGCACTGCGTAGGAGAAGACGATCGCGCCGTCGCTCTGCACGGAGATCGTTCGCGTGAACACGTACGGAACGCCGTCGCCTCGCCAGACACATCGGACGTGTGGTCCCGTAGCGCCGGTCTCGAGGGCAAACTCCGGCGTCTGCGCCCAGAGATCGCCGTGATCGCCGAGCGCGAGCGCGCCGGCGCCTTTGACCCATGTCGGAAGCTGGCAGGCGGCGATCGTCGGGAAGCAATCGACGAACCCGCCGGCATCACCGTGGAGCGCGAACGCGCCGTCATCGGGTGAGGCAGCGAGCGGAATATCTTCGTTGCGCCAGAGCCAGCTGCGGCCGCCGGTGGTGATCTGAAGCAGTCGTCCGCCCAGTGACGGCAGCACGACGATCGTGCTATCACCACCCTGCAGCGTCACTGTGCCGGGAGCCGGCGGTGCCTGCGTTTTCACTCCCGGCGCCCAACGACGCTCGGGACGATCACACGATCTGCGAGACGTCGACGCCGCGCGTCGCGAAGACGCGCGACACCGCTTCGCCGATCTTGTTGTTCGGTGTGCTCGCCCCGGCGGTCAGTCCGACGCGCACGTCACCGACGCTCGCCAGCCAGTTCGGCGTCTCGACCTCGACCGTCGCGCCCGGCGGGATGTGACGGATCGTCCCCTGCTCGACATCGATGCAATCCGCATCGGCCACGTGGAAGGTCGGCACTCGTTCGGCGCAGAGCGCGGCGAGCGAAATCGTATTGCTCGAGTTGTAGCCGCCGATCACGAGCATCACGTCGAGCGGCTCGAGTAACAGCTCGTTGACCGCGTCCTGACGATCCTGCGTTGCGCTGCAGATCGTGTCGAACGTGCGGAAATGTCCGGCGCGGTGTGCTTCACCGTGACGGCGCGCCATCGCCTTGCCGACTTCTTCGCCGATCGCCAGCGATTCGCGAGCGAGCATCGTCGTCTGGTTTGCGACGCCGACGCGCAGGAGATGTTCGTCAGGGTCGAACCGCGGACTCGCCTGCTTGCGGTATTTGTCGAGGAAGGCATCGCGCGCGAGTCCGTTACCCTCGATGTAGTCGCACACCTCCATCGCCTGCTCCATGTTGCGCACGACGATGTATGTCCCACCCGGATACTTCTCCACCTGACTCGCGGTCGCCCGCGTCTCCTCGTGGTAGTACTTGCCGTGGATCAGCGAAGTGAAGCCGTCCTTGGCGTAGTTCTCGACGCGCTTCCAGACGTTCAGCACAGAGCCGCAGGTCGTATCGACCATCACGCAGCCGATGGCGCGGAGCGTTTCGAAATCGCCGATCGTCACGCCGAAGGCGGGAAGGATGACGACGTCTTCCGGTTTCACGCCGGTGTAATCAAAGCCCGTCTCGCCCGGCTGCAGAAAGACAACACCCATCTCGCGCAGCTTCTGGTTAACGTGCGGATTGTGGATGATCTCGCCGGCGAGATAAATGCGCCGCTCGGGGAACTTCGCCCGGGCCTGATACGCATATTCCACCGCGCGTTCGACGCCGTAGCAGAAGCCGAATTCTTTCGCGAGCCGCACGGTCACCGCGCCGTGGCTCAGCGTGTAGTCGCGTGCGCGCAACAGGTCCACGAGCTGGCCGGTATAGTCGGCCGACAGCGTGTCCTGCACTTCGGTCTTGAGGCCAAAGCCCTTTCGGAAGTACGTCGATTCTGGAGACATATACTGTGAAATCTACTCCTCCCGACCACCGCTTGGGACGGTACCGCCGCCCCGCCTGGTGCGAATACCTTGTCTCCCGGCGCTCGAAGACGGAGATTGTCTCTCAGTGACGACTCCCGCCGCCCTCCCGGACAAGCTCGACCATCTCGACCTCCTCGTCCTCGGCGCTGGCCCGGCCGGCGAAAAGGGGGCCGCTCAGGCCGCCTACTTCGGGAAGAAGGTCTGCCTCGTCGAACGGGCCCCAAAGCCCGGCGGCGCCGCGGTGAACACGGGGACGATCCCGTCGAAAACGCTCCGCGAGACGGCGCTCTACTTCTCCGGGCTCCGCCAGCGCGGGCTCTACGGGGTGGAGTACCACGTCAAACCCGACATCACGATCGGCGATTTCATGTACCGCGAGCGCGCGGTGATCGAAGCCGAGTGGGCGCTGATCGACGAAAACCTCGCGCGTCACGACGTCACGGTGGTGCAAGGGTCGGCCCGATTCGTCGACGCGCACACGGTGGAAGTGACGCGCGGCACGGAAGCGCCGCGCCGGATCACCGCCGACATCATTCTCGTCGCGACCGGCTCGCATCCGCTCCGCCCCGAGGAGATTCCGTTCGACCACGAAGTCGTCGTCGACAGCGACTCGCTGCTGATGCTGACGGAAATTCCCCAGCGGATGATCGTCATCGGCGGCGGCGTCATCGGTTGCGAGTACGCCGGCACCTTCGCCGCCCTCGGCGTCCGTGTCACCCTGCTCAATCAGCGCGAGCGATTGCTCACACAGCTCGACGCCGACATCAGCGAAGCGTTGCGCGCCGAGATGACGCGACGCCTTGGCGTGCAGGTCATGCTCAATGCCGAAGTCGCGTCGGTGAAGATCGAGGGTGACGACAAGAAGTACGCGACCGTGACGCTCCTCGACGGCACGACGCTTGTCGCCGACGTCGTGCTGTACAGCGTCGGCCGACAGGGGACGACGCAGGATCTCGGTCTCGACGCCGTCGGTGTGCGCACGAACAGCCGCGGCTTCATCACGGTCGACGATCGCTTTCGCACGACCGTGCCGAGCGTGTACGCCGCCGGCGATGTCGTCGGCTTCCCGGCACTCGCCTCGACGTCGATGGAGCAGGCCCGCGTCGCGATGTGCCACGCCTTCGATCTCAAGTACAAGGAGCGCGTCTCACCCGTGCTGCCCTACGGAGTGTGGACCGTTCCCGAGATCGCGATGGTCGGCGAGACCGAAGAGAGCGCCGGAGCCAAGGGGATCTCGTATGAAACCGGCAGCTCGAGCTTCCGCATCAATCCGCGCGGCCAGATTATCGGCGACCTCGACGGCTTCGTGAAGCTCATCTTCCGCCGCGACGACCAAAAACTCCTCGGCTGCTCGATCGTCGGCGAAGGGGCGTGTGAAATGATTCATACCGCCGCCGCCGTGATCTCGTTCGGCGGGACGATCGATTATTTCATCCAGGCCGTCTTCAACTACCCGACGCTGAGCGACGCGTATAAGTACGCCGCGTACGACGGCCTTCAGCGGCTCGCGAAGCGCAACAGCCAGTTCGCGGGCCTGCCGCGTATCGAGGGCTAACTCGTATATCGAGCGAGCGCCGCCCGGAGCCACTCCGGCACCGGCTCCGGCTTCATCGTCGGCTTGTCCACCGCGACGACCGTGAGCGTCCCGCTCGCGCGATGCACGCGATCCTCGGCGCGATAGACCTCGAATTGCATCGTGATCGAACTGCGGCCGATCTTCGAGAAGCACGCTTCGATCAGTACCTCTTCATCGAGCTGCGCCGGCGAGTGGAACTCGGCGTGAAACGCTTTGCGCGGAATCCACACGCCGCGATTTTCGCGCAACTCGCTGAACGGCATCCCGCAAGCGCGGAACAGTTCTTCCTCGGCCACCTGGAAGAGCCGGATGTAGGCGCCGTAGTAGATGATCCCGAACGGATCGCTGTCGCTCCAGCGCACTCGATCGCGCACGGCAAATGGCTGAAACTCGACGGTACTCATGAGGTGAAGTACTCCGGCGTGAGGAACGGCGCGAGCGCGTAGGTGACGAGAATCTCGTACGCCCGCTGTCGATCGACCAATCCCGCGGTGAGAATCCCCACCGCGCCCGCGCCGTGTTTCGTGTTGTGCTGCGCGACGAGCGCATCCATCGCGTGTCCGAGTTCTGCGCCGTTGCGGATCATCGTCGCGACCGAATCGGGGAGCGGCATTGCCAGCGATCCGCCGGTACCGACGCGACCGTCGCGATCGACGACAACGGCCCACGCACACGTACGCATACCGTCCGGCGTCTCGACGCAGCCGCCCTCGATGCCGACGCCAAGGTCCGCGTCGAGCGCGGCGCGCGCCGCTTCGGCGCGGGTGCGGGCGCCGCGGATCGTTTCATCGTCACCGAATGGCTGATCGGGGACGTTCGACGCCACCGCTACCCCTTCGAACGTCGCCAACGCCGCCAGCGGCGCGAGCACCGCCGTCGCGGCGGCGATCTTCACGGGGTTCTTCGAACCGACGGCAATGCGGCGGATATTGGATAACGGCATCGATACACGTGGGTGAAAAGTTGCGTCGGGTGCGGCCTCACTCTAACCTAGCAACGAGATGACTTCGCCACCGCTCCCGCCCGTCTCGCTCACTGCGGCGACGCCGGAATCGTTCACCTTCGTCGCCGGCCGGCTCTGGCTCGACTTCGTGAACACCGACGACGCCGCGCGCACCCGCGCAAGCGAACGGCGCGGCGAGCGGCTCGACGCCCTCGATGCCTTCGACCGCTTCATCCGCTGGCTCGTCGCCGCAGGCGTGCTCGACGGCGAACGCGCCGTCGCACTGCTCCGCCGCGCCACGCAACAGCCGACGGGCGCCAGCGCCGCGCTCTACGAAGCGCGCCGCATGCGGAACGTCTTACGCGCCCTCGCAGAAAAGGGCGACCGCTCCGGACAACCGGCTGATCCGGTCACGCAACTCGCGATCACCGAGATCAACCGCATCCTCGGCCGCAGCACGGGGTCGCGGCGCGTCGAACCGCGCTCTGACGGCGGCTTCTCGAGAAGCTTCGTGACCGCCGGCGACGTCTTCGCCGCGTTACTCGCGCCGATCATCGAGACCGCGGCCGACGCGCTCGTCACCGGCGAACTCCTCCGCGTACACAAGTGCGCACACGCAAGTTGCGGCCGCGTCTTTCATGACGGCAGCCGCAACGGCAAACGACGGTGGTGCGATATGGCGACGTGCGGTAATCGCGCCAAAGCCGCGCGCCATCGCCGCAAGTCGAAGCGCGCGACCTAGTCGCGCGCCGTGGGCCTTACACCGCTTCTTCGAACTCCGGATCGTCCGCGGTAACGGCGCCCGTCTTCGGCTTGATGTAGCCCATATCGACGGCGTAGCCAACGAGATCGCGCTGCAGCAGTCGGCGCCCGCGGAATAGGCGCGACTTCACCGTCCCTTCCGGCACCTGAAGAATCTTCGCGATCTCGGCGTAGCGCATGCCGTGCAAGTCGCTCATGACGACCGCCGATTTGTACTCCGCCGGCAGGCGCTCGATCGCCGTGACGATTTCATCATCGAGAAACGAATCGTAGAACGCGCCCTCGGGATTGGCCTCGCCGACGATCTCGTAGCCCGCCCAGCCATCTTCGTCTTCCGGCGCCTGCACTTCGCGCGCGTCAACGCGGCGCTTCCGGCTCACGAAGGCGTGATAGAGAATCGTGAACAGCCAGGCGCGGATGTTCGTACCGAGCCGGTACTGCTCCCAGCGCTGGAAGGCGCGGAGCATCGTATCGGAGACGAGATCCTCGGCGTCCTCGCGAGCCCGCGTGAGTTTGAGGGCGAACGAATAGAGCGCATCGAGGTGCGCGAGCGCCTCCGCGTCGAACCGGGCGCGCGATTTTTCCGGCGTGGCACCAACGGTACCCGCCGTTTCGCCTGCACCCGTCGCCTTTACGCCGAAGACTCCAAGACCCGTCGCAATCGAACTCATCCGAACCTCCCGATGGACCCGCATGACGTGCTCTCCCGCCGCGCCGCCGGCATTCCCGGTGTGCGCGCCCTGCCGCTACCGCGCGCGTCTAGCGCGACGCCATGCCCCGGACATTGCCGGCGATAAATCGTTTGAGATCCACGGCAACGCCGTGGATGATGCTGACGTCGCGCTTCATGCGCGCCATCTGCGTCGCTCCTTCGAGCGTCGCGATCACGAAGCGCGCGAGCCGCTGCGGATCGGCGTCGTCCGTCAGCCGATCTCCCATCTCTTCGAACAGCGACTGGATTTGCGAACTCCAGCCACGAAACACCTGCGCGATGCGCAGCCGGAACCCTTCGTCCTTCTCGGCCATCTCCGTAGCGAGAAGACCGAACGGTGATCCGCAACGCGTCTCCTTCTCGGCGTAGACGGCGACAATGGAATCGATGAAAACGTTCAACCGGTCCATCGGCTCGAGATTCGACTCGCGAAGAATCGTCATCCCCTTTTCCGCGACGAGATCGAACTGCCGGCCAAGGACTTCGTAGCCGAGCTCTTCTTTCGACTTGAAGTAGTGATAGAAGTGGCTCTTGCCGCTGAGGCCGGCGCACTCGATGAGATCGTCAACCGACGTCTGCTGAAAGCCCCGCTCAGTGATGAGCACGGCGGCGGCGTCGAGGATTTGCATTCGTCTGTTAGTCACGAAGGAGAAATCTAGGACTGACTGGTCCTAAACGCAAGTACGGGTCTCCAGATTACGTATAAGTACTTATTTTATAGTGTCTTATCTCATAATTAGCATGACTATAAAACAAAAAAACGCCCATTTATGGGCGTTTTATGACTGTTCGGTACAATATATCTGTCTATGTACTGTTCGCTAATCTACCAAGCCGTCTAGTTAATGCTTCCCGCGACGCTTCCCCCGACCGGCCGGTGAACCTGGACGATTTGATCCCTTTCCACCACCGCCCGCGCCGCCGGGTCCTCGGCGATCATCACGCCCGCGTTCACCATCCCGACCGCCATCCCGCTGCTGACCGCGCGCGATGAAATCCCGGCCGCCACCCTTACCATCACGACGCGGCGCCTCGCGCTCCCGGCTGATCTCGCTGTCCGTGAACGGGCGATCCAACGCCTCGGCGATCTCCTCCACCGACTCCGCCTTCACACTCCCGCGTGCCCCGCGCACCACCGTGAACCGCACCGGTCGATCGAGCTCCGGCAGCTCCTCGGCCACCAGCCCGCGTGCGACCTTCTCCGGCATCACCAGACGCACGACACCGAACGGGCCGTTCGGGCCATCCTCGACTTCGTAGTGCATCGACACCGTCCGCTCTCGCACGTCGGCGGCGCCCGGCAACGCATTCAACTCGGCCCGCACTTCGCGCGACACAAAATCGTCGGCATTCACCCGCAGCGGCGCGGCGCGATACTCCTGCAGATTCTGCACCTCGCGCAACCGCTCGAAATACCAGTTCGAGAGGTCGGCCTGCGAGAGCCGCGGCGTTTTGCCGCCCGATCGGCGATACGCCTCGCGCACTTCATTGATCGCCTGTGTGTTCCGCGGCACAGCGGCATGACGTGCTTCGCCTCGCGCCAGCGCATCGGCGAGCACCCGCCGCGCCTGATCCTCGAGCCCAGGGGGGAAATCGTGCACCACCTCACGCTCGCGCTCGAGCTCGAAGCCGAAATACTCCACCTTTCGTTCGAGCGCGAGCGGCGACTGCTTGTGCTTCGCATCGTAAACGAGCGTCGGCGCACTCGACGTCGAATACTTCCGAATCAGGAAATTCGGAACGTTCGTCCCTTCGATCGCGGCGCGCGGATTGCCGTACGCGTCCGCGAAGTAGCGCAGCGTCCCGCTGATCGCCCCCCAACTGCCGGCGACGCTCGTCTTCGAGACGCGCGCGTCGAGGCCGTCCACTGTCTGCTCATCGATGACGATGTCGAACGGCTGGATCTTCGCCAGCAGATCCGTGAACTGCCGCTCGATCGCGTCGTTCACGCGCGGCATCGTTTGCGGTAACGGCAGATTCACTGAGCGATACACACTCGCCATTCCGAGTGCAGCGTCTTCAATCGACTTCACCAGCACGCCGCGTCGCTCGGCCCACTGCGCGATGCTTTCGTCGAACATGTGGCGCGGCAGGCCGTAGACTTCGCCAATATAGCCGCACTTCGAGAACGCTTCGGAATACAGATTGTACGCAGTGAGATTGTCGCTGCCGCGCACCGTGAGATTGTCGATATCGCGATCTTCGCGCGTCATCCGGTGCAACGACTCGATCCCGGCCATCACCGCGACGTACGGCAACAACGCGTCGTCGCAATGAACGAGCAGTTCGGCCCACGGCCGATCGACCGGCATCGCTTCGACGGCCTTACCGTAGCGCGACAACCGCCCATTATCGATGATGCCGCGCGACTCGAGCAGCGCCAACGCCTTGCGATAACTGAGGCGGTCGAGCGGCACCGGCAAATCGAGTTCATCAGCGCGCACGCCGAGGTCGGCGCACGTCATCGCGACGCGCTCACTGTCGCCGGCGAGCTGGAACTCGGGGGCGGTCGGTTTCAGCGCGGCGAACTGAATGTCGCGATCGCTGAGAATGAAGACGCGACCGCCAGCGACGCGCCCGTGTACGCGGCCGGCCATCTGCAGAATTTCGTTCGCGCCGAGGTGCAGTCGCGTGAGCACATTGCGGCCGCGATCGACGACGTTCGCGAAGCGTGTGTCGTCGATGACGACGGTATCGAGGCCGGCGACGTTCAGCGCGCTCTGCCCCGCCGCGGTCATCGAGAGCACGTACGGCTTCTCGACCTGCCCCTCGAGGAACGGCCGGATCACGCGAATCGGCTCGCCGCCATGATAGAACTGTGCGGTGATCTGCTTGAACCGCGCACCGACCGACGTCGCGACCTGCTCCACGCCAGCCCGCGTCGGCAAAAACACTCCGACACCGCGCTTCTCCTTCATGACGCGCGTCAAAAACTTGTCGTCGAGAAAGTTCACCGGGTTCGTGCGCACCACCTGCACATCGGCGGCCTTCTTCGGATCGAACGCGGTGCTTTCGACCACACTCGCGGCATTCAAATAATTCGAGTAGAACGTCGGATCGACGGTCGCCGAGAGCCAGATGAACCGGCAGCCGACGCGCTTGCCGAGCGCGAGACACAACTCAAGCTCGGCGCTCGTCTGATGGATCTCGTCCACCACGAGCGTGTCCTGCGCACGGATGTCGCCATCCTGAAACCAGCGCCGCGCGATGCCGGTCGTCACGATGACGACGTTCCATCCCGGCGAATCGGGCGTCGCTTCGCGCTCGCGATTGATCACGCCGACGCGCAGCTCCTCGGTGCCGAGCAGCGTCTTGGCGATCGGCTTGATCGAGAGCGTTTTCCCGGTGCCTGTGCCGGCGACGATGCCGAATCCTTTCCGCTGCGCGCTTGCCGGCGCCGTCAGATCGTGTTCGCGAAACTGATCGGCAAGTGATTGCAGCTCGGCACCGCGCGCTTTCCAGAGCACGGTCTCGATATCGAGCGCAAAGGCGAGCTCGATCGTTTCACACGCGGCACGCGTCGGCGCGATGACGATGATTCGGCGTGTGACGCCCGCGCCGAGGAAGGCCTCGCGATCGGGCGGAAGGTACGGGTCGCGTACGCGACGAATCGTCTCGTCGGTTACTGCGGCCTCGCTACGGCTTTACCGGCGCCGGATCGGCGGGGCGAATCGGCGGCTGTGTGACGGGTGCGACGTTCGCATTGACGCGCGGCGGTGTGATGACCGGGGCGTTCGGTGCGGGCTTGCCCTGAAAACTGTTGCGGCGCATCGGATCATCCGAGCGGCGCGAGCTCCAGCCGTTGCCGGCAACGCCGGGCGGCAGTGTCAGCGCACTTCCCGGCGCCTGCTTCCCGACGATGCCCGGCATGTCACCGAACAGCACTGTCGCCGACGATGGCGGATTGCGCAGTGCGGTACCGCAATCGGTCGGCGCAGGCTGCTGCGCCGACGCGACATCCTTGAGCCAGACGCGGCACAAACCGGCCGCCGGCCACGCCGACTTCGGAATCGCATCGTCCCGTTCCTTCTGCGCACGCGCAACCGACGGCATCGACACCATCACCACCGCGAATGCGAGCGCATAGGCGGCGATGACAAATCGATGATCGGTGGTGCGAATCGGCACGGGCACGTTCACGAACTTCCTCCGGAGACTTCGATGGGCATCGTCCGTAAGACGACACACCGTGATGCGCGACACAAAAAGCTACAAAAAGCTACAGCCGAGTGGCGTGAACGGTACTACCCCGGCGACCGCCGAGGGTTCAGACCCGATCAATCGCCGAAGGAAATCCCCAGCCGGCGGGCGGTCTGGACCACGTCGTGGTTGGGATCGACCCGTTTTTCCTTCCCGAGGGCCTCCTCGATCGGGATAGTCACGATATTCGGCGACTGAAGCGCCACCATATGCCCCCATTTCCCGTCCTCGACGGCCTGGACGGCCGCCCCGCCGAACCGGGTGGCCAGCAGACGGTCGTAACCGGTTGGCATTCCGCCGCGTTGGAGGTGACCCAGCACCAGCGACCGGCATTCCTTCCCGGTCTTCTCCTGAATCTGCTTCGCAAGCGTTTCGGCCACCCCGCCAACCCGCTTCGCCTGTCCGGGCATCGACTCACCCATCACCGAATCGGTCCCACCCTTCGGAAACGCCCCTTCGGCGGCCACCACAATCCCGAAGTGCCGGCCACGGCGATCCCGCTCGGCGATCGCCGCGCACACTTTGTTGATGTCGTAGGGAATCTCCGGCAACAGGATGACGTGCGCGGCACCGGCAACACCGGAGTGGAGCGCGATGAAGCCGGCGTTTCGTCCCATCACTTCCATCACGATCACGCGGTCGTGGCTCTCGGCGGTCGTATGCAGCTTGTCGATCGCCTCCATCGCGGTGTTGACCGCGGTGTCGAAGCCGAACGTCGTGACGGTGCCGCTGACGTCGTTGTCGATCGTCTTCGGCACGCCGACGACACGCATCCCTTTCTTCGTGAGCTTTTGGGCGATCGCGAGCGATCCGTCGCCGCCGATCGAGATGATCGCGTCGATGCCGAGATTGCGCGCGTTCTCCAGAAGCTCGTCGGAGCGATCGACGTCGATGAAGCTGCCGTCGGACTGCTTCACGGGAAAGCTGAACGGATTCCCGCGATTGGTCGTGCGCAGAATCGTTCCGCCGAGGTGGCCGATGCCGCGGACTTCATCGCGCGTCAGTCGAATCACCTCATCGTCACCGAGGAGGCCGGCGTAGCCGCGCTTGATGCCGAGCACATGCCAGCCGCGATCGATCGCCGAAAGGACGGCGGCTCGAATGACGGCGTTCAGGCCCGGGGCGTCGCCACCGCCGGTGGAGATTGCGATTCTCACGTTCCGGATCGTTGCTGAATGAGGGAAATCACTTCGCCCGGCTGGGCGTGCCGGCGCAGTTTGGATTTTTCGAAAATGGGAGTCCCATCGACGGAGACCTCGAAGCGGCCGCCGCTCGACGGCTGCAGCGTGATCTCGACGCCAGAAAAGACTTCACGAAGCGCAGCCGCCAGACCGACGGCTCGTGGTTCGTAGTTTCAGACGACGCAGTATTCGATGTTGACGATCATGTCCCATGCCTCGATTGGATGTACTGCCTGAATATAGTTACACTGGGACGGCGCGACGCCGCGCGCCTTAAGCACCGATTCCGTACAAACACACCTTTTGCGGAGCCCCAACTTGCGCCTGCCTCGCCTCGCTCTCGCTCTCTGTATTGTCGGCACCTCGGCGAGCATGCCGCTGTCCGCACAGAAGACCGATCCGCTCAACGCCGAAATCGACCGCCGGGCCGTGGCGATCGCCGAGAAGCTGACGGCGTGGCGCCACGAGATCCATTCGCACCCGGAACTGAGCTTTCAGGAGACGCGCACGGCGAAATTCGTCGCCGATCATCTCAAATCGCTCGGGCTCGAGGTGCAGACAAGCGTCGGCGGCAATGGCGTCGTCGCGATCCTGAAGGGCGGCAAGCCGGGCCCGGTGGTCGGACTGCGCGCCGACATGGACGCGCTGCCGGTGGTCGAACTCGTCGACGTTCCCTTCAAATCGACGGTCAAGACCACATATAACGGTGTCGAGACCGGTGTGATGCACGCCTGTGGTCACGACATGCACACGGCGATCCTGATGGGTACCGCCGAAGTGCTCACGGCGATGCGCGCCAACATTCCCGGGACGGTGAAGTTCTTCTTCCAGCCGGCCGAGGAAGCACCGCCGGTGGGCGGCGCGGGACCGATGATCGCCGCCGGTGCGATGGACAATCCGAAAGTGAACGCGGTGTTCGGTCTGCACGTCGGGCCCGGCAAGGTCGGCGATGTGTATTACAGTGTCGGTCCGACGAGCGCGTCTGCCGATGGCTTCCGGATCGTCGTGCACGGCCGTCAGACGCACGGCGCGTTTCCCTCGGGCGGCGTCGATCCGATCGTCATTGGTTCACAGATCGTGATGGGAATCCAGACGATCATTAGCCGCCAGGTGAATCTCACGACGGCACCGGCGGTCGTGACGGTCGGCGCCTTCAACGGTGGCCTGCGCGAGAACATCATCCCCGATACGGTCGTGATGATCGGCACGATTCGCACGTACGATGAAGCGACGCGCAAAACAATTCATGCGAACTTAAAGCGCACCGCCGAGCAGATTGCGATCAGTGGCGGCGGCACGGCGATGGTCGAGATCACGCGTGGCTACGACATTACGCGCAACGACACGACGCTCACGATGGCGTCGCTTCCCTCGCTGAAGCGGGTCGCCGGCGACGCGCATGTCGGCGCACGCAATGCCGGGACCGCCGGCGAAGACTTCTCGCGCTTCGCCGAGCGTGCACCGGGCTTCTTCTTCAACCTCGGCGTCACCCCGGCCGGCGTCGATCCTGCGAGAGCGGTCAATCACTCGCCGACGTTCCAAGCCGATGACTCCGCCCTACCGTTCGGTGTGCGGTTGATGGCGAGTGTTGCGCTTGATTATCTGCGGGCTGGGCGGGTGCAGTAACCGAACGTTTGTTCTGGCACGCATTGGACCCTCGGATCTACTTTCGCAGCGCAGACTTCACGGGATCACGAATCACCGGCATCCACCGCGCGTACTGCGCTGCCGAGGGGTGCAGGCCGTCGGCGACGGTCCAGCCGTCGTGGTTCTCTCGTGAGATCGCCGTGATGTCCGCGTAGCGCGCGCCGGCCTTCTTCGCCGCTTCGCGACTGATCGCGTTGAACGCGTCGATCTCGGCGCCGATCTTCGCGCGGTCCTTTCCCTCGGCGAATGGCGTCACGCCCCAGTCGGGGATCGAGACCACGACGACACGCGTCGCGATGCCGCCGGCAAACTCGATGGCCTGCGCGAGCAGCGACACAACTTCGGCGCGATACTTTTCGGTGCTCCGGCCGCGATACTGATTGTTCACGCCGATCAGCAGCGTCACGAGTTCGTACGGCGGCTCGATTGGCGCAATCGAAATGCCGCTCGCGAGCTCGTCGGTCGTCCATCCGGTGCGCGCGACGATGAGTGGATCGCCAAGATTGATCTTCGCGGCGCGCATTGCGCTGGCGAGCTGCGCCGGCCACGCCTGCGCCGCGTCGACACCCTCACCGATCGTGTAGGAATCGCCGAGCGCGAGAAACCGTTTCGGTTCGGCGAATGCCTTGCGGTCGCGCAGCGTCTGCGCGCCGAGTTGGACCGCGAACGCGAACGGGATCGCGATCGCGATTTCGAGCAGCCAGATGAAGCGCATCCGCGTCACTTCGTCACTTGAACGCCGGTGGCGTTCGCGAGTCTGGCGATCGTCGAGTCCTGCTTGGCGAGGACGACCCTGACAGAGTCGAGCGTCTGATTGAGATCGGCGGCGGTCGAGCGCACTTCGTTGAGCGCGTCGGAAAGTTGGATCATTTGCTCGGCTCGCTTGGCTTCGCTATCCGGGCTGTTGATGCACGAAACGGCGGTCAAGCAGAGCACGGCAACCGCGAACAATTTCCGTTTCATGAATTCTCCGGCAGTAGACGGTACACCGTTTGCGTTTACGGCAAAGGCTGTGACGAGGTGGCGTGATTCGAGCTGCAACGAATGGCTGATGCTGCACGCGCTCCTCGAACGTATATCGCTCCCTCACACTTCGGGAGCGCACCCTGGCGACGCGTGCGGGAACTACCATCGTTGAGCTGACGATCACAATGGTGCTCGTCGGGATCATGAGCGCGATCGGATTGCCGCGGGCGCGGGCGACGCTCGACCGGTTGAGCGTGCGCGGGGCGAAACAGGACGTATCGTTCGCACTCGCGGTAGCGCGGGCGACGGCGATTCGGCGCGGCGACTATGCGGCGTTCTTCGCCGATCCGCGCAGCGGTCACGTGCGGGTGCTGCTCGCTGGCGAGACGGTGGTCGATCGCGAACTGACACTGCGGCGCGGCGTGTCGATCACCGCGACGCGCGAGTCGGTTACGTTCGCGCCGAACGGCCTTGGCTACGGGGCTGCAAACACGACGATCGTGCTGCGGCGCGGAGGCGCTGCGGACACGATCGTCACGTCACGGCTGGGACGGGTGCGGGATTAGCCGCGGTCAGGTCCCGAAATCGTACCCCGGCACCGAGATGCGCGGAATGGCCTGGCCGATCACGCGTTCGATCGTCCGCACCATCGCGATTTCGTCGGCGCACATGAACGTGTAGGCGTCGCCCGTCGAGGCGGCGCGACCGGTGCGGCCAATGCGGTGCACGTAGTCTTCGGCCTGCTGCGGCACGTCGTAGTTGATGACGTGCGTGATCCCGGAGATGTCGAGTCCGCGCTGCGCGATGTCGGTGGCGACGAGCACACGGAGCTTGCCGATTTTGAAATCGTCGAGCGCCTTCGTGCGCTGGCCCTGCGTCTTGTCGGCGTGCATCGCGCCGGCCTTGATGTCGGCCCGCTCAAGATGCTTGACGACGCGATCGGCGCCGTGCTTGGTGCGCGTGAAGACGAGCACCGAGTCCATCGCGTTCGACTTGAGGAGCTCGACCAAGAGCGAGCTCTTCTTTTCCTTCGGGCACGGATAAACAAAATGTTGCACCGTCGTCGCGGCGCCGGAGCGACGACCGACCTGCACGACGACCGGCTTCCGCAGATATTTGCGCGCAAGCGCTTCGACTTCCGGCGGCATCGTGGCCGAGAAGAGGAGCGTCTGGCGATACGGATGAAGCTGGGCGACGATGCGATTGATCTGCGGCGCAAAGCCCATATCGAGCATGCGGTCGGCTTCGTCGAGGACGAGCACCTCGATTTCGTCGAAGACGACGTTCTGTTTCTCGAGGTGATCGAGCAAACGGCCCGGCGTCGCGACGACAACATCAACGCCACCGCGCAGCGCCTTCACCTGCGGATCGTAGCCGACACCGCCGTACACCGGAATCACGCTCAGTCCGGAATGGCGGCCGTACTTCTGGAAGCTCTCTTCGACCTGCACGCAGAGTTCGCGCGTCGGTGTGAGGATCAGCGCGCGCGTGCGCTTCGGTCCGCCGAGGAGGCGTTCGATGATCGGAATGGTGAACGCGGCGGTTTTGCCGGTGCCCGTCTGGGCGAGGCCGATGAGATCGCGTCCCTTGAGGGCGAGCGGAACGGCTTGCGCCTGGATCGGCGTCGGACGCTGGTAGCCGGCGTCCTTGAGCGCGTCGAGCATCGGCGCACTGAGGCCGAGGTCGGCGAAGGTGATATCGATCGTCGCTGCTTCGGCCGCGGCGAGTTCCCCACCGACGCTCGCCACCGGAACTTCGGCGACGATCGGTGCGGAGATCGGCGCGACGAATTCCTTGATTTCGCTTTCGGGGGCCGCGACGGGCGCGGCGGCTTTCGTCTTGGTTCTCGGTGACGCGGTTTTGGTCGCGCCTGCGGCAGTAGCAATGCGCGCATTTGTGCGCGGGGCGCGCGTCGCGCCCGTTTTCTTTGTCGCCATCTGTACTCAACTCGTGAAGTTTGGCACCGCGGTGGGCCAATGTCTCCGCGAATCGGATGATCGGCCCCACGAGACCCGTGGCGGGAATGTCAGCGACATCCTCGACCG
>JAYVPN010000136.1:0-56528 GCA_043757365.1 Gemmatimonadota bacterium | reverse complement strand
GACTCCAGTACGCATTGACGAACGTTGCCCAGTCCCCCTCCAAGGCGGCGTCTGAGAGGTCCAGATAGACGATCCCGTCCACGTTGTACCATGCACCGACACGCACGGCGAGCACAGTCGCGACGGCGAGCACCGCGATCAAGGCGATCCGATCGACGCGCCGCACGTCGATCAGGGGTGAACCTCAAGCGGCCGTAGCGCCTCATCGAACTGCGTTCGACCGGCGCGACAGGAACCGGACGCGACGCGGCGGCGGTCGGGGAGCGCGGGAGTCGATATCATGCGGCGCAGGCGCGGTAATCGCGAGACCGCAACTAGGCTCCCGGGAGCGAGCGGGCAGAGCCGTGAATGTGCACCATGTGCCATCCGTTGACTCCACGGCGCGCCATCAGGGTGCGCCGCGCGAGCGATTGGGGCCGCAAGATTTCGAACGTGAAGATCGCCACGTCGCCGAAACTTTGGACGCGAAAATGCACCGGAATAATCGGAGCCGGTAGCGAGGACGCTGGTGTCCCCGCCGGCGGGAAGATTTGAATGAAGAGCGACTCTGCGGCCGGCCGGCCGTCGAACCGCTGCGCCGGCGCCGGATCCTCGAGGAAGATCGAGATGCTGTCGTCGAGTGTCGCCCGATACGCCGGCCAGTCGCGCTTGTTCAGCGCCGTGAGGAATGTGGTGAAGAACGCGCACGCCTCGGCGGGCTGCACGCACGACGACTGCGCCGACGCGGTGCGGGGCAGGCCAACCGCGAGGGCGAGCAGCACGACCCCGAACGCGCGTCGGATTGACATCACCGAATGTTCGCGCCGTTCACCGGCCCGCCGTGAAAGAATACCGACGGCGTCATGACGCCGTTCTGCTTGAAGACCATCCCGTCCTTCATCACAAAGCGCACGTCGCGCACAGCGTCGATCTTTTCGAGCGGATTACCGCTCACCGCGATGATGTCGGCGGCGTAGCCAACCTTGATCGGTCCACGCGTCTTCTCCGTTTCGCTCACCTTGTACCCGCCGATCGTCATCGCACGAATGATATCGACTGCGGGAATGCCAGCGGCTTTCCACGTTTCAATAAAATCGATCGCGACTTCACCGCGCGTGCGTCCGGGAACGTAGTAGTCCGCGTCGGTCGAGAAGGTCAGCGGCACCTTGTTGTCGTACGCGTTTTTCAATCCCTCGACCGTACGCTTGAACCGCGCCGGCGTGGTGTGATTGCCCTCGACGAGGGTAATCGGCGTTTCGGTGCCAGCACGGAATATGCCCTTCTGCGCCATCAACTTGTGCATCTCGTCCGTGAGACCATTGTCGTGCGCGATCGACCAGATGCCGGCTTCGATGGCGCGCCGAGCGCCGTCGACGGTCTGGACGTGTCCTTCAACTTTCATTCCGCCTTTCCGCGCCTCGCTGATCACGAGCTTGATCTCATCGACGGTGTAGCCCCACGGCTTGCAGTCGACGCAGATTTTTATGACGCGCGCGCCGAAGAGCATGTTCTGGCGTACCGCCTTGATGATTTCGTCGGGCGTATCGGCGTCGAGATATTCCGGATAGACGATCTTTCGATCGAGCGCCATTTCCGGCGTCGGCCAGAACTGGCCCCCCATCCCGCCGATGATGATTCCGGAGTTGATGATCGTCGGGCCAGGAATCCATCCTTGCTCGATCGCCTGACGCAGCGCGACGTCGGCGTAGTTCCCGTTGTTTCCCATGTCGCGCACGATCGTGAAACCGGACGCGAGCATCTGGATGCCGTTCGATGCCGCCTGAATCGCCCGGAGCGGCGTCGATTCGAGAATCGTCGTGACGTAGTAACTGTTGCGCTCGGGCTCGACCTTGTAGGTGAGTGCCAGATGGTTGTGCGCGTCTACGAAGCCCGGCATCACCGTCTGTTGCGAGAGATCGATAATCGTCGCGCCGGCTGGGATCGCGATGTTGGCGCCGATCGCCGAGATCTTTCGCCCTTCGATGAGGATGATCTGGCCTGTTGAGATCGTCCCGCTTTCGGGGTCGAGCAGTCGGCCGGCTTTGATGGCGGTGACAGGCAGCGGCACCGGCATCGGCGTTGCGGTTTGCCCGCGAGCCGGCGGTACGGCGACGGCCGCGATCGAAAAGGCGATGGCGGCGACGGCAATGCACGAGATCTTGCGATTCATGGGTGACCTGTTCCCGAGGACAGAAGTGATCGCGGCAGTGCAGCCGCACGCGATACGTTACTGTGCCGGATTGCGCTTGGCTACCCAGCCTCGCGGCGATGATGCGCCTGCGCGATCGTCAGCGATCCGGTATCGTTCGCTCAATGAAGCCGCTCGAACGCCTCGGCGAAGCACGGACCCCTAACGGAACGCTGATCGCGCTCTACCGACACGATGGCGCTTACGTGATCCGCGCCGACGGAATAGAGCTCATGTCCACGCGCCGGCATCTGTCTGAGGATCGGTTGGCCGAGGTGGCGTGCGCGCCGTACCGCGATACGCCGGGCGCACGCGTGCTGATCGGCGGGCTCGGACTCGGCTTCACGATGCGCGCCGCACTTGGGGCGTTGCGGCCGGACGCCGAAGTGGTTGTGGCGGAGTTTCTGACCGAGGTCATCGAGTGGAACGCGAATCCGGCGTATGAGCTCTCGTCGCAGGCGATGCAAGATCCGCGTACGCGAATCGTGCATGACGACATCGTCAATGTGCTCGGCGCCAACCTCGCCGGCTTCGATGCGATCATGCTCGATACGGATAACGGCCCCGACGGAATGCTCATGTCGGAAAACGCTCGGCTGTATTCCATGTATGGAATCGCCACGACGATGGCGGCGCTGCGTCCGGGCGGCACTATCGCGTACTGGTCGGTGGGAGAAGACTCGAAGTTTCTCGATGCTTTGCGGAGGTCGCGTCTCACCGTGCAGACGCTGCGAGTACGGGCACACGACAGCGCCGGGCCAACGCACATTCTCTACGTCGCCACACGGCGGTCGCGCGGCATCCCGAAGCGTGAGCAGCCATGATGCGAATCGTCCTTTTTTTGGAACGCACCGATGATATCGAGTCCCGTACGGCGAATGGCGATCGCCAGCATCCGGCCCGGTGGGAAAATGCAAATGAACGTTCTCAGGTCGCTCGCGCTCGGCGTCATTCTCGTTGGTCTGAGCGGCTCGTGGCTGCAGGCGCAGTCGCTCCCGACGAAGCGGGTGATCCAGCCGCCCGACTACAAGCCGACGCCGTCGCCGCTATCGCCGGCGATCCTCGTCGGGAACACGCTGTATATGTCGGGCGCGACGGGTGGAGATCCCGTCACGGGTAAACTCGTGACCGGTGGCTTCGACGCCGAGTTCCGTCAGGTGATGGTGAATCTTCAGACAGTGCTCACGAGCGCCGAGATGGATCTGACGAACGTCGTTTCGGTGACGGCGTATCTCGCCGATATGTCGGACTATGTGCGGTTCAACGAGATGTATCGGGAGTACTTCACGGCGCGGCCGCTGCCGACGCGATCGACCGTCGCCGTCAAAGAACTCGCGCGGAGCGCACGTATCGAGTTGACGATGACGGCGGTGCGAACCGCCAAGCCGTAGGCGACGCGGTGAACGGATGCGCCGAAACGGAGCGCGTCGCGCTTATTGGCCGGTCGGCGGCTGCCAGAGTTCAACCTTGTTTCCCTCGGGATCGATCACCCAGGCGAACTTGCCGTACTCCGAGTCGTCGATCTTCTCGAGGACGTTGCACCCTTCCGCCTTGAGCGCCGCGACGAGCGCGTGCAGGTCATCCACACGGTAGTTGACCATGAACGACGCCGTGCTGGGCGCAAACTGGTCGCCGTCATGCGGGCCGATCGACCAAACGGTCGTTCCGCCGCTCGGCTTGCCATCGGCGTCGGCCCACTCGAACGCCGCGCCGCCCCACGGCTGAACATCGACGCCGAGGTGATGCTTGTACCACGCCTGCAGGGCGGGGGCGTCTTTTGCCTTGAAAAAGATGCCGCCGATTCCGGTGACTCGTTTCATTTCGAACTCCAGCGCATGATGGGGGGGGGAGGGAGAGTGTGCGTCGTTCGCTACTTCTTGGCCCACGACCATCCAACGATCCGCCACCCGGCCGTGCCTTTTTGCAGCGCGAACGCAAACGCCGAGCCAATCTCCTTCATCGGCACGCCCTTCTGCTTGTACGTGTAGTTCGACGGAATGACCACGTAGGCACGGTCCCCGGTGACGTCAACATGCGACGGCTTCCCCAACGTGACGATGCCATTGGTAATGCCATTCTTCTTCGCGTCGGTACCGTAGTCCTTCATCCACGTCAGGCACGCCCCGACACCGTGCCACTCATGCGGCGAGAACTCATCGAGGATCGACGTCTGCTCGGCGCACGATGACGCCAGGATGTTTGCATCGCCCTTGTTATAGCCGTCGACGAAGCGGTTGACGGCGGCCAGGACATCCCCATGCTGCGCACGCGACGTGGTGGGGAAGGCTAGTACCGAGACAACGAGCGCGAGGCACAGCTTCTTCATCAGACCTTACTCCGATCGAGGAGAGGGACGACGCGAGTTCGGAAAACGTACGCCAGCGGATTGGTCGCGGCAATCGGAGCCGGTGGCTCCAGTGCGCAGGCCTCTGCTGCGGGCGAACCGGCGGCGGCCCGGCGGCGAACCGGCGCGCGCTGTACTTTTCCAGACGACGCAACTTGAGTCATCCGTTCAGCCCCTCGCGCAGGACCTCGCTCAGCAGGAGGCACCGCATGCCCAGCACGCCCGACCTGAGCCGCAAGCCCCGCGATCACGAGATCGACCGCTTCGGTCTCTCGCATCAGGGCAAGGTGCGGAAGGACAACCAGGATCACTTCCTGATTGCGTCGATTCACAAGCGCACGGACGTGCAGGGGACGAACCTCGAACTCGGCGATCGCATCACCGTCGGCGAGCAACGCCTCGCGAACATTGCGATGGTCGCCGATGGCGTCGGTGGCGGCGTCGGCGGAGCGGAGGCGAGTGCCACCGCGCTCGAAGTCGCGATGGAGTACGTGAACAACTCGATGGCCGTGTACTACGGTGCCGACACGGGATCGGCGCAGTTCGCCGAGTTGCTGCAGGCCGCCGCGATGCGCGCCCACGAAGCGGTGTTGGCGCGGCGCGCCGAGCGCGGCGTGACGGGGACGATGGCGACGACGCTCACGCTCTATATCGGTGTGTGGCCCACGTACTACCTGCTGCAGGTGGGCGACTCGCGCTACTACCTCTGGCGCGACGGGAAGTTGCGGCAACTGACGCGCGACCAGACGATGGCGCAGGACCTCGTGGACGACGGCGTGCTGACGCCATCGGCGGCCGCGAGGACGCCGCTCGCCAACGTGCTCTCGAGCGCACTCGGATCAGCGAACACGGCGCCAGTCGTGACGACACTTCCCGCGGATTGGGGCAACGTGCACTTGCTCTGCTCAGACGGGCTCACGAAGCATGTGACCGACGAGCGGATCGCCGAGGTGCTTGGGAGTATGACGGGTGCGCAGCAGGCGTGTGAGCAGTTGCTGCAGGACGCGCTGGATGGCGGCGGGACCGATAACATCACGATCATCGTTGGGCGGGTTGTGCCGAGGGACGGGGCGTGAGGTGACGGCGCGCGTGGCACGCAGGAGCAGCGTCGTGTGAACGTCGACTTTCCCGCGTGGATGATCGAATCGCTGGACTTTGAAGCGGCGCGTCTTGGCGTGACGCGACAGTCAGTCATCAAAGTGTGGATCAGCGAGCGACCCGAGCAGCAAGCATCGTAGCGCGGCGGCGCAGCCGCCGACGACGATGATGAGCGCGCGCACGCATGTGCGCATGATGTTCCCGTGCTGCGGTGAGGTCTAACGTTCGCGCACGGACGCTTCGGTGCTCAGCGCACCGACTTTATGACCATCACGACGATTCCCGCGACGAGTGGAACCGTCGCGATGATCCCCCACACCAGCCATCGCCGCGCGTCCCGCCAGTAGGCGTCCGGAATCGGCCCGCCGTCGGCGAACGCGCGGGCCATGCGCGCCTGCCGCACCTGCGCAGGGAGCAGGATCGTCGCCCACATCAGGCCGGAGGCGAGGAAGCAGAGCTGCCCCCACACGAGCCACGGTTGCGCGAACAGATCGAACCCCGCGACGAGCGCCGCCCCGTAGCCGCCGACGATCGTGAGGATGACACCGCCCAACGTAAAGAACCAGTCCGCCCAGGTCACGAGGTACTGGGCGTGCGCGATGAGGCATGTATCACGGGTGCGATCGGCCATCATCTTCCAGAACGCGGTGACGGTGACGTTGCCGATCAACAGGACGATGCCGACGATGTGGAGAATCTTGTAGATGGCGTAGGTCATCGCTTAGCGCGCCCACGCCGCGGCCGCGCTCGCATTCCCCGCCTGATCTACTGCGGTGAGCAGCACCCGCTCGGGGTCGGCGTCGAGCGTCACGGTGCGTTGATCGCCAAAGATCACGCGCGTCGTCCAGGTGCCAGCCGCCCGCGACCGAACGACCCACCAGCGCGTGGTCTCGCCAACACCGGGCGTGATCTGCACGACGCGGCCGCTCACGCTCACCGTCGGTGTGGGCGGTGGCGCACTATCCAACCACGGTGTAGCCGGCACCAGCGCGCGCGTTGCGTACAGCGTGCCGAGCGATGCGGCCACTGCGCCATTCGATTTCCTCAGCGTCGTGCTCGTATTGTAGAGTATGTGTCCCGTGCCGGCCGCGCGCGTACGCGTGAGGCCGATCTGATTTGGAATTTCGGCCGTCGTGAAGGCACTCGTCGTCCCGTCGGCGACGCGATACGTCGCGAGCCCGGGCCAGACGTGCCGGCCCGCCGTGCTCTGTGAGAGCCACCAGTCGAGTAGCGCCGGATAGCTCTGCTGCGGCGCAGCGATCGCCCAGTACAATTGCGGGGCGAGGTAGTCGACCCATCCCTGCTGCAGCCATTTCCGCGAATCGGCGTAGATGGTCGCGTACGCATCGAGCCCATTTACTCCCGCCGGAAATCCCGGGCGCCAGATGCCGAACGGCGAGATGCCAATCTTGATCGTTGGCTTGATGGCGTGTATCTCGCGATACATCCGCTCGACGAACCGGTCGACGTTGTTGCGACGCCAGTCGGCGCGGGGGAGCGCCGAGCCGCTGCGGGCGTAGCTGCCGCTGTCGGGAAAGTCGATGAGTTTCGCCGCAGCATCGTTTTCCTGATACGGGTAGAAATAGTCATCCGCATGAAGGCCGTCGATATCATAGCGGCGCGCGATGTCGCTCACGACCCGCATCACATGATCGTGAATGGCAGGCTCACCGGGATCGAGCCAGAGCTGCGTGCCGTAGACGCGCACGAGATCACGTCGTGTCGGAAAGAGATGCGTCGCCGCGAGATTCGCGCTGTCTCTCGAGTTGCCGGCGCGAAACGGGTTGATCCAAGCATGCAACTCGAGTCCCCGCGCGTGCGCTTCGGTAACCGCGAATGCGAGGGGATCGAATCCGGGATCCTTGCCCTGAGTTCCTGAGAGCATCGCGGCCCACGGCTCGATCGACGAGGCATACACGGCGTCGGCGGCGGGGCGCACATGAAACATCACCGCATTGAGGCCCGCGGTCTTCGCCCGGTCGAGGATGTCGCCGAGCTCTACCTGCTGCTGCGCCGCGCTGAGCCCCGTGCGCGATGGCCAGTCGATGTTCGCCACGGTGGCGATCCACAGCCCGCGCATCTCACGCTGGATCGGCGGCGCGAGGGTGTCGAGCGTCGGCTGCGGCACTTGCGGTACGGGTGCTGTGGTCGCGACACCGTTGCCGGAGCACGCGGACGATCCGGCCACGAAGCCCAGCAGGAGCGAAACGCAGAATTGTCGACGACGCATGCGTTAAAGGCTGGGTGTGGGACGATTCGGAGCAACCCAAAGTGTGGAACGTATCGCCGCCGCCGGTCGCCGGCGAGGCGTGCGGCATCGAGCTCTTTGCGCAGAAGAAGTTCGGCGCGTTGCCGTGCTACGGCCAGCTGCGCACCAGTTTCAATCGCACACAGTTCATCTGCGCAGCGCGACACGATTGCCGTACACACCGTACGTTAACAGTGGCGCAGTCGCAGGGATGTTGGACTTCACCCGCTACAACGCACGGCGTGTCGAGACCTGCTTTGCCGCCGACGTGCGGGTGGATCGCCGTTTCATCATCGGGCGCAGGCAGCGGATCGCGTGTATCGCTCTGCAGAATGTCACGAATCGGCAGAACCAGCAGGTGCCGCAGTGGAATCCGAGAACCCGCATGGTCGACAACGATAAGGGAGTCGGACTCGTTCCCTCGATCGGACTGAATCTGGAGTTCTGACGCTATGGCCGAACCGACTTCCCGACCCCGTGTTGCCATCGCCGGCGCGAGTGGGTTCGTCGGTTCACACTTGGTGCCCGCGCTGCGGGAGCAGTTCGACGTCATCGCACTGGCGCGACAACCCCGCGACACCGTCGACGGCGTCGAGTGGCGGGCCTGCGATCTCTTCTCGGCGAGCAGCACGCGCGCCGCCCTCGAGGGCGTTGACGTCGCGATCTATCTCGTGCACTCGATGATGCCGTCGTCGCGGCTCTTCCAGGGGAACTTTCACGACACCGATCTGTTGCTCGCCGACAACTGCGTCCGGGCGTGTCTCCATCACGGCGTGAAGCAGATCATCTACCTCGGCGGGTTGGTGCCGGAGGCGGGCTTCGTCAGCCAGCATCTGCAGAGCCGGCACGAGGTGGAAGAGGTGCTCCAACTCTCCGGCATTCCGGTCACTGCGCTGCGGGCGGGAATGGTCGTCGGCGCGGGCGGCAGCTCGTTCGAGATTCTCACTTCACTAGTGAGCCGACTGCCGTGGATGGTGCTTCCCAAGTGGACGCAGAGTCTCGGTCAGGCCGTGTACATCGACGACGTCGTGGCGGTGTTGAAGGGATGCATCCTCGATCCCTCGCGCACGGGCAAGACCTTCAACCTCACGAACGGCGAGACGCTCAGCTACGAGCGGATGCTGCGGCTCACGGCTGAGGCGATGGGGAAGACGCGGCGGATGTTTCAGGTGCCGATCTCCTCGACCGGCTTTTCGAAACGCTGGGTGCAGCTGTTCAGCGGGTCATCGTACGAGCTCGTCTCACCGCTCATCGACAGTCTGCAGTGCGATCTGCCGCAACCGCAGCCCGAGCCCGAGATCGCCGAGCTGATTCGATATCGCTCGTTTGAGGCGATGCTTCGGCAGACATTCAGTGAGCCGCCGGCCATCGTCGCGCAACCGCCTCGTGCCCACGTGAGTGGCGCGCGTCAATCCACCGTGCGGTCCATTCAACGGTTGCCGCCGATGCCCGACCACGACACGCGTTTCATCTCGAATGAGTACATGGCGTGGTTGCCGCATATCCACCGGTTCTTCGTCCGAGTCCATCGAGAGGAGCAGCCGACACGACTGACATTCTCGTTGGCGTTCTGGCCCATACCGCTGTTGGTGCTGGAGTTGATCGAGGATGCGTCGGGCGAGCACCGGGATAAATTCCACATCGTTGACGGTGTGCTCTCGAGGACGACGACGACCGGATGGTTCGAGTTCAGACAAATCGCGCAGCGTCGGCACACGCTCGCGGCGATTCATGGCTTCGTCCCGTCGCTCCCGTGGCTGATCTATTTGACGTCGCAGGCGCCGGTGCATGCGTGGGTGATGCACTACTTTGGTCGCCACCTCGCGCGGGTGAAGGCGCGGACGGCGCGCAAGCTGGACGGCGGTAAGGCGTGAGAATGGTGCGTCGCAGCTGCGCACGATGCCACCCAAGGTGAAGACCCAGTCCGCCCACGTCACCAGCTATTGGGCGTGCGCTATGAGCCGTGCATCACGGGTGCGGTCGGCTATCACCTTCCAGAACGCGGTGGCGGTGACGTTGCGGATCAGCAGCACGATGCCGACGAAGTGGAAAATCTTGTATGCGGCGCACGTCATCGGAAGCGCAATCGCTACGCGCGTTGACGGACAAGGGGCGATCGTTTCCGCCGTCGAACATTTCGTCCATCGATTCGGTTTCACGCGTGGCAGGACGATGGCCAATCGCTTAAAACCCCCAGCGAAGACCAGCCCGAACTTGGCGCGGTTCCACCGGATGGAAATGGACGTCGTTCACGCCGTCGACGGGCTCGCCCTTCAGCCGTGACGCATAGAAGTACTGAATGTCGGACGCCGTCGAGCCGAGGGCATTGAGCAACGACACGCTGACGGAGATACCGCGCGGGAAACGATAGCCGAGTTCGGCATTGACGAGCGTCGTCGCCGACGCGCGGGCACTGTTGTCCTCGATCAACGCGTACGATCCCAAATGGCGAACGCGGAGCGCGGCGCTCAGGCCGTCGCGAACGGGAGTCCAGGAAACGCCGGCAGCAACGACGGATTCAAGCGCTCCCGGGATCGACGATGCTGCGGCGTCAGTGCTATGCAATTGCGCGTGCGCAAACGAAACGTCGGCGTCAATCGAGAGCTGCGGAACAGGGCGGTAAAAGTTTGCGACTGTGATGCCGCGGCGACTGCTCCGCGCTGACGCGTCGGTTGCGCCGGCGTCGCCGGAGAACAAGAGTTCGCTTTCGAGGTCGAGTGCCCACGCGGTGACGGTCGTGCGTAATCCGCGGAGCGGCGATATGCGAACACCGACTTCGGTGCCTCGCGAACGGACGAGTGGACTCACACGCTGTACTGGCTCGCCGGATGAAGGATCGACGGTAATCGTCGTCCCGCGTGCATCATTGCTATGAAATCCGAAACCGCCGCTCGCATACAGTTCGATTCCGGCGCCGGGTGTGACGATGATCGAGGCCTTGGGGCTCGCGATGGCCGCGGCACTGTGCCCCGAGTTCTCGGTGCGATCGCCGCGGACATCGAAAGCGTACGCATCGGCGCGAACGCCGAGCACCGTGCGCAGCCACGGGTACCAGTGCGACTCGGCCTCGGCGAACAGTCCGCTGCCGATTTCGCGAACGCGATCGTTGCGTACTGATGTCAAACGTTGCTGTCGATGAGTGCGATAGAGACCGACTTCATCGATGAGATCAGCGCGTAGCTGTACTCCATACTTCACACTGTGCGTCGCACCGAACGCCTCGATCTCCTGAAGATTCGTTGCGCTGCCGCCGAGAACGGTCCGCCGGTCAGGCTGTTCGAACTGGTCGCCGTGAACGGGATCGTTCAGGAAGTATGTGAAGTTCGAGAAGAGATCGAGCTGCGAGTAAACGCCATAGATCGTATAGTTCAGTACGGAAGACGCGCCAACATGGCGGAGTGTCGCCGACAGGCTAAACCGTGTGGTATTGCCGCCGTCGGTCGAGTCGATTTGTCCGAGCCGCCCCACGGCGTGCGATTCAACGGCGCGCAGCGGAAGTTGATCGTTCGAGTTCCAGCGGCTGCCATACGCCAACGCGAGGACGGAAAACTGCGATGCGCCGTGGTCGCGCGTGTAGCGTGCGAGTCCGCTGAACTTTCGCAGCGACTCGGCAAGGAGCCACGGGCCATCGTAGCGCTTGACTTCCCCACCCAAGAGCAGGTCGCCGCCGCCGAAGCGGCGGGACTGGCCAAGCACGATGCGCGCGAGCCCGTTCGAACCGACATCGGTGAGGGAGAGTGCCCGATCAAGACGCTTCGCGAGGAACAGTTCTGCACTGCCGGCGCTCCCAAAATCACCGACCTCGGCGTGATAGACGCCGAGTTTGTAATCGAGTGCGCGTACGAACTCCGGAATGATGAAGTTGAGGTCGGTGTAACCCTGGCCGTGACCGTGCGACGGCTGATTGATCGGCACGCCGTCGACCACGGTGCGGAAGTCGGTACCATGATCGAGGTTGAAGCCTCGAACGAAGTACTGATTCGCCTTGCCCTCTCCCGAATGCTGCGTGACAACCAGCCCCGGGACCGTCTCGAGGAGCTCTCCCTCGCGGGAGAGCGGTCGCGCGGCGAGTTCGCGCGTGCCGACGTGTCCTTCAGACGCCGTGCGGGCCGTCCCGATGAGATCGGCAATGCGACCGGTGACGCGCACAGTATCGACGGAGCGAGTGCGATTCGAGTCAGGGGCGCCGGGGGCGGGGCGTGACTGGGCGCGTGCGGCCACAGGGAGCGTCGCGCTTATCGTGATGGCGATCGCCAGGGAGCCGCCCAAGGCGAGCGTTCGGCTAGTCAACGATCGATCGGGGCGCATTGTCTTTGGTGAACAGAAGGGTTTTCTTGCCGGCGGCGGATTCGACTTGCACGATATTCACTTGATCGGGATGCAGTTCGGTGAGCAGATGATCGCGCAGCGTCATGCCCCGGCCGCCATTCGGCACCTCGACGCGAATGCAGAGCCAATACAGATCGCGTTCGCGACGCACGCCGCACGAGCGGAATGCGATCGGCTTACCGTCGGCGCCGGCGAGCAGGAACCGCGCGGCGAGGTATCGGTCAACATCGGCGACCGTGACCGACGAGTCTGTCGGCGCGGCCTTTCCGGCGAAGCGGGCAACGACCGCCGAGAAATCGTCGGCGAATGCGCGAATCGAAAATGACATGCCGTTCCGGTCGAGCGACACGACGGTGAGCGTCGTGTGAATCGGATGCGCGTGTGCGACGGCTGGATGTGCGGCGAGTGCTCCGACCGCCGCGGCGGCGGCAAAAACGAAGCGCGATAGTTGGCGCATCATCGGGGGAATCGCTCCCACGCCCAGCCGGTCGCAACAATCGCAATCACTACCGAGACGCCGACGAGCCGGAGCTGGAATGCGTCGACTGCCGGACGCGTCTTCGCCAGCGCTCGAAGGGCGCGGTCGAGAACAAAGAACGCAATCGCCGCTCCCGCGAGTACGACGATCTGACCAAGCTCGATGCCGATGTTGAAGCCGAGAAGCGGCACGGCGATGGCGCTGACGAACAAGCTCTTGAGATAGCCGGCAAAGCCGGCGCCGTGCACCAGCCCGAAGATTCCGGCGAACACGGGACGATGTCGCGCCCGCGGTCCCGACGCGGCGCGGTCCCGCAGCACGAGGTTCTCGATGCCGGTCGCGACGATTGTCACGGGAATCAGGAACTCGACGATGCGCGTTGGCAACACGAGGATATCGGTGACGGCGAGCGCGAGCGTGATCGAATGGCCCACCGTGAACGCGCTGATCACCCACATCGCCGATCGCCAGTCGCGGCCGCGATAGATCGCGGCGAGCACGAGCAGAAAGAGAATGTGATCGGCGGCGTCGAGCGCGACGATGTGGTGGAAGCCGACTTGCAGGAATGCCCAGAGCTCGGAGAACATTTAGCGCTCGCTGTCAGTCGCGCCACTTACCATGGCGATCGCTGTACCGGATGCTCTGGAGATCTCAGCCGCGTGTCGCTCGAGGAGCGGATCGGGCGTGTTCAGCTTGAGCGCCTGACGCATCATCGTCGCGGCGTCCTGCTCGCGCCCTGATTTGTGCAGTGCCCAAGCGACGAGGTCGTAGCCATAGATGTCCTTGCGATCGACGAGTTCGTCCTGCGCCTTGCGCAGCACCTCGTCGACACGGAGGTCGTGATCGAGCAAATACAAACTCCACGCCCGATGATACGCCCCTGGCTGCGCGCTCACTGCAACCTCGAGCGTGTGAAAATATTCAGTGCTCTTCGCAGTATCACCTAACGCCGCATAGGCGTCGCCCACGAGCCCGAGGGTCGCCGGATCGAGCTGCAAGCCAATCGCGCGCTCTCCCCAGGTGATGACATGACGTGGGTCACGACGAGCGGCCGCAAGGCGCGCCATCGCGGCGAAGAGACGCGGGTCATCGGGCTCGATCTCAAGACCGGCGCGAAGCGCTGACTCGGCGGCGTTGAAGCGACCGGCGCGCAATTCGAGATCGGCGACGCGGAGGTTGAACCAGGCTTTGGTTTCCGATGCGACGTCGCGACGCGACATCGCGTCATCGCGCGCTGCCGTCAACATCCGACGGGCATCACGAATGTGTCCATTCAGTTCCATCCAGCGCGCGAGACGCGGCGCGGTGCCGAGGCTGGCCCGTTCGCTCCACGCCGAATCGAACATCGTCTGTGTCGTCGCGTAGTCGCCGACTTCCATCGCAACTTCGCCGAGCAGGGAGCGGTACTGCGGGATATCTGGCTCACGCGCGACGAGCGCGGCAGCTTCGTCACGCGCTTCAGTAAATCGGTGTTGTGCGAGGAGCACGGAAACGAGTGTCACTGTTGTCGGTGCGTTGCGATTCATGCGGAGTGCGATCGACCGGCGGGCGTACTGCTCGGCGGTGATGTAGTCCGACCAGCCGCCGCCTTCGCGAGCGCGCTGCGCGTGGAAGGCCGCGAGCTGGCCGAGTGCGAGTGCGCTCTTGGGATCGGCGTCGAGCGCTTGGTGCCAGACGGCGATTTGCGTGTCCCGAAACGCGAGTTCAGTGAAACCTGACCCTCGCGACGGAGCAGAGGACGTCGTCGTGGGCGTCGCACGATGCGACGCCCACGAGACGTTGGTGCTCAGCACGGAACCGGCAGCGATTGCCACCAGACCGAGACCGGCCGCGATGAACACCGGGCTTTTCATTATCGTGCCGCTTCGAGGTACGGGAAGGTCGTCGGGTACGTGCGCACGCTGGTGCTCACGTTGTCCGAGGTCAGACCGGCAAGCACCGTCGCGTTCGGATCGAGCAGGTTGCCGAAGATCGCGGTGAGGCCGGCGTCGACGACGTCGTCCTTGATATTGCGGCCGCCCCAGCCATTCGCCAGCGCCCAGCTCAGCCAGCCCGACGTGTTCGCTGCGCGGTTCGGGAAGACGAGCAGCATATCGGGAACGAGCACTGCGGCGAGCGTGTTGGCGATCGTTGGGCCACGGTTGAACGCATTCGTGAACGCCTTGATCTTGTCGCCGAAGCCGTTCGCGACATCGGTCGCCGGCGCGGTGGAGTTGGCGAGGCCGTGGTCACGCTTGGCGAAGAACACTTCGCTGACGAGCGGATTGCCGAGGCGCTCCACCTGTGAGTACACGCGGGCCGACGCCGTCGGACCCGTGAGGTTCGTGCTGCTGTCCTTGTTGGAGCACGCCGCGAGCAGCGGAAGCACGAGCGCGGCAACCGCGACGCGCGAGAGAATCTTGAATTGCATGGGATGAGTTCCGAAGAGAGTGAGGAGGAAAGTCGGTCGCATTAGCGGCTGATCGTGCCCCAGACGCCGAACTTGGCGCTGGCATCGGTGCTCGTGAGGAGCAGCGACTTCGGAACTTCGATCGCGATCGCGAGCGCATTGAACGGCTTCAGGAAATCGACGCCGGGGCTACGGAACGCGGAGGCCGTCGGCGTGGACGGGCCGGCAAGCGGACCGGTGGACGGACGGCGGTCGGGAATGATGTTGAAGAACTGCTCAAGGTCGATGACGAACGGGTCGGCCTTGATGCCGGCGAAGACCTGAGTTCCCGTCGCCGAGCCACTGATCGTGCCGACGTTACCCACGACGACCGGGCCTGAGGTGATGAGCGTCGCCTTCGTGCCCGTCATCGACGGAGCGACCGGGCCGCGGATCGTGTACTTCTGATTCGCGCCGATTCCGTCGTCGAACGTGATCTGGAAGACGAGATCTTCGACGGCGTCGCCGGTGTTGTCGATCTTGATCTGGTAGAGAAGGTTCGGATCGAACGACGCGCTCTGGCCGGCGATCGGGCTGGAGGTGGTCATTACGAGCGCGACGCGATCCGCCGAAGAACCGGGGAACGCGTACACGTCATTGATGTCCATGCGCGGGTTGAGCTCGGTTTCGGGCGTATCCTGGTGATCCGAAGCGAGCGCGCGCTGCGTGAGGGCGATAGTAGCGACGCCGGCGATGACCAGCGCGGCGAGCCGTAGCGAACGGCGGCGGAAAGAGGGGAGGGGCATACGAAGTCTCCAAATGGCGTGTGAGTGACGAGCCCGCGGGCGGCGGCGGTCGTGTCGTGTGGCAGGGAGCGCACGACAGTCTCTCTACGCTATCAATCGGAAACTGGATTTCTTTTCGGGCAAGAGGCGCGATGTGTGCGCGGGATCACCAACGCTATTGAGCCCGCGGGTACGTGGAGTCCTGCGCCCGAGCACCGAGGCGTTCGCATGAATCGGACGACCTATTTTCCCGGTCCCGCCGCACGCGTGAGTTGGCCGTCGAAGAGCAGTCGCATATTCGGATCGAGCGTCACGGACGTCGGCGCCATCTCCGCCGCGACACTGAACGCGGCCGTCGTGCCAGTGACAGCTACTCGCTCGACGCTCTGTACTGCGCCGGGAAGCTGCATTCCCACGTCGAGCGGAAACTGGAACGGCGCGCCGGACTGGGTCTGCCGCAACTCGATCCGCACTTGCCTGGTGGCCGCGTCCCAGCGCCACGTTCCCGCGATCACGGGAATGCCGCCGCGGTAGAGCCACTGGTCGAAGAACGCGCCGAGCTTTTCCCCGGATGCGCGCTCCATCGCTTCACGAAAATCTGCGGTCGAGGCGATGCCATCGCGATGGCGTGCGTAGTAGTCGCGGATGCCGGTCCAGAAGCGGTCCTCGCCGAGGCGCTGTCGCAACATGTGAAGCACCCATGCGCCCTTCTGATACGTCATCGACGACGTCACTTGAGCCATGTCGGTCAAGTGCTCATGGACGACGCGGTACGTCGGGTTCTTCGCCGTGAAATCCACGACCGTTTTGCGCGAGGCGGTCAAGCCAGAGGCGAACTCATCGCGGCCGTAGGCGTGCTCGATGAACAGCAGCGTGAAGTACGTGGCGAACCCTTCGCTCAGCCAGACGTCGTTCCAGTCGCTCTCGGTCACGGCGTCGCCGAACCACTGATGGGCGATTTCGTGAATCACCACGTTGCGCCATCGCACGCTGCGCATGCCGGTGACGCTCCCTTCGGAGTAGAGGATTGCCGACGCCGCCTCCATTCCACCGCTCACCGAGTTGGACTGAATATTGGCCAGCTTCTCATACGAATACGGCCCGATCCACTCGCTGTAAAAGGCCAGCGCATCCTTGGTTGGCACGGCGAAGTCATAGAAGCCAGCATCGCGGTTCTTCGCGAAGACCCACGTTTCGATTGGAATGCCCCGATAGTCGCCGACGTGCTGGACCGCGAAGCGAGCCACACCGAGCACGTACAGCCAGGGAGAAATCGGAACCGACTCGCGCCACACGGTGCGGCGCAGGGCGCCGGGGAGGTCCGTCTGTTCGATCCGCAGGCCGTTGGACACTACCTGATAGTGCGCCGGCGCGGTGATGTCCATTTCCATTGTCGCTTTATCGGCGATGTGATCGATCGTCGGCAGCCAGTTCTTTGCTTTGTCCGGCCAATCATCGGAGAAGAAGGTGCGCTCGCCGTCTTTCGTCGTCTTGATCTGAAGCCCGGTGGCGGGGATGCCGGCGTAGAGCACTTCGAAGTCCAAGCGTTGCCCCGCCTCCGACGGCCGATCGAGTGTCATCACGAGTCGATCGGCTTCATGCGCGAACGCGAGTCGCTTGCCGGCAACGAGCACGGCGCTCACCCGCATTCCTCGTCCCGCACGGGCCGGCGTGGCGTTCGTGAGATCGAGGGCAACAGTGCGCATCCCGCCAGCGAGCAACTGCATCCGCACCGTGGCAACACCGGCGATCGAGTCGCTGCTGTCGGAGAGCGTCAGGGCAAATCGATAGTGCTCCACATCCACCGGCTGCCGCGGATAACCATCGGGGAATCCCGCTGGCGCGATGGTCGCGGGGAACCAGAGGAGGAGTGCGGCGAGGAGTGAACGCAACATGCGATGACCTTGGTGGGGTGGGTACAACACGGCGTACCGTGGTGTCGAACTGCGATGGACGGGAGAGGCAATCAGGCTGTCGCCCGAACCCGCTCGTAATCGCGCTTCGCTGTGCGTGAGCCCATGACCAACACGAACGCAACGAGCACGTAGATCACCGGCAGCGCGTACAGCGCGTCGTGCAGGCCGAGCGCTCTCGAGTCGGCCGCCGACGCGCCAGCTGCGAGCGCCGCGGCGATCCGAATGTCGCTGAGCTTGCCGAGGCCGACCAGCCCGATGGCCGTGAACATATAGAACACGAAGAAGTACGTCGACATCGCCATCCCGCGGAGCTGCGGATCGACGACGTCCTGAATTGTCGCGTACGTCGTCGCGTAGTACACGTACCCCAGGCCGACCGCGACCGACATCGCGAGCGTGAACAGCACGGGCGCGCCGCGCGGCTGGTGAAGCGCGAATAGAAAGAGCGGAACTGCGAGCAGACAGGCCGCCGCGCCGGTGAACAATCGCGCGCCGACGGCGCGCCTGACCATCACATCGCCGATCCAACCGCCGCCAAGCATCCCGATCGTGCCGCCGATGCCGAAGATGACGGCGGTGTACCGGTTCGCGATCCCGATGTTCAATCCGTGGAACCGAATCAGGAACGAGGCGAGAAAGGCCCCCATCGTATACGCGTTCAGGTTGAACAGCGCGCCCGATGCGATGATCCACCACATCGTCGGCACTTTGAGGATCGCCGTGAGCGATTCCAGCGTGCTGCGGCGCCGGGTCTCCACATCAGGATCCGCCGCGCCGCGCGCGGGTTCCGGCAGGCGCAGTGCGAGCGCGCCGAGGATGAATCCGGGAATTGCCGCGATGAACAGCGTCGCGCGCCAGCTATCGGTGGCCTGCACGACGAATCCGCTGATCAGCGAACTCGCACCGAGTCCTACCGGAACGCCGAGCATGAACACACTGATCGCGCGTGAACGCTGCGAGAGCGGAAAGAGATCGCCGATCAGCGAACTCGCCGCCGGCGCAGCGCTGGCCTCGCCAACGCCGACGCCAAGACGAAACGCGATCATCTGCGTGAAGCTGCTCGCGATTCCCGATAGCGCGGTGAAGGCGCTCCAGACCGTGACACCGGCGGCGAGAATGTGTTTACGACTGCCGATGTCGCTCAACCGTCCGAGCGGAATGCCGATCACCGCGTACAGTAGAATGAACGCGGTACTGAGTCCGGCGAGCTGACTGTCACTGAGCATCCACTCGGCTTTGATGCGTTCGCCGATCGCGCCGATGATCTGGCGATCGTACATGTTCATGAAATTGATCAAGAACAGGAGCGACAGCGCAAACTTGGCTTGGCGAGGGCTCGTGGGCATCGCCTAAGGTGGAGCGCCTTCGGCCCCGCCGCTACCTGTTCTGGCTGTCCAATGAAGCGATGCGTTTTCGTTCGACGTGATTCGAAGGTTCGTCGGCGCAGGACTGACGGACCTATTTCGCGGTGCCGCGCGTTCAATCGCTGTCTACCTATGTTTCTCTTTCCGGAGTTCCCGTGGCTACCACTTTGCTCGTTGCGTCGCAGGTCGTCGTTGCCGGCTCGGTCCTATTCGTGTGGACCTTCCGCAGCGAGCAGGTCGCGCGTGAGTTCGTCGAGTATCGATTGAACGACACGATTCGCGCGATGGTGGGCTCGTCGAAGATCATGCTCTCGACGCTGCTGCTCGCGGCGATCTTCTGGCCGGTCCCGGTGGTGGCGCCGGCGCTGCTGATGGCGGCGTTCATGCTGGTTGCGCAGGTCTTTCACTTCCGCGCTCGGCACGCGTTCGTCAAATACGTCCCGTCGTTCCTGCTGCTCGCGCTCTCGCTCTTGATTGCGCAGTTGGCGTCGGGCACCGTCTAGGTGCGACTCTTGCTGCCGCTGGTCCTCGTCTCGAGCGCATTGTTTTCGGTCTCGGGAGTCAGTTGTTTTTTGGGGCCCGACCTGCGGGGCGAGTTCGGCCGGTTCGGCCTCGACCGACTGCGCACGCTCACCGGAGCGCTTGAACTTCTCGGGGCAGGCGGCCTCGTCGTGGGCCTCTGGTGGCCACCGGCCCTTCGCCTCGCCGCCGGCGGCCTCGCACTTTTGATGGTGGCGGCGGTGGCGGTGCGCCTCCGGCAGCGCGATACACCGTGGCAGATACTCCCGGCCGCCGTACTCGTGGGTGTCACCGGTTGGATTCTCGCGACGTCGCTGCGAAGCTAGCGTCGGCACGCCGACTGTCGATGATCAGCCGCACGCCCTCTTGATCACCGCCGGCTTCACGCTGCACCGCGCCCCTCACTCACATCGCGGAACGGCAAGGACCTTCGCCGACACCGCCATCGTCCCTGATCTCCCGAGCACGCTGTTGAGTGTCGGCAGATCCTTCGTCGCGACGATATTCCAACGCTTCACGGTCGACGTGAGATCGTTGCACGACTGCCGGAACGCCGCGAGCAGCGACTCGGTCGGTGCGTGGTCCGCATTCTCCTGCGTCGTGAGCTGCGTGACGAATCGCTGGTGCACGGCCTGAAAGGTCGGGGGAGCCGCCGGTCCGCCGCCGCGTCCGCCGAACCCTCCGCGTCCACCGCCGGCGCCAGCGATCGAGTCGAGCTTTGCGCCGAAGGCGCGAATGGCGCGCGCCGTTTCGGTCGTCGAATCTGGCGGCATCGCGGCCGTGAGCGCCGAACGCAGTGTCGCGACGTGTTGGTAGCCATCCCACGCCGTCGAGATGCTGCTGTTCACCTTTCGGAGCAGTGCGACTTGTGCCTTTACCGCGGTCGCCGTGGCACTCGAACGCGGATCGTTCGTGACCACGGCCTTCTCCGAGTACGACGTGCCGTCGACCGTCAGCTTTATCGTATAGGTACCTGGCGCCGCGAGCAGACCTTCCGGCGACGCGGGCGTGAACCCGGGGGTCGCGTTAATCTCAAATGAATGCGAGAAGACGGGCGGCGCGTCATAGCGCAGATCCCAGTGCGTGCTGTTCAGCCCTGCCGTTGCCGACAGTGCGAACGGCGGGGCCACCCAGAAATTCGGATGCGGTGGTCGCGCGGCCTCCGCCACCGGCGGAGCAGCGATGCTCGAGAGGTGACGCACCACGACGCCCGCCGAGTCGAGTACGTCGATTGTGATCTCGCCGGCAGGGCGCGCGGCGAGCGCATAGAAGATGAGCATGCCGTCCGGCGGGTTCAGCGCGTGCGTCATCTCCGGTGGCAGCGGCGTATCGGCGTTCGTGTTGCGACGCTGACGCACTGTCGGATCCGGTTTGAAGAGGTGTACGGCGTCGCGCTCGACCGCCGGTGTCATCTGCCGCAGCGCGCCGCCGCCGTCGAGCACCCAAATCCCTCGGCCGTACGTGCCCACGAGGATATCATTGTCGCGGAACTCGATCGCGCGATACGACGTGTTCGGCAAGTTGCCTTGCAACGACTGCCAGTTGTCACCATCATCGAACGAGATGTACATCGCCGTCTCTGTTCCGGCGTAGAGCAGTCCGGCGCGCTTCGGGTCGGCGCGCACGACGCGCACCGGTTCGTTCGCCCGGAGGCCGGTGGTGATCTTCACCCAGCTCTTTCCGAAATCCTTCGTGCGGTACAACCGCAGGCTGTATTCGCCGCCACGGATGTACGTGACGGAAGCATAGGCTTCGCCGGCGACGGTCGGCGACACATCGAGTCCTTCGACGAGCGCGCGCGCCGGCATCGGAATGCCGGGGATCGATACGTCGTCCCACGTTTTACCGTGATCCTTCGTGACGTGGATCAGACCATTGTTCGTCCCCGCCCAGATCGTGCCGATTCCGACGCGCGAAGCGACGAGCGTCTCGATCGAACCGGCCGGTGGCGCGCCCGGTACTGGTGTCGCCGTGTCAGAAGGCGGCTTCACTCCTTTCGGATAGCCCAAGTCGGGACTGATCTTCGTCCAGTGCACGCCGCCGTCGGTCGTCGACATCACGTACTGGAGCCCGGCGAGCAGCTCGCGCTGGTTCCACGGCGCGAAGGTGAGTGGAGCGGATGAGGTCGATCGTCCTCGAAGCGCCGGATCGTTCGCCGGGCTCACGTTGATCCACTGCTCGCTCGGGTACGTGATCTTCACGATGCCAGCGCCGCTTGCCCAGACGGTATTCGCGTTGAGCGGATCGGGAATGATCGTTCCCCATTCCCAGCCATTGACCGAGTTCCAGTCCCAGATCGTGACGGCGCCGTTGTTGCCGCGGAGCCGCGTGCGGATCGCGCCGGCGTCCTGCTGCGTCGCGTAAATCCAATACGGATAGACGTTGTCGGTGGAGATGTGATAGACCTGCTCGGTGGATTGGTTGTACCACGAGCTCCAGGTGGCACCGCCGTCGAGCGAGACGATCGCGCCTTGGTCATAGCCCAGGGCGATGCGCTGCGGGTTGGTGGGATCGACCCAGTGGGCCTGCGGGTCGTCACCACCTGGTGCGCCCTTGAGGCCCGTGAAGGTCTTGCCGCCGTCGGTGGATTTGTATGTTGCCGTGTTGAAGACGTAGACGACGTCGGGATTCTTCGGATCGACGAAGAGACCGCAGTTGTAGCCGCCCTGTCCGTTGCGGATGCGCTGGTCGTCGGCGGCCATCTGTGCCCACGTCGCGCCACCGTCGTCGGAGCGGAAGAGGCCGTTGTTGCCGACGACGAAGACGCGCTGCGCATTCGTGTTCGCGGCAACGGCCACTGACGTGCGACTGTTGGGAATGCGCGGCAGTCCGCCGCCGGTGATCACGTTCCAGGTGACGCCGCCGTCGACGGATTTGTAGACGTCGGTGCCGGTCGGAGCATTGGATTGACCGCCGCGTCCTCCCGCAGCACCAGCGGCGCCACCACCAAGCGGTGCCGGCGGTGCGAACGGCGGAAGCGGCTGCGTGTAGTGCCGCATCGTCGTCGCGAACACGACATCGGGACGATCGTAGGCGATCGCGAGCTTCTGCACGCCGACCGTGTCGGCGACGAACAGCGTGCGCGTCCAGTGGGCGCCGCCGTCAGTCGTACGGAAGACGCCACGCGTGCCACTTTTCGCGTGCGCATCGCCCTGCGCCGCTGCGAGCACGACATCGGCATTGCGCGGATCGACAATGATCGACGGGATTTGCTTCGTCGCCGGATCGAGCGCGGTGTGTTGCCACGTTTTGCCGGCATCGACCGATTTCCAGAGTCCATTGCCTTCATTTATCGTGCCGCCGGTCACCTGATCGCCGGTGCCGACATAAATAATATTCCCGTTCGACGGCGCCACCTCGACCGATCCAACCGACGACACTTCCTTCACGTCGTCGAACACGGGATACCAGACCATGCCCGCACTCGTCGTCTTCCACACGCCGGCAGATGGGAAGCCGGCGTAGTAGGTGCCGGGCTCACCGATCACACCGGTAATCGACGACACGCGCCCGCCGCGGAACGGACCGACGTTGCGCCAGACAAGTCCGTTCAAAAAATCCGGCGCGATCGGAGCGGCGGCCATCAACGCGACGGCGGCGAGGACGGCGATCGCCGCGATCGATCGTGACGTGGCGAGGGCGAAGCGTTTGTTCATCGTGATCTCGTGTGAAAGGGCGTGCGTTACTTCTTCATTCGAGCTTTCAGTTCACTCAACCAGTTCTCGGCGACGACGATCGTCGTACCGTTTGCGGAAGCCGTGCGACGCAGACGGGCCATGATGAAACGGCCGTCGGCGGCGACGTCCCAAGGCGTATAGAAGGCGTACTCGGCCTTGAGCAACTCATCCGGGATCCGGAAGAGTACCGTCGGAGTTCCGAACGAGAGCGCGGCGCCGGCGCTGGTGACGCGCGTTCCCACCATCTCGTGCACGCCGTTCACGAAAAAGAGTTCACGCCCGTCGCGGGACCAGAGCGGCGCCACTGCGCTACCTGTGGACACCTGATACTTCACGGCGTTCACGTTGGGGAACGAACGGACGAAGATCTGATTGATTCCGGTCTCGTCCGACTGATAGGCGATCCATTTTCCATCGGGAGAAAAACGCATCGACTCTTCGTCGAACGGGGTCATGATCAACGGCACGCGCGCGGTGTCGACGCCGAGATGCACGGCGCGAATGTCACGCCCGCCTGAGACGGACCCGTTGGAACCTTGGCGCACCACGAGCCAAGCGCCGTCAGGCGACATCACGGCTTCGTCTGCGTTGCTGCCACTCATTGACGAGTCGGTTCCCAGCCCGTCGGCGCGCCGCAGATAGACGCCGATCTTCGGGCGAGTCGAGACGTACGTGATTGACTTGCCGTCGGCCGCCCAGCGTGGACGGAAATCAGAGAGTGGGTCGAATGACACACGTGAGAGTGCGCCATTGGGGAGTTGCTTCACCCAGATATCATCGCCGGCGCTCGTGTTCAGGCCGATCGCAAGGCGTTTGCCGTCGGGCGACAGCGACCACCCGTGATTGCCCCCGAAGATCACCATCGAGAAGTGCCACGTGGTGTCGATCGACGACATCCGTCCCGTTCGATCCACCCACACCATCTCGTACGGATCCGGCAGTTCGGCGGCATCGGCACGCGTCAGGAGCATGCCCGAGCGCGACACTTCGAATGGGGCGGCCGCAAAGACCGTGTTCGAGCTCGTGATGATAGTGTCGGCAAGCGTCACCGGGTCACCGATGACCGTGAGGCGTTTCGGGTCGAATCGAACGGCCATCAGTCGCGAGCTCTGCGCGAAGAGCAGTGTCCCATCCTCCTCGTACCGCGCGGCCGACACTCCCTTGAGCAGCAGCGTGCTTCGCTTGGTACCGGCCTCGTAGGCCCATAAATCCGTGATCGCAGCCTGCGGATTGCGGAAATACAGGATATTCGACGTGCCCCGGATCGCCCCGGCGACGATCGCTCGCACATTACTATCGAGCGAGATGAGCGTCGTTGCAGAACCGCCGCTCGCCGGCACGACGGCGACAGAAATTCGGGCCTTCGCTTGCGAGTATGCGATCGTCCCGTTCTCCAGCCACGCCATGCCGAACGACCCGTTCGCATCCACCGGCCCGAGCGGCGTCGGAATTCCTCCGGCAACGGGAACCCGCAACAGCCGGGTTCCGATCACAAACGCGATCTGGGTTCCGTCGGGCGAGAGGGTGAATCCCTGTGATTGCGCCGTTCCGTCGATCGGGGTCGGCGTCCGTGACTCCCGGCGCTTGATCCAGAGCTGGGCGCTCGTCGATTTTCCGAGTTGCGGGCCGCGAAAGATGATAAACGAGCCATCCGGCGCCGGGATCGGCATCGGATTCTCGGTGAGTTCGCTCGCGACGTCAGGGAACTGGATCGCATAGCGTGAAACCGGGCCGATAGGCTGCGGGCGCAGCCAACCCCAGGCGGCGACGATCGAAGCGATCATCGCAATTGCCGCGAACGCGAGCGATGTAATACCATCGCCGCGCGCTCCGGATGCCAGCGCGGCCGCACCTCGCGAGACCGCCCCCGTACTGAACGCCGAGTTGCCCAGCGCATCAGCAAACGCCTTCGCACTCTCGAACCGATCGGCCGGCAACTTCTCCAGCGCCTTCGCCACCGCCGCCGCCACATTCGCCGGTACCGACTTCCGATATTTCGTCACCGGCTCGGCGACTTCCGTAATGATCTTCATGATGATCTGCTGCGCGCTCGCTCCGGTGTGCGGCGGATTTCCCGCGAGCATCTCGTAGAGCACCGTGCCGATCGAGTAGACATCCGAACGCGCCGAGATTTCTTTCTCGGCGGTCGCCTGCTCGGGACTCATATAGTGCGGTGTGCCGAGACTGAGCCCCGTTTCCGTCATGCGCCCACCTGCGGCCGCAGAAACAGCAAGCGCGATCCCGAAGTCGGCGACCATTGGCCGCCCATCATGGAGCAGGATGTTCTCCGGCTTGATATCGCGATGGATCACGCCGTGACGGTGCGCGTAGTCGAGCGCGTCGGCGACATCGCGCGCGATGCGCACCGCATCGTCGATGCCGAGTTGCGTCTCACGATCGAGCTTCGCGCGGAGCGTCTCTCCCTCGATGTAGGGCATTACATAGAACAGGAAGCCGTCGGCTGTCCCGGAGTCGAAGAGCGGGAGGATGTGCGGATGCTGCAGCGCCGCCGTGGTCTTGATCTCCACCACGAACCGCTCGGCGCCCAGCACTGCCGCGAGCTCGGGCTTCAGGACCTTGATGGCGACCTGGCGGTCGTGTTTCAGGTCTTGCGCGAGGAAGACGGTGGCCATCCCGCCTTCGCCGAGTTCGCGTTCGATGCGATAGCGGTCGGCGAGAGCGGACTGCAGTCGCGCGAGAATACCGCTCATTTCGATGAGAATGGGGAGGGGAGGCGACGCAACACTTCGCCCAAGTTTACCGGCTGCCTTGGCTCGCCGCTATGGCCGACGAAGTCGGCCATAGCAGCGGCCTGTTTGGGGGTATAGTATTAAGCATCCTTCACGACACCGCTGTCGGTGGGCCCCGTCATCATGACTCACGTCATTCGCGCGCTCGTACTTTCGGCCGGCTTCCTCGTCGGGTGCGGCGGCGCGTCGTCGACGGCGCCCGCGGCTGGCGGCAGCAACGCCGCCGCGACGCCCGCACTCTCCGCCGTCGCCGTGTCGCTCTCTGAGGTAATCATTCAAGTCGGACAAACGGCCGCCGCCAAAGCCCAGGGTGGCTCCGCGGCGGGCACGCGCGTTGACATCGGCCAGCCCGTTTGGAGCACCGAGAATCCGTCGATCGCGACGGTTAGCGCGAGCGGCGTCGTGACCGCGCTCACACCGGGGCGCAGCTTCATCTACGCGACGGTCGCCGGCCTGAGGGGACAGGCGCAGCTGCAGGTTATCTCCGTAGCGGTGACGAAGGTAACGGTGGCTCCGGTTGCGTCCACCGTCGCGATCGGCACCACTCTGGCGCTCACCGCCACGGTGTCCGACAGTGCCGGGCGCACGTTGACCGACCGCGTCGTGACGTGGGTGTCGCAAGACACCACCAAAGCGACGGTGAGCGCATCAGGTGTGGTGACCGGCCGAACGCCGGGAGCGGTGACGATCACGGTGAACTGCGAGCGAGCGAGTGCGTCGGTGGTACTCACGGTTCCGGGCGCACCGGGTGTGGTGTTGAGCCTCGCCGTCTCGCCGGGCGCGGCGAACATCAGCACCGGCAGCACACTGCAGTTCGCGGCGACCGCGAGAGATCTGAACGGCTCCACACTTTCTGGGCGTGCGACAATCTGGACGAGCGCCGTCGTGCTCGGCGCCGGCACTGTCGCGACGCTCTCGGCGAGCGGGCTGCTCACCGCGGTCTCGCCGGGAACGATCAGCGTTACCGCCACGAGCGAAGGGCAGAGTGGAACGGCGACCGTGACCATCACGCAGGCCGTGGATACGAATCTCGTGGTGACGTTCGCCGAGCCTGCGCTAAACGCACTCGTCGGCGATACGCTTCGGGTTGTCGCGAATGTGCATTCGACCTACCCGCTCACGAGCGTGTTCGCGACCATCCTCGGTCAGAAGGTGCCGCTCAAGCTCGCGCCGGTGGGCGCGTTGGGGGCCGTCTATCTCTGGAAGGGGAACGTCGACGTGAGCTCACTCCCCACCGGTCCGTGGAGCGTGACGGTGACCGCGACCGACAACCGCGGCTCGGTCGGTTTCGCGAGCGCGCAGTTCCAGCGGGACACGCGGACCGGGAAGGGCGGGTCGAAGACGTCGGTGGCACAGAAGTAGCGGTTGCGACCGCGCAGCCATCGCGTTCGCGCGCGGGCGTTCGCGACGGTTCGCGACGGTTCGCGACGGTTACGGAAGCCGCTCACTCAGCGTGAAAAAAACGGTGCGGCCGTCCGACGGGATAATTCCGGGACCAGGATACTGCGTGGTGCGCCGCGTAAAGTAGCTGGTATTCGTAAAGTTGTTCACGCCCGCGCGTACGCTGAAAGGAGCACGCTCATACCCAACGGAGAAATCGAGCACCGTGTATCCCGGCACGAGCCCGGTTGCGCCGTTGACCGACGTCGTCGCATTGAGAGCATCGGCAAAACTCGATGAGACTCTGTTGTGCTGCACGGTCAGCGACACGCCGCTTCGCGTCAGCGTCGCGCCCGATCGGACGATCCAATCGGGTGCCCCGTCCACGCGGTTCCCCACAATCGACGTATTCACGGTTCCGCTCCCGGACCCAGTTACGACCGACCCGTCGGTATACCGGGCGCGATTGTAGGCGGTCGCGGTGAAGAGACTCACGTCGGTTGTGTGTGCGGCTTCGTCGAGCCACAGCGGATGGAACTCAAGGTAGGCCTCGATGCCTCGGGCGACCGAAGTGCCGACATTGGTGCGTAGCACGTAGGCGCCGGCTGTGCCCGCTCCTACTCCAACCGTGCCGACGCGATTGGGATAGCGCAAGTGAAAGGCCGCGACGTCGAACTTGAACGCTCTCCCGAGGCTCCCTCGAAATCCAACCTCGGCGTTTTCACCCCTCGCGTCGCGCAGGGTCGAATCAACGATTGCCACGCTTCCGGATGGAATCAGGTCGGAGTACAACACCGGCCGAAAAGCCTGCGACCATCCCGCGTACAGCGTTCCCGCCGGTCCGAGGCGAAACTGCGCGCCGGCTCCGAGCAAGAGTACGCGACGACGTCGTTGCGTCGCGGCGTCCGCGTAATGGGTGCCGTTCAGCGCCCCATCAAAATGTGAGTCGATGAGCTCATACCTCGCCCCGCTCGTGATGAGCAGCCGAGGAAGAGGCGTGAAGCCGTGTTCGATGAATAGGGCGACGCTTCTGGTGAAGTAGTCGAGGTCAGTCGGGTAGCCAGGAGCCGTCAACGCCAGATCGAAATCGGAACCGACCGTGCCGACACCCCGTTGACGCCGTGTCGTGCGTTCGTCGAAGAGCTTGATGCCGCCGCTCACGACCTGCGTCTGACCGAGGGCTTGGTAGGCCGAGCGCAGACGAGTCTCGAGTGTGAGGCCGCGGTAGTAGTCCCGATCCACGACGCGCGGATTGTAGCTCCCCAAGGCGGGGTTCAGTGTGTCGGCAACCGTAGGATTCGCGATGAACTGTACGCTGTTTCGTTGCCCGATGATCCCGGAGGCACGGACATCCAGCCTCGTGTCGCGACTGATATCCCACGCCATCCAGAGCGCCGGGATTTTCATGTTGGGGCTGAAAAAATTGCGCGATCGAGTGGCCTGCCGCGCGTCGGCCTGAAACTGCGCGTCATTCAGGCCGCCAGCGAACTGGACGACGTAGTACATCCACGAAAACTCGGCACCGAGGCGGAGCGTCGGTGACGCGGCGAACTCGACGCCAGTGTGGGCGGCATAGAAATCGTAGGCGCTCTTGCTGCGCCAGCCGTTGCGTCGGCGATAGTCGAAATAGCTGTAGTAGTTGAGCCTGCCTACTTGTCCTCCCACGGCATCGTAGGTCCCGAGCATCGAGTTCGATCCCGCGCTCTGGGACGATTCAAACGCCAGGGCGCGGGTGGAGTCGCCGCGCTTGAGTATGTAGTCTACCATGCCGCCAAACTGCGGACCGTACGCGAGGGCTCCGGTGCCGCGAACGATTTCAATTCGCTCGACGGCCTCCATCGGCGGGTTGTAGTGTGCTTCAGGGTAGCCGTACAGATCGGAATTCACGTGGTAGCCGTTTTGGGCCACGAGAAATTCCCACGAGCGGTGCGGACTGAGCCCGCGGGACGCGATGTTGAGCTGCAGTCCGTTTCCGTCCAATTCCCACACGGTGATTCCGGGGACGCGGGCGAAGATCTGCCGCGGATTATTCTCCGCGATGTTACCCGGTGTGGCGGCGAGGTTCACGACTTCATTCTTCTTGGCCCCGATAAGAAAGGCGCCTCCTTCTGCGGGCAGATATGAAACGGCCGCGGGGGCGCGTTCCGCCGTCACCTTGAATACCGGCAACTGCGCTGGCGCGCCGACGAGGCGAAACGTCATGGAAACGGTATCGCCGACGCGGACCCGTATTTTTCCCGTTGCCGCGCGGTAGCCCGGGTGGAAAACGGCTACCTCGTACTCGCTTGGCGGAACCGCGGTAAAGAGGAAGCGTCCGGCCGTGTCGGACGAGACCGATCGCCCGAGAGCCGGAATAGTCACGCGTGCGTTCTTCACTGGAGTCCCGGCGTCCGCAACGATGAGCCCGCGAATTGCGCCAAATGCCCGCTGCGCATCGAGCGACGTCGGAGCCCCGCAAAGCCCGGCGAGCACAAGGAGAATTGCGAAGCGCGGCGGTACTGGTGTCGACCACCAACGCTTGAGCGAAGTGGCGTCGTCGTGTGTCATCATGCGAGTGTCCTCAGTCTTTGTGGGGGCGAGGAGCAAGCGCAACGACTGTCACTGACTAACGATTGGTCGTGCTGAGGCCGTCTTAACTAATAGCTGTGGCGGCGGCTCCGCGGGTCTCGCCATACAATCTTCTCGTCGCGACGACCCTGAAAGAAGTCGGCGCAACGACCGTCGCCTCCGCCGGTATACCCGCCGTCGGCCGAACAGATGACCGCGCCGACCGTGTTGAAGACCGTGCTCGGAACGTCGCAGCATCGTGACGGCAGGTAGTAGACCGTGTCGCCCCGATATAAAAAGCGCGCGATGTAAGCGGGAGGACTCGCCACCGGCTCGCGCTCGAGCTTCGTGATGAGCGCGCTCACCCACGAGGGAAGATCACCCTGCGGCGCAGCAGCCATCAATGGGAGCACGAGGATCGCCAGCGCGGTGACGCGGCTCAGGAGTCGCGTGACTCCAGAGGCGCGGCTCATAGCCCCCTCTCAGATTCCTTCGTGGGGTCCGGCTGACAGAAAAGCTCGCGCACCTCGACCGACCCCCATTCAAGACTTTCGGGACGATACGTGACGACACATTTCGTCGCCGCATTGCAGCCGTCCGCCATCGCACTGCTCGGCTCCCTCGGAAGGTATCGGCCGAATATCCCGTTGCGCAATGCGATAGTGACGGCCCGGTCTATGCGGTCGGGTAGACTCCGGGTCGGCCAAGCAGCGGCCTCGATGCGGACGTAGTATTCAGCATCTTCCTGTACACCCCTACCGGTGGCTCCCGTCATCATGACTCACGTCATTCGCGCGCTCGTACTTCCTGCCGTCCTGATGCTGACGCTTCCGGCTGCGACGCAGCGCGAGGACCCGCCGATTCGCGGATTCACGACCGCCTCGGCGAAGATCGAGCGTGAATGGGAAGCGAAGATGAAAGCCATCCCCGAACCCGCGCGCATGCGCGAGGCGATGCGGCGGCTCACCGCGCGTCCGCATCATCTGGGCTCGCCCTATGGCAAGGACAACGCGGAATGGTTGCGCGCGAAGTTCGAGTCGTACGGCTGGGACGCGAAGATCGAACGGTTCGACGTCCTCTTTCCCACGCCGATCACGCGCGTGCTCGAACTCGTCGCCCCGACAAAATTCACGGCGCGCATCGACGAGCCGATCGTCAAAGAAGATCCGACGACGAATCAGAAGAGCGAACAACTCCCCACGTACAACGCATATTCTGCCGACGGTGACGTCACCGCACCGCTCGTCTACGTGAACTACGGTGTGCCGGCCGACTACGACCAGCTTGAGCGGCGTGGCATCTCGGTCAAGGGGGCGATCGTCATCGCGCGCTATGGTGGTTCGTGGCGCGGTATCAAACCGAAGGTCGCGTACGAGCACGGCGCCGTTGGCGCGCTCATCTATTCCGATCCGCGCGACGACGGCTTCGCTGAAGGCGAGGTTTTTCCCGCCGGTCCGTACCGTCCCAAGGACGGCGTGCAGCGCGGCAGTGTCTTAGATATGCCGGTGTACCCCGGCGACCCGCTGACGCCCGGCGTCGGCGCATCGCCGGGCGCGAAGCGTCTCGACCGCAAGGACGCCGCGACGATCATGAAGATTCCGGTAATGCCGATTTCGTACGCCGACGCGCAGCCGTTGCTCGCCGCGATCACGGGGCAGGTGGCTCCGGAGACGTGGAGAGGCGGCCTGCCGATCACGTATCACATCGGGCCGGGCGCTGCCGTCGTTCACCTGAAACTCACCTTCGACTGGACGCTCAAGCCGCTCTATAACGTGATCGCGAAGCTGCCGGGCTCCACCAATCCAGACGAGTGGGTGGTGCGCGGCAACCATCACGATGGCTGGGTGAACGGCGCCGAGGATCCAATCTCGGGACTCGTGCCGGAACTCGAAGAGGCGCGCGCACTCGGCGCGCTGTACAAGCAGGGATGGCGTCCAAAGCGCACGATCATCTACGCCGCGTGGGACGGCGAAGAGCCGTCGCTCCTCGGCTCCACCGAATGGGTGGAGGAGCACATGACGGAGTTGCGGCAGAAGGGCGTTTTTTACCTCAACACCGACGGCAACGGACGCGGCTACTTCGGTGTGGAAGGATCGCACTCGCTCGAGCGGTTTGCGAACGAAGTCGCGAACGAAATTCAGGATCCTGAGTCGAACGTCACGGTTTCACAGCGCGCCCGCGCCGCGCGCATCGTCGGCGGCGACACGAAGGCGCGTGACCGCAAGGATCTCCGCATCGGTGCGCTTGGCTCGGGCTCCGACTTCACACCGTTCCTGCAGCACGCCGGCGTGCCGACGCTCAACGTCGGCTTCGGCGGCGAGGACGGCGGCGGCATCTACCACTCGATCTACGACAGCTTCTACTGGTACACGCACTTCAGCGACACGGCGTTTGTATACGGTCGCGCGCTCGCGCAGGCCGCCGGCACGATGATTATGCGCGTGGCGAGCGCCGACGTTCTGCCGGAGGAATTCGGCAACATGTCGGAGACGTCGCGCGGCTATCTCAGCGAAGTGAAGACGCTGCGTGAGAAGGTCGCGAAGGACATCGAAGAACTGAACCAGCAGATCGCCGAGGGCGCGTTCCGCGTCACGAACGACCCGCGCAAGCCGTTGAAGGAGCCGAAGTCGGAAGCGCCGGCCGTGGCGCTCAACTTCGCGCCGCTCGAGAACGCGTCAGACGAGCTCGACCGTGCCGCCGCAAAGTTTGAAAAGGCCTACGCCGGTCTCGCTGCGAGCACCGCGAGCGCCGCATCACTCGCGCCGGTGAACGCGTTGCTGCGACAGAGCGATCAGGCACTGCTCATTCCCGAGGGGTTGCCGAAGCGGCCGTGGTACCAGCACTCGCTCTACGCCCCCGGGCTCTACACCGGCTACGGCGTGAAGACGATGCCCGGCGTGCGCGAGGCGATCGAACAGAAGGACTGGAAGCAGGCCGACGAGCAGATCGTGAAAGTCGCGGCGGCAATTCTACGCGAAAGCGCACTCGTCACGAAGGCGGCGGCGCTGCTCGAGCAGGCCACTAACGTGAAGCCCGTGCCGTAGTGCACGCGGCGTACCGCATCTCGACCGCCTAGACCCGCCCTCGATACGCCGTGACCTCGATGCTCACGAGTGCGCCAAAGGGAATGCGCGCCTCGGGAGTACTGCGCGCCGGATAGGGTGCGGTGAAGGCGGCGGAATAGGCCCGGTTCATCTCGGCGAAATCGTCAATGTTGGCGAGATAGACGGTAGACCGCACGACATGGTCGAGCGATAGATCCAATCGGCCGAGCACGTCACGGATAATCTCGATGCACCGATTGGTCTGGGTGAAAATATCTCCGACGATCACCTGACCGGTTGTCGAGTCGCGGGCGGTCTGCCCAGCGAGGAACACGTAGTCACCGGCAACGACGGCATGGGAATACGGACCGTACGCTGCTGGAACGGTGGTATCCGGGAAGGTATGATGATCCATTGCATGTCACTCGCATGAGTTGAAGTGTCGGACTATACGGTGCGGAGCGGGGACGCGCTTGTGGCGCGCGGTTCCGGACGTCACATTCGTCCAATCGCGTGCCGGTTTTCCGCGCTGCAGGCGACCAGGGACATCTGACGAGGATCGAATGCTGGGGATCGCCTGGAGTGACGCGCACGCGCAACCGTACCACGACGACATGCTAATCGCCCGCATTCACCCGGCCGCCGCCGGCGTCGTGAAGCGGCACGCGACGAACCGCACAGAGTTTCGGACGGCAGCGCCCGGCCTCAGCGCTCTCGCGCGGCTCGAGGGCGCCGGACGCCTCGATCAGGTGCGCGCACTCAATGGCGCGGTTCGGGCGGAACGTCACGTCGCGGGCGCATCCGGCAATGCGTTGATCGCTGCCGCACAGCATCACGACCGCCGGCACGCGCACACTGGCGCGCTGTTCGTCAATCTCAAAAATGCCGCCGACCGTGAGGCGTTGCACGAAGCGATGGCCGACGATCCGCACGTCGAATGGGTGGCGCGCGTTCCGGCGCGCTACTTCCTCGCAGGTGCGAAATCCGGCGGACTCTCCGACGTCCCGGCCATTCGGATGTGGCATCACGACGCGATCAAACTGCACGAGGCACGCGCGCTCCGGAGCTTCCGCGAACCGCGATCGGTTCACGTCGCCGTGCTCGACACCGGCGTCGACCGCCGCCACCCGGCGCTCAAGGGACGAGTGCACGACTACATCCGGCACCTTGGCGGCGAACAGTTCCCGGCAGATGACGTGGTCGGCCACGGCACGCACGTATCGGGCATCATCGCTGCCAAACGGCACGATCTCGGTGTCGTCGGGATGTGCGATTGTCGGCTGTCCGTCTACAAGATCTTCGACGCCGATACGTTCCCCGCGGAGGAAAGTGGAGAAGCGGTCCGTCTCTACTATGTAAATCCGCTCGCCTACCGTTCGGCGCTTGCGCTCTGCGCGTCGTCGAAGGTTGACGTGATCAACATGAGCATCGGCGGACCCGCCGTCCCCGACCCGCACGAGCAGGCACTCTTCGACCGTCTGCTCGCGCGCGGTACGGTGCTCGTCGCGGCGATGGGGAACTCGGTGGCCCATCGAAGTCGCGCGTCATATCCCGCCGCGGTGCCGGGTGTCATCGCCGTCGGTGCGATCGATGCAGCCGGCGAGGCCGCGAACTTTTCGTGCACGGGGAAGCACATTACGGTCTGTGCTCCAGGGGTGGACGTGTGGTCCACGCTGCCAGTCTACGGCGGCGAGTTCGGTTACCGCGCGACCGGTTCGGGACGGCGCTCCGCCGGCGCGAACAATCCACTGCGCCGCAACACGCGCTACGATGCGTGGCCGGGCACGTCGATGGCCTGTCCACAAGTGACCGCCGCCATCGCGATGTTGCTGGCGACGCGCGGGCGCATGTCGCCGGAGAAGGTGCAACGCCTCCTGCGGCGCTCGGCCGACAAACTGCCGGCGATGAAAGGGAAGGCGTTCACCACGGCCTATGGCGCGGGCTTGTTGAACGTCGCCCGACTTCTCGGAACCCGGAAATAGTCAGATGCCAACGTCGCGCGTACAACCCGCACTGTACGCATCGTCGATGCGTCGAATGACGGCATTCAAGCCGACGATCCTCGCCCGCACGGAGAAGCCGAAAGACGTGCTGGTGCTCGGCGCGGGGCTCGCCGGACTCTCGGCCGCCTACCAACTGGTGCTCGCCGGACACCACGTCACCGTCATTGAAGCTCGCACGGACGCCGGCGGTCGCGTCCGCACGTTGCGTGGCCCGTTCGCTGATGGACAGCACGCCGAGCTCGGCGGGATGTTCATTCACGGGCATCACACGCTCACGATGGGTTACGTCGATCTGCTTGGGCTGCCGCTCGTGCCGATCGTCGACGCCGGTTCACCGTTCTGCTACATCCGCGGAACCCGTCTGGAGAACGTCGGACTGCCAACGACCAAGTGGCCCGTGACACTCGCGCCGGACGAACGCGGACTTGGTCTGATGGGGTTGTGGCAGAAGTACATTCTCCCGACGGTACAAGCGAAGCTCGGCAAACCATCGGCGCCCGGTTTCCCCTCGGCCAGCCTTCGCCAATTCGATGACATCAGCTCGGGCGATTTCCTTCGCGCGCAGGGCGCATCATCCGGCGCACTCGAGATTCTGCAGATCGGCTACCTGAACCTCACCGGAAACGGGCTGTGGGGCATTTCGGCGCTGTCGATGCTGCGAGATTTGACCGCGTCTTTTGGCGGCATTCCACCGCTCGCCTGCGGTTTCAGCGCCAATGGCAGCGACGCGACGCCGTTCGGCCGCAAGTTTCGCGTCGTCGGCGATGACACTCCGCGGACGATCGCTGAACTCCGGAGCGGCGAGTTCACGATCGAGGGTGGCAACGACCGGCTGCCGCACGGCTTCGCGGCGATGCAGGAACTTCGCGACCGCATCGTCTTCAATGCTCCGGTGGTGCGGATCGAGCAAACGCGTCGGGGGATGCGCGTCCACACGCTGTCACGCGGCCGCGCGCGCACCTTCGACGCCGACCGCGTGATCTGCACGATTCCGTGCCCCGTGCTCCGTGACATCGTGATCGACGCACCGATATCCGACGAGAAGCGCGACGTGATCCGCGAGATGCAGTACACGACCGTCGTGCGCCAATACATGCAAACGCGGCATCGTCGATGGCACCGCTACAACAAGTCCGGCATTGCCGTCGCCGATCTTCCGATCATGTACGTGAACGACCAAACTATTACCCAGAAGGGCGTGCACGGAATCCTCGAGTCGTACAGCGCCGGGCCGTACGCGCGCGCGTGGGCCTCGATGAACGACCACAAGCGCCGGCGTGAACTGCTGGCGCAGCTCGACCTCATCTATCCGGGGGTGTCGCGTCACGTGATGGCCCACGCGATGTTCAACTGGGACACCGAGCCGTATTCGCGTGGCGCGTACGCCTGTTTCGAGCCCGGGCAGCTTCAGCGGCAGTACCCGATCATTCGACGCTCCGAGGGACGGCTGCACTTCGCCGGAGATCACTGCTCCTCGCTGCCGGGCTGGATGCAGGGCGCCTTCGAGAGCGGCCACGATGTGGCCGTCGAGGTACACAACGCTTCGTAGAGGCGCCTAGTCCGGACGACTGCCGAGAAGGAACTCGCCGACGGGTGATTCCTCTTCGAAACGCAGCGCCGTGGCCTCGCCGAAGCGCGTTGAATTTCCCGCTCCTACCGCGCTGGGGGCGAGATGCATTGCGGTCGCAACGAGATACATCGTCTGCATCAGCGCGCCGACGTCCTTGAGAATCGTTGAGAGCGCGATCGAGCGGTATTTCCAGGTGAGCCGGCGAAAGCGCGCCGTGTACACAATCAGCACTTGGCCGCTCGCGGATTCGAGTTGTGCCGCGCGCGCTGCGGTCACGAGTGAACGTGCGGCTTCGGCATCGCGGCTCACGATGCGGAGCACATGCCGCATCGGATCGTAGTGATAGATCGCGCTGTCGAGTCCGTCGCACGCCGCGGACACCACGTACAACTCGAGTGGATAGCACCCGCCGCCGCTCGGATACGGCCGTCGGGTCCACGCATACGGGCGTTTGTCGGTCGGCGCGACGATGCTGCGCACTCGCGCCGAGCGATACAGAAACTCGCCGAGCTCGCGAATTGTGATCGGTCGCTCGCCGAGGGTTCGGATTGTTCGCCGTTGTTCGAGAACGTCGGTAAATGAATCGCTCTCATCGCGCGACGATCTCGGCGGCGGTCGGTAAAGCGGGATCGGCCGTGACCGCGGTGGACGCTTGAGGAGTTTCTCCGGCGGCATCCGGTCGGCGAACTCGAACGTTCCGCCAAAATCCCGGTCGTGGCGTCCGGCGCGGCTGTGCGCGAGCATCAGTAGATCGGCGAACTCCCACTGCATCAGCGACGTATCGGCGTCCTCCGCGGCAATGCTGGCGGCCGTTGTACGCGTGAGGAATCCTCCCGCCTGAAGCAGTGCGACGACGGCGCGGCAGCAACCCGCCGGCATCCGGGTGCGGCGCGCGAGCGCTGCGGCGGTCACAGGCTTCGCCAACTGTGCGAGAATCGGGAGCGCCTCTGCAGCGAGTCCGACGCGCACGAACGATCGCGGGGATTCGAGTAACCACTGGGTGCCGTCGCGTCGGAGATGCGCGAAACGCGAGAGCATCAGTCGTCCGCGCGGCACGACGGGCTTCCACGAGTCGTGATACGCGGCGCGCATCGGCACGGCGCGCATGAGGATGGTGCGGCCGTCACGGACGACGAACGCGAGCGCGCCCGCCGTCTCGAGCCGGCGTTGTGCGGCCCGCCACTCGGCGGCGGCCGGTGCGCCGTCATTCGCGGCGATTTGTAACAGATCGGCCGGAATGCCACCGCGGCGCACGAGGCGGCCAAAGGCCGCTCGTGCGCCGCGAGTGCTGAACTCGATGGTCGTCGCGCCGTCGAAGGTATCGACGCGAATCGTGCGCTGCGGTGCACGTCCGGTCTGCACCGGGCGGGCCATTACGACTTCGAGGTCAGCTCGAGCCATGCATCCCTCCAGAAGAACAGGAGGGAGTTGACACTACATCGTGAAGCTGGCGCCCGTGCGCTTCTTGGTCGCCTTCTTCTTCGCCGTCTTCTTCGTCGCCTTCTTCACCGTCTTTTTCGCGGTCTTCTTCACCGACTTCTTCGCGGTCTTTTTGGTCGCCTTCTTCTTCGCCGACGTTTTCTTTGCAGCCATCGTTTCCTCCTGCGGGTGAGTAGCCGAGCACGAGATTCGCGCCGCGGATGGAGCGACTATACATCAAAACCAAAGAGCCGTCGAGTTCAACTGTCCCTCGCGTCGAGGACGCGCGATCCATCCGGCGGCGACTGGTCCCGTGTACAGACGACCAGGGGCCGTCCTTCGCCACCACGGACGCAACCCGGGCGCAAACATTTTCACCACCGTGCGTCCGGTCGGGGCGCGAGTCTGATCGACGATCAGCACATCGAGCGCGTGTCGCTTCATCGTCAGCACCGTGCGCCTCAGTGACTCGGCGGGATGCTCGATGTCCGCTCGAGCGGAGAGGGAGATCATCGCACCGTGAGCTGGCTTCAACTGCGGTTCCGCCTGCAGCGTGCCGTTCCGTAGCCATCGACAACTGACGGCGGGAGGCTCGATCATCCCCGCCGCAGCCGCGGCGGTGATCGCGACTTCCTGCGCAACTTCCGTCAACGCGCGCAGTGCCGCGCGCTGCGAATCCGGGTGCGCCCCGAATCCGAGCAGGATGCGCGGGCGCTCCGCGCCAGCGATGACGCTCACTGCCGCCATCACCGGAACGCCGAGATCACTCGTGAGATCGAGCACCCACACCTGGCGGCCAAGTCGCTCGAGCCATGCGACAATTCTGGAGATCATGGGAAGCGAGGTGCGTGCGAGCTCAACCTGCGGCCGCCGAATGCGGTTGTACCACCACAGTGCCACGCTGTCGCGCTCGATGAGCTCGAGCAACCCGCGCTTCGCCGCATCGGCGAGCGAACCACCCGCCGCGCAGCCGCTCGAATCCGCGCGACCATATGGCATTCGGCGTTGCGCCGGATGTCCGTACCAGACGAGCGGTGCAGCGATCATCCGGTATTTCCCGCTCGTCAACGACAGCGCGGGTGTCCACGGGCGCACTTCGGTTTCATCGAGTGGCTGATATTCGAGGAGTTGCGAGCGCCCGAACAGCAGCATCGCATCGGGATGCACCGCCGCTTCACCCAGCGCCTCATACGACGCGAGGAGCTCCGGCTCGTCACCTCGCGCGAAGCCCGACCAGCGTTCGGCGAACTCATCGAGCGCGCGCCGCGCTGCGAGCGCCGCCGAGCGCCCGGCGCCGAAACACGGCGTCAGACGTCGTCCATTCACGGTGTCGCGCGCCCCGGCGACCGACGCCATACATACGCGTATCGGCGCGCCAGCCGGAGCGGGGAGGTGGAGCAGCGTCGCGCGAAGGGGGAGGGCCTTCGACGCTGGGCTAATAGCGAATCTCGGCCGCAGTCGCGATCGCCGAATATCGCGAGTTCGCGCGCAGCACGGAGTAGAACGGGTCAGATCGCAGGACCGCCCGCGAAAACTGCGAGGGGATGCGGACGACGGTATCGAAGTTTGCAAGCGCACCATCGGCATCGCCGCCGAGGACCGCGATGTCGATGCGATGATTGAGGATCGTCCCCGCCATGACCATGTCCTTGGTGATCGGCATGTTGCGAACCGCGCCGTCACCCTCGCGCCGCGCGTCGGCCTGCCTGCCGAGACCGGCGTATGCGACGCCGAGTAGCGCGTGCAGTTCGACATCTCCCGGCGCGAGCGCCACACGCTTCTCGAGCACCTGCCGCGCCGAATCGAACGCAGTGCGCATCCGCGCCGAATCGCCCCGCACGCGGTACGAGAAGGCCTTCGCGAGGTAGAGCTTCGCCGGATCGACGAACGGCGCGGCGGCGTCGAGGGCTTCCATGGAATCGCGCACGGCCCCGCCAAGCATGCTCGGCAGTCGCGGATAGCGGTACATCCACTTGAGCATCTCGCGCATCGAGACGCTCGGCAGCGCGTCCTGCACCACCTGCCCGGCCTTCGAACCATCACCGGTGGCGAGCAGCACGTCGACGGCTTTCATCACGCGGGCCGGTGCCCAGTCCGGACCCAGCGTGATCGCCCGCTCCATTTGCGCGGCGGACTCGTCATATCGCCGCATCGCCATACTCGTGGTAGCCAAGTCGAGGGCGACGGGCTGCGAGCGCGGATCGAGCGCTGCCGCACGCTTCATCGTCGCCAGCGCCTCGGCGTACTGGCCCTTACGGCGCTGTACCTGCCCGATGATCCATAGCACCTCGCTGTTATTCGGCTGCGCGACGTTGACGACCGAAAACTCCTGCAGCGCCCGCTCGGCATTCAGCTCGCCCCACCAGTACAGATAGCCGCGTGCGAGATGGACCTCGATGAGCGACGAATCCAGCGCCGCCGCTCGGTCGATCGCAGATCGCGCCACCTTGAGTCGGTCGGCCACTTTGTCGCGATAGTAGTAGCTGTAAATCGTCTGCGCTTCGGCGAGCTTCGCCCAGGCAAGCGCGAAGTTCGAGTCGCGGGAGACCGCGCGCTGATACATATCCACCGCTCCGCGCGCCGACTCTTCCTCGTAACGGCGCGACGATAACGCGTTGCCGCGCAGATAGTCGGTGTAGGCATCGATATTGTTTGTCGGACGCTTGGCGAGCTGGGCCTGCTCCGGCGTCAACAGCGAAACACCGAGCTTGCCGGCGACGCGGCCGGCAATGTCGGACTGCATCGCGAAAAGATCGCCCGCGCTGAAATTCGCATCGAACGGTTCGGACCAGATTTCCTGCTGCCCTTGAACCCGAATCAAGTGCGCGGTCACACGCACCCGGCTCGTGCCCTCGGCTGTGCGATCAGTGCGCACCGTGCCCGTTACGGCATACGCGACGTTCATCTCGCGCCCCACCTGCGCGAGGTTGGTGCCGGCGGCGCTGTAGTGCAGCGCGCTCGTGCGGGCGATTACGGAGAGTCCACTGATCCCTGCCACGCGGCTCGTGACTTCGTCAGACATCCCGTCGGCGATGAACTTGTCTTCGGTGGGTCCGACATGCTCGAACGGCAGCACGATGATGCGCGGCGGCCCGTCGGTGACCAACGATGTACCGCGCCGCTGATACATCGCCGTCGCGCCAACGGCGAGCAGCACCGCGACCATAATCCAACCGGCGACCACGGTCCGCCGTGAGGAACGCGAGGCGCCCGAGACCGGCTCGGCGACAGTCGACGCCGTCACGGCGTCGGAGAAGGCGCGCGCCGACTCGAACCGGTCGGCCGGCACCTTGCCGAGGGCGCGCATTACCGCCGCCTCCAACGCCTTTGGCACCGCCGGACGAATCGTCCGCACGCTCGGTACGGGATCGCGCGCGTGGCGCGCGAGAATCCCCATCGGCGATGCGCCGGTGAACGGCGGATCACCGGTCAGCATCTCGTAGACGACGCAGGCGAGACTGTACACATCACTGCGACCGTCCACCGCATCTCCGGCGCCCTGCTCGGGACTCATGTACTGCGGCGTACCGAGCACCATGCCTGACTGTGTCAGCCGTTCGCCGCTGGCTACGGTCATGGCGCGCGAAATGCCGAAATCCGCGAGCACCGCAACGCCGTCGGTGAAGAGAATGTTCTCAGGTTTGATGTCGCGGTGCACGACGCCCTGCGCGTGCGCGTGCGTCAGCGCCTGCGCGACTTCGTTCGTGATCTTCGCGATGTCCGCGAGCGGGAGCTGACGCTCGGCGGTCAGCCGGTCGCGGAGTGTCTTCCCGTCCAAATACGGCATGACGAAGAAGAGCAAGCTGCCGACTTCACCTGAATCGTAGAGCGGCAGGATGTTCGGATGCTGGAGGCGCGCGATCGTCTCGATCTCCGAGAGGAACCGCGAGCCGCCGAGCACTGAGCCCACTTGCGGCTTTAACACCTTCAGCGCGACGCTACGATTGTGGCGGATGTCGCGCGCGAGATAGACGATCGCGGAGGCACCTTCACCAATCTCGCGCTCGATCTCGTAGCGATCGCCGAGTTCCCGGCCGATGAGGTGTTCTTTGGTTACCACGCGCGCATCTCCGCAACGGCCGCCGCGAACCCACGGTCGTCTCGCGTCAAACTGACGCAATCAGTCATCGCCGTTCGCGAAACGAATCCGTGCATGCATCCTCGAGGCGGGGCCGAACGCGTCGGCCGTCGGCGGACGTGTCAAATCTACGCTTGCCGTACGATATCGAGACAGGGGGTACCCTCACGTCCGCATTGCCGGTCATGAGCAGGACGCGAAGCTCGGGACGGCGCTGCCGGGATTCGCGCATCAGCTCGACGCCACTCATCCCCGGCACTGAGACTCACTTCGTCCAAATGAGGATCACGGCGCACGCGTCATTCAAATACTCGCCGGGAATTCGTGCCACGCCCCGATAGACCTCAATGAGCTGGACAGACGAAGGGATGATGTCGCGAATCGCCTCATAGGAATCTAGGCCACCGGACCCGGCGTAGTCGGTGACCCGCACACCGTCGATGTAGACTTGGATGTGCGCCTTCGAAATCGAAGTCGTCTCCGGACGTGAACTGGCCCCGGAGATGGAGCCCGGAATTTTCACTGATAATTGATTCGCCTGGCACCGCTGGAACGTCATGCCGCGATCGTTGATAGCGACCCCTGGAATCGTCTGCAGCAGTGACTTCATGTCGAGCGCGTGCAGGCTATCAATCCGCTCGCGCGTGAAAAAGTCGCCGGTTGCCCGAGCAACACGCGTGTACGCGTCCGAATAGCGCGCCGGGACCAGCACGCGCTGGCCCGAAATCTTCATTTCCGCCAGCGCCTGAGGAGCGACCGTCAACGACACTTGCACCACCGGATCACTGGGTCCCGCGACTGCTACCTGGTGCTCCCACTCGGCAAACCCCAACCGCCGCACGCGAAGGCGGTACGCCGTGCCAGTTTCTGCCGCAATGACAAACGCCCCGGTGCTGTCGCTCCGCGTGGTTCGTCCGCTCGGGAAGAGCGTCACGTCCGCATCACGCACGCTGCGCGTGGAGTCGCCGAGTACGTAGACGTGCCCGCGAATAGTCGTCGACTGAGCGGACGCCGCATTGGTCAGGCCGATCAAGAGGATCGGGGCAAGGGCAAGCAAGGACGGTCTCGGTAGTGACAATCGGACCTCACTGTTTGAGTTTCGCCTTCAACTCCGTGAGCCAGTTCTCCGCGACTACCACTGTCGTCCCGTTCGCCCCATCGGTTCGACGCGCTCGCGCCATGATGAAGTGGCCGCCGGCGCCGAGTTCAAGGGCGATACGGACATACCGGAATGGGGTCGAGCGCGAGGCGAGCACTACTACAGCCATAGCATGCTGCGACGTCCTGTGCGACTGCGTGGACTGGAGAAAGATGCCCAGTCCTGGAGATTGCCGCTACGGGCGGCGGGTGCCGCTCGCGCCGTCACTTCGCCAGATTTCGCGCATGGCCTCGACCTCTCTCTACCGCGCGCTCCCCGCCGAGCGCCGCCTCGCGCTCGTGACGCACCTCCTGACAACGCGCAAGGAAACCCGCGCGTTCTTCGTCTCGCGCATCGTCGCGAAGGGCGGGGGCTTCCGGGTCAAAACCGTCGCTGGCTACTCGCGCGAACAGCTCGCGAAGGAAGTCGTGCGGCTCAACGCGCAGAGCGAGAACGACGAGGTCGATCTCCTCCAGGCGCTCTACCTCGAGGTGCGTCCCGAGATCCAGATCGCGTTCCTCGATGCCTGCGGCGTCAAGCACGAAGACGGCGCGATCGACGAGAGTGTCGTGGTGCCGTACGCGAGCGCCGAGACCGTCGAGAAGGCCGCCGCCGCGCTGCGCACGCAGTTCGGCGACGACGGGCTGCATTATCTGCGCACCTGCGCCCGCTACAACGGCGCGGCGTGGCCTGGGCTCGACGCGCTCGTCGGGTAGTCGGGTAGTCGGGTAGTTGGGTAGTTGGGTAGTTGGGTAGTCGTGACCATAGAGGACGACGAGGCCGATCAAGACGAGCGTACTCGTCGCCGCGACGAGGAGGACGATTCGGCGCACGGGCGGATTGAACGCGCCGTAGATGAGCATGAGCCCCGCCAGCCCGATGAGGCGCGGTAGACGTGCCAAGGCTACGCGGCTTCGAGCAACACCAGCACGCGGGGATGAGCCGCCGAGACGTTGTGCTGAAACTGCAGATTCCGGTCGATCGTGACGAGCATCTCGAATCCGTCTTCGCGCATGCGCGCGAAGAGCCGGCCGTTGCGCGCGCCGTGCCAGCCGATATCGGCGACATGTGTGACGTCGCGGTCCTCGAGGTCGCGCTCGCGGCGACGGGGAATGCACGCATCGAGAAGAACGCGCTCGTACGCGGCTGAAGACGGGCGTTCCGCCCATACCCTGGCCGGCACTACGCGCCGCAGGCTCCGGCCGTGCGCTTCACGTCGAGGATGGAGTAGTGGACGTCGCGATACACGACCACGCTGCCGGTAGGCATCGTCGATTCGTCGGGCAGCACGTAGAAGCCGACGCCGTCGCTGGCCAGTCGTTGCAGTCTCGCGCACGTCGGATGGCGGTAGGGCCGTGCATCAAAGTTGTGTGGCCCCTTCGTGATCACGCCCAAGACGGCCAGTCGGTCTACCGCCGGAAACATGGAGTTGCGCACGTACAGCAGCTGATTGACGTCGTGCACGGTCGTGTACACCCCTCGACGCGCGGCGACGCGGAAGCGCACCCAGTCGTTGGCGATCGGCGGCACGGCAAAGAGGCTGCCCGGCGGAGAGTCGTCCCGGGCCCAGCGCATGACGCCTGATTCCTTGAGAAGGGCGCGCGAGAGGTGGAGATGCTCGCTGATCTTTGCGGGGGATTCCGGAAGCCATCCGCTGCCGAACGGTTTGGAGAGGACGGCGGCGGCCACCAGCAGGCTCAGCGCAAGCGGCAGCGTCGCCCAGCGCTGCCGCGTGCGCAACGTTCCCTCCTCGGTCGGCGGACAGAAGAGGAGCAGACCCGAGATGACGAGGCCGAGGGCGATGGTCATCAAGCGCACCGACATCGTCAGGTCCGCCAGTCCGGAGAGCAACGGCACCTCCCTCGCGATCGCCATCAGAAGGAGCAACAAGCCGCTCGTCCAGGCGGCGGTGCCCGCTGCCGACAAGCGACGATCCGACGACGGGTGCAGCACCACACCGAGAACAATGGCGAGCGCGGCTTCGGCAAGCACGCGCTGGGGGAGTGTCACGGCGACGACGATGGCGATTGGTGCGACGAACGCATACTGGCCCGAATATCGCCGGCGTGTCAGCGCGGTCAGCGCGAGTCCGATAACCAGCGGCTTCACGAGCAACGACGCCCGGATGAGATACAACGGTATCATGACAGTCGACGCCGTGAGGTTCATGACGGCGATCCACCCCGCGGCGATGCCTGTCAGGACGACCACGATGGTCCGCGCGCGCCGCGCGGGCACGCTGCCAAGCTGAGCCGCGCCGACGAGGGCCAGCGCAAGCGCGAGCACGTACCACGGGTAGTCCCCCCAGTATTCGCGCACGAAAGTGTGGTATCCGAAGATTCGGAAGATCGCCAAAAAGCTCTCGTCTGAACCCGCGCTCGCGCCCGGGGGATGGCGCAGCAGGTATACCAGATTCGGCGCTGCCACGACGGCGGAAATGATCCCGGCCCGTAGCAGAATCTTGAGCGGCTGTCGCCACGTGGACACGCTGATCACGGCGATCCCCGCGCAGAGGCCGATCGAGGGATGCACGTCGAATGCGAGCGCCGAGAACACGAGAGCTCGGGTCGGCCTGTTTTCGATGGCTGCGGCAACGGCGAGCAGGCCCACGGGCACGGCTACCGAGGCAGTAATGAATGAAAGCATCGGCTGCGCAGACCAGTGCAACGTCCCACGGTAGATTGGCGTCGCGGCGATCGCGAACACGAGCATCGCGCGCTCGGCGTCGGTGAGCCCCAGCGCACCCGCCAACCTCCACACGGCTAAGAAGAAGGCCACGAGGGACAGCGCGAGCAACACGTACCACGCGATGTCTGCGTCGATCCCGAGCGGCCAGAGCACGCCGGCTAGTTTGTACAGGTGGAACGGCCCGTGGATGCTTCCCTGCACCAGCAAGTCACCGGCCGGATACGTGCCGGGATGGGCCGTCTCGATCGCGATGGGCAGCGCCAGCCATTCATCGAACGCCGTGGGGGCGCCGCGATACGCCAGCAGCCAAGCGGTGGCGCCGCACGCCGAAGCGAGCGGCGCGGCGAGCGGCCAGCCGCTCCCGCTCGTTCTCGCCGGCAAGAACTTTATGCGAATCGGCGCCGTACGCGCCTCAAACTGAGGCATCTGGGAAGGTATGGTGATCCATTGCCGGTTCAGTAGCGCTCGGTCAGCGGCTTGAATGTCCGCCAACTGTGCCAGAACTCCTGGCTCGCGTTGAGTCGCTCGAGCTGTCCGGTGGCACCGCGCCCGCTGAGCGCAAACGTCGCGTACTGCGCAACGAGCGAATCACCGCGCAATGCAAAATGTGTTTGCGCATCCGGGCGGACGAAGGCGAAGAAACTGGCACTGTCCGGGCTCAGCACGAGGACGATCGGTGTGCCGGCAATGTCGTCGTGCACGATCTGCTCGCGGCGCAACCGGTTCCAGTCGTACGCTTTGCTATGGTTGTTCACCGTGAGGCCAACCACCCACGACTTCTCCTGCCACGACGCCGTGTCGGTGCCGGTGAGCAAACTCCGGCTGGTGCCTTTCTCGTAGGCGTAGTCCTTCGCGTACTCGTTATTGAATTTCGGATCACCCTGCATGATGCGGCTCGTCGGATAGAGCGCGAGCCACTGTTTGAGTGTCACCTGACGCGTGAGCAGTTCGGGGAGCAGGGTCCCCTTGAGAACTCCGGTGATCGCTTCACCATTCGCCTGACGCCACCAGCTCCCGGTGCGCGCGTCTTCGAACATCGCGTTGAAGTGGTCCATCCCGACGAGTCTGAACGACTCCGGCTTGCCATTGACTGTGGGGGTAAAAATGCGACCCGTGCGACAGACGGTGCAGTAACTCACCAGCACCGGTTGACCACCAACAGTGTCGCGCACCTGATGGTGATAGCCGATGAACTGCAGCGGATAGGCACGCGCGTCGCCATACAGTTCGATTCCGACGACGAGCCGATCCGCGGCGACGGTATTCTTGTCGGCCGTTGCCATCGTCAACACCGTCGGCTGCAGAAACATGTGATCGGCCGACATCACGAAGTTGAACGCGCAGCTGACGCCCGCAACAAGCATTAGCCCGAGCGGGGCACACCACTTCGTCGAATCGTTGGTTTGCCACATTGGGATGACGCCAGCAAGGAGCAGTGCGCCAAAGAGTGCGCGCAGCGCCCACCGCCAGCTGTAAATCGTGTACGCCATATCGATGCTGCGCATGCGCTGACTGCCCGGCATCGGCATGATGAAGTACACATTGGCGATTTCGAGCAGCACCAGTCCGATGACGCCGACGGCGAAGAGTTTCTTCATACGCAGTTCTTCACTTCACCGGTTTCGGCATCACCGGATACAGTCCAGCGTCGGACAATTGTTTCACGAATGCGGTGAACTGACCAACCAGCACGTTCGTCTCGTCGATGGCCGCGGGCACATCCTTGCGGATCTCGTCCAGTGTGCGGAGGTTCTGCACCGATGGGCCGGCGAGGAAGCCTTGTAGATCTCCCATGAGTCCGCCGAGCCTGAACGTCAGGACGGTGCGGAATATTTCCGCGGTGAACTCGGTCTCTTCGCCCTCGTCGCGGATCAGGAACTTCGACTTCAGCGGCGCGATGCGCTTGGTGATTGTGTCGAGCGTCGCGCGGAACGTCGCGGGCGTCTTGGCCGAGTCGCTCAGCACCTTCTTGATCGCCCCGAGCTGCGTGTTAATCTGCTTGACGGTTGTCACCGCCTCCGTAAGCCGACCGCGGAGCGCGTGGAGCTCCTTGAGGATATCGAAGTTGGCCTTGCGATCAGCGGCGCTGATCTGCGACTCCGGATCGGCGCGCACGACGAGGTCCGTGCCGCCAATCGCCTTTCCGTTGGCGTAGACGGTGGCGACGTAGGTGCCCGGGAGCACGAGCGGCCCGCTCCGATCGCCGCCGCCGCCGAACGGGTTGTCCGCTGGCGCGCCGCCGCCCTTGGGTTCCGGAAGCGGTTCGACGCGCAGGTCCCAGTGCGCGATGTTGAGCCCCATCGCCGGGCGCTTCGCCACGGCCGTGTCGCCCTTGAGTTCGCGCACCGTCGCACCGGATTGGTCCTTGATGACGATGCGCACGCTGTCGGGCTTGGCCTTGAGCGTGTAGGTGACGAAGCCGGCCATCGGCGGGTTCTCGCCAAGGAACAGCATGTCGCCCTGGAAGCTCCGCTCCTGATCCGTGGTGGGAAGGCGCAGCGTCGCCGTCTTGCTGCTGAACACCGATCCGTCGGCCGTCTGCGACTTGGCGAACGATTGGAACGGCGTCATGTCATCGAGAATCCAGATGGCGCGTCCGTGCGTCGCGAGAATCATCGCGTTGTCGCGGGACTGTTGCGTGATCTCGTACACGGGCACGGTCGGCAAGTTCGCGCGCACCTTCGTCCACAGTCGGCCGCGATCGATCGTCACCCAGAGCCCGGTCTCCGTGCCGATGTACAACACGTCGGCGTTCTTCTGGTCCTCGGTGACGGTGCGCACCACCTCGCCTTTCGGCAGGTTCGACGCGAGCGACTTGAACGACGCGCCGAAGTCGGTGCTCGTGTAGAGATAGGAACCGTAGTCGCCGGTGCGGTGGCTGTCGAACGACACGTAGACCGTGCCGTCGTCGAAACGCGACGGTTCAACTTTCGAGACGTACGCAAACTTCGGTGCGCCGGGAATCTTCGGCGTCACGTTCGTCCACGACGCGCCGCCATCCTTCGACACGTGCACGAGGCCGTCATCCGAACCGGTCCAGAGCACGCCCGGCTTCTTCGATGATTCGGCGATGCTGAACAGCGCGCCGTAGTGGTCGACGCCGTCGTTCTTGGCAATCTTGATTTCCTTTCCTTTCACGCCCATTAACTCCACCGAGTCGCGGTCGAGCGCCGTGGTGAGGTCACCGCTGATCGCCGTCCAGGAGTGGCCGCGGTCGGTGCTCTTCAACAGCTTGTTCGCGCCCGCGTAGATCGTCGCCGGGTCCGTGTGCGACATCATCATCGGCGTGTCCCAGTTCCACCGATACGGTTTTTCGGTCGCGGGTGCCTCCGGCCGGATGCTCTTGGACTCGTTGGTGACTTTGTCGATGCGCCCCATGAAGCCGTCCTGCGACTCCGAGTAGATGATGCGGTGGTTCGTCGGGTCGATGAGGCTCACGAAGCCGTCGCCGCCGATCACCGACTGCCAACTGTCGTTGCCGATGCCGAACTGCGAGCGCGTGGCGCTCGGCCCGCACCACGAATTGTTATCCTGCAGCCCGCCGCAGACGGTGTACGGTTCCTGCATGTCGTAGCCCACATGATAGAACTGGCCGACAGGGAGGTGCGACAGCCACATCCACTTCTTCCCCTTGTCGTACGTGACACCGACGCCGCCGTCGCCGCCAATCATCATGTGGTCGCCATTCTTCGGGTCGATCCACATCGCATGGAAGTCCACGTGAATGGAGTTGGCCCCGTCACTGCGAAACGTCTTGCCGCCGTCGTCGCTAACCTGAAGCGGTGTCGCGGGCGAGTACACGCGCAGGTCGTTTTCGGGATCGACACGAATGATGCCGAAGTACATCGGACGCATGTTCGTGCCGCCCATCTTGCGCCAACTGACGCCGGCGTCGTCCGAGCGATACACGCCGCCCTGCTTGGGGTGCTCGACGCGCGCGTACACAGTGCTGGTATTCTTACGGAAGACATCGATCCCGATGCGGCCCATCGCGCCTTCAGGCAGGCCCTTCGTGAGACGTGTCCAGCTGCGCCCCGCGTCGGTGGACTTCCAGATGCCACTGTTCGGGCCGCCACCATTCATTCCCCAACTCGAGCGGCGACGCTGGTATGTCGCGGCATACAACGTCTTGTTGTTGGCTGGGTCCATCACGAGCGCGGTGCCGCCGGCGTCGGGGCCGGCGTCGAGCACCTTGGCCCACGTCACGCCGCCATCGAGCGACTTGTAGATACCGCGTTCGCCGCCGCCTTTCCAGAGGTCACCGAGCGCCGCGACGTAGACGATGTCGTGATCGACGGGGTCGATGACAATACGCGCCACTTGCTTCGACTCGCGCAGCCCCATGTTCTTCCAGCTCTTGCCGCCGTCGGTGGACTTGTAGACGCCGTCGCCCCAACTAGAACTCTGGCGATTGTTGTTCTCGCCCGTGCCGACCCACACGAGGTTCGGATCGTCGCCCGGAATGGCGACGGCGCCGATCGAGACCATGCCCGCCGAGTCGAAGACCGGCGTGAGCGAGACGCCGTTGTTCACCGTCTTCCAGAGTCCGCCGGTGGCGGCGGCGATATAGAAGATGCGCGGGTCACGCTCCGAGACGGCGATGTCGTCGATACGACCCGACATCGTGGCGGGGCCGATGGACCGGAAGTGGAGCCGGTCGAAGCGGCCACCGGGGGGCGTGGAGTCTGGCGTGGAGTCTGGCGTGGCGGGGGCCGCGGACTTGGTCGGCGGTAGCTCGGACTTTCTCGGCGACTGCGCGGCGGTGATTGCCGGAGCGAGCGAGAGGACGAGCGTCAGGACGAAGCGAGTGAGGCGCACGGCGAGTCACCGGAAGGGAACCATGAGGGGCGCGAACGATGGGGCGCGCCCAGCAAAGGTGCCACTCTTACCGTGCGGTCCGCTACTGCGCTCGCCTCGGCGGCCGTGCCGCCACCCGCTGACATCGCCGCGCCCGTTCGTCATCTTTCACGGATGTCTGAGCGATCCCGCGAGCTAACCGTCATGACGTCACCCATGATCCCACAGACGAGCGCGTCGCCCGGTTGGCGCTTCGACAACAGCTACGCGCGCCTCTCCGCCACGCTCTTTGCGCGCGTGCACCCCGCGCCCGTGCGCGCGCCTGGCGTCGTCGTGATCAACTTTGCGCTTGCGCACGAGCTCGGCTTGTCGCTCGAGACGCTAGCCCTCGACGCGGCAGCTGCGTTGTTCGCCGGACAGGCCATCCCCGGCGGTGCCGATCCGATTGCGCAGGCCTACGCCGGCCATCAGTTCGGTGGCTTCACGATGTTGGGCGACGGCCGCGCCATCCTGCTCGGCGAGCACCTGACGCCTTCGGGCACTCGCGTCGACATCCAGTTCAAGGGCTCTGGGCCGACGCCTTTCTCGCGAAGTGGTGATGGTCGAGCCGCGTTGGGGCCGATGCTGCGCGAATACATCATCAGTGAAGCGATGCACGCGCTCGGCATTCCCACGACGCGGAGTCTCGCGGTGGTCACGACCGGCGAGCCGGTGTATCGCGAAGATCGGTTGCGCGGGGCAGTGCTGACGCGCGTCGCGGCGAGCCATCTGCGCGTCGGCACCTTTCAGTATGTCGCGGCACAGGGTGACATCGCGACGCTGCGCGCGCTCGCCGACTATGCGATTGCCCGTCACTATCCCGAACTCTCGGGCGACGCACATCCGTGCCTCGCGCTGCTTCGCGCCGTGATGCAGCGGCAGATGGCGCTCATTGCGCGCTGGCAGTTGGTCGGCTTCGTGCATGGCGTGATGAACACCGACAACATGTCGATTGCCGGCGAGACGATCGACTACGGCCCGTGCGCCTTCATGGACCGCTATCATCCCGAGACGGTGTTCAGCTCGATCGACGGTTACGGGCGGTATGCGTACGATCAGCAGCCGGCGATCGCCAACTGGAACCTTGCGCGTTTCGCCGAGTCGTTGCTGCCGCTGTTCGATGCGGAGACGAGTCGGGCGGTGGAGTTGGCGACGGCGGTGCTGGCCGAGGCGCCGTCCCTCTTTGAGCATGCGTGGCTCGAGGGGATGCGCGCCAAGCTCGGTCTCGTCGGAGCGGACGCCGAAGACTTGACGTTGGTCGGCGAGCTACTCACCTGGATGCAGGAGACCGAGGCGGACTTCACGAACACATTCCGTGCCTTGTCGCTGCCGGCGACAGCTGCGGCACGCATCGCGCCGCCCGATGACGCGCGCTTTGCGGCGTGGCACGCGCGTTGGCTGTCGCGGGCGACGGCGCATGGGGCGACGGTTGCCGACGCGCAACTGCGCATGCGTGCCGCGAATCCGGCGATCATTCCACGGAACCATCGTGTGGAAGCCGCGCTCGCGGCCGCGCAGGTGGACGACCTCGTGCCCCTGAACCGGCTGCTTGCGGACATCGAAGCGCCGTACGACGAACGGCCCCGCGACGCTGTTGGGCTACAACCGGCGCCGGAGTCGGCGGCGCACTACCGGACGTTCTGCGGCACCTGAGCGGCGGAAGCAGATCTCGCGTGTTCGACGCCAGTTGTCTGAGAAGAAAATACTAAGGTATTGACCTTAGTATTTTCGGTGCTACCATCCCTCCATCAGATCGGGTCACCCAACTAATTTCAAGGTGAGGAGATGGTTCAATCCGCAGTCACTGACGACGTCTTTCACGCCTTGTCCAACGCCACTCGGCGGAGAGTGCTCGAGCGACTGTCTCGCGGACCAGCCAGCGTCGGCGAACTGGCCGCGCCGTTCGACGTGAAACTCCCCTCGTTCGCGCAGCACCTGTCGGTGCTCGAGCAGAGCCGACTCGTGAAGACAAAGAAACGCGGTCGGGTGCGGGCGTACGAGATCGTACCCGAGCGATTGAAGGTCGCAGAAGACTGGCTGACCGAGCGGCGTCAGCTGTGGGAGGCCCGGTTCGATCGGTTCGACGCATACGTCAAAACACTTCAGGAGAAGGAATCCAAATCATGAGCAAGCCCTTCACGCTCAATCCGAAACTCGATTTCGCTATCGAACGGTTCGTCGACGCGCCCACGCATCTCGTCTGGGAAGCGTTGACGAAGCCCGAACATCTCAAGGAATGGTACATGCCCAAACCTTGGGGTCGTGTATCGAAGTGCGAAATGGATGTGCGCCCGGGCGGCATCTTCAGCATCGACATTGCGGTTACCGATGGACCAGACGTGCCCAACCTCGGCTGTTTCCTCGACGTCATTCCGATGGAGCGACTTGTCTGGACGTCGATGCTGTTTCCCGACTATCGCCCGGCGGTCTTCGACGACATTCCGATCACTGCCATCATCACGATGGAAACCGAGGGAACCGGAACGCGCTACGTGTTCACGGCGCTGCACCGGGATGAAGCGGACTGCGAGAAGAATAAGGCGTCCGGTTTTCTGCAGGGGACCGAGATCGCGCTTGATCAGCTCGTGGCGCATGTGATCGCGATGAAATAGTGCTGGGCGACTTGGGCCGACCCGCGGCGGCCGCTCGCCCCCACCGGCCACCTCCCTGACCGCGCCGTCAGCACCAACGCGTGCTAGACCTCACGTGGCGCCGAGCGGCGCATCAGCACCACGACTATCAGCAGCGCCATCCCGCACACGGCGGCGATCGTGCGTATCGTTTGGAACTGCCACCACTGCGCACTCAGTGCTACCCAACTCGCTGGTGGAGCGGCAATGCTCCATGTCTTGATCTGATTGTTGATTGGGATGTTGCCGAAGACCGTGATGACCGTAACAGCCAGCACGGAGCCAGTAGCCGCCAGCAGCAGGTAGAATCCCGGGCGCTCACGTCGAGCGAGGAAGGCTGAGGCGGCGCAAAACAGCAAGCTCAAGATGACGGTCGCCGGCAATGGGACGGTAAACACCCGAATCGCGTGTTGCATTCCGTCGACATAAGAGGCCGCCGACATCCCGTTCGGATTGTACTCGATCCAGATAACAAACGCTCCACCAGCCACGAGAGCGGTGAAGAACAATGCGAAGAAGAGAACGACTGAACGCGTCATGCTGTGTCTCGCCCGGTGGGCTCTCTGAGTGAGGACTCACGAACTTAGTGGTGCCTCGGCGGATCGTATACTGCGGGCACCAACTCTTGTTACCTGGCCGGCGCGCGACGACTGCGGTAGAGCAAGCCAGCGCCCGTCAGTACCAGCAGAACACCCCAAGTCCCATGTCCGGTCCATGTCCATCGTGCCGCGAGCTTTGCCTCGGCATGCCCACCGTGATATGCCGCCGAAGCGCGCCCCTCCGGATCAGGCAACTGACTGAGTCGCATCGCGTCCGCCCGATCGCGACGGGCGGCCCATTCGATCCCGAGGGAAAGCGAGCTCGCGAGGAGAAGTACCACACCGACGATTCGGAGAACTTTCGCGTTCGAGTCGCGCATGCAATCTCCTGTTGGCCTAGGTATCGCTCCGGCGCTGCTGCGCGGCCAGGCCATTTGATCGCGCGCATTTATGCTGCCGCACAATTGGCTCTGACGCAACTCTCCACTCGGCGCCGCTCGTTTAGCGCCCTGCCGCCATCCGCCGTGCCCGATCTGCCTCCCACTCCACGAACGGGCCGTCGAAGTCCCGCAGTCGAGTTCCCTCGAAGGTCCAGACCCGCGTCGCCACCTCCCGGAGGAACGCACGGTCGTGGCTCACCAGCAGTACCGTCCCTTCGTATTCGTCGAGGGCGTCTTCGAGCGCCTCGATGTTTTCGACGTCGAGATGGTTCGTCGGTTCGTCGAGCACCAAAAGATTCGCGCGCGTGAGCGTGATGATTGCGAGCGCGATCCGGGCCCGCTCACCTCCGCTCAGCGTGCTGATCTCGCGGAAGACTTCATCGCCGCTGAATCCGAATGCGCCAAGGTGGTTCTGGATCGCGCCGCGACTCCAGAGCGGGCGCTGCCCCTGAATGGCATCGGCGAGCGACATCCGCAACGGCAGATCTGAAAGATCCTGTCGGAACCACGCCGGCGTGATCGAGTTGCCGACACGCGCTTCACCGTGCGCCGGTGCTTGATCGCCAAGGAGTGCGCGGATGAACGACGATTTCCCTGCGCCGTTGGGGCCGACGAGCGCGACAAAGTCATTGCGCCGCAGCACCGCCGTGAAATCTTCAACAAGGATGCGCCCCGGCACCTCGACGCGGAAATCCCTCACGCTGACGACCTGATCGCCACCGCGCTCGCCGACTTCGAAATGCAGCGTCATCGCCGCCGGATCGCCGGGCGGTGGCGCGAGGCGGGGGAGGCGCTCGAGTCGCTTGCGCTTGCCCTTGGCCTGAAACGAGTTGACGCCGGCCAGGCTGCGCCGGATGTACTCCTCTTCCTTCTTCACGTACGCGCGCTGCTTCTCCAACTCGCGCTCGCGCGTCAGCCGACGTTCGGCGCGCTGCGGCACGAACTGGCTGTAGTTCCCCTTGTAAGATTCACTCGACTTCGCCTCGATGTGCAGAATGTTCGTGCACACGGCGTCCATGAACGCGCGATCGTGCGAGACCACAATCACCGTCTCGGCGGCCTCGCTGAGCCACTCCTGCAACCACGTGGTGGTATCAAGATCGAGGTGGTTGGTCGGTTCGTCGAGGAGCAGTAGATCAGCCGGCGCGATGAGCTGCGCGGCGAGACCGACGCGTCCACGCTCGCCGCCCGAGAGAGTTTCAACAAGCCGCGTCTTCGATTCCTCGGCGTCGAACCCGAGCCCCTGCAGCACGGCGTCGACGCGCGCGTGGTATTCGTAGCCACCCATATCGGCGAACCGCTCTTGGTCGTGCCCGAACGCTTCGAGGAACTCATCGGTGACCTTCTCGCCCATCTCGCCGAGTGCGACGGCTTGTTCGGCGATCCGCTGTTCGAGGGCGATGACCTCGCGCCACGCGGCGGCGCCCGCTTGCCAAACAGTGGTCGCCCCCTCGAACGCGCGGTGCTGATCGAGCAGCGCATGTCGGAGTCCCGGCTTGCGTGCGACACTCCCAACGTTGGGACGCAGATCGCCGGTGATGATCTTGAAGATCGACGTCTTGCCGGCGCCGTTGCGTCCGATGATCCCCCACCGCTCGCCCTCGGCGACGGTAAAGGTGATGTCCTTGAAGAGTTCGGTGGCGCCGAACGAGACGCCGACGTTGGAGACGGAGAGCAAGGTCACGCGGAAATTGTTCGAGAGTGGGAGGCGGGGCGAGCGTCGACCCGGCGAATCGTGAAAGATAGCACGAGTCGCCCACGCCCTGAGAGGGATAGCGAGGCGACCGTCGTCCTCGCCAGGGCCGACGCTCAGTCGCCGAGTCCCACCCGCTCCACCAGCGGCCAATAGCGCGGATCATTCCGTATCGGATCCAGTCGCGGATGCACGCGCAGCAGTAGTAGGCCGGTGGCCTGCTCCTTCACCGCGATGTCCAGCCACGCGAAGGCGTCATCGACGTCGCCGAGCGACGCGTGCAACGCACCGATCCCCCACGCGGACACGACGCGCGTCGAGCGGGCCGCCGTCAGCTCGGCGAGAATCGCGCGCGCCGCCGCCTCGTTACCGGCCGCAGCTTCCAGATGGCCGAGACCGAACGCCGCGCCCGCCGCTCCGCCGGCCAATCGTCGCCCTTCTTCGTATGCCGCGCGCGCCTCATCGAAGCGTCCAAGTGCC
>JAYVPN010000135.1:0-4958 GCA_043757365.1 Gemmatimonadota bacterium | reverse complement strand
TCACTCGGCACGATGCTCGATCCTGGCACGCTGCCGGATCGCTCCGTCACCGTTGTTCTGGATCGCGACGGCCGGATCGTGTATCGCTCGCTAGAGTCAACGCGGTATATCGGCCGCAACCTGTCGGGGACGCCGGGCAACGCCGAAATTCTCGGCAGCGAAAACGGCGTTCGGGTGGCCGTCAGCGCGCTCGACGGTCAGGAGCGAGTCGTGGCGTGGCATGCGCTCACGGGCGCGCCGTGGACGGTAACGGTTGGCATTCCGATCGACGCCATGATGATCGCGGAAACCCGCGATCTCCAGCGCGACGTCCTCGTGCTCGTCGTGGCGATTGTCCTCGCGCTCGTCGCAGCGGCGGTCATTGCGGAGCGAATCGTCCTGCCAATCCAGACGCTCACAACGGATGCCGCCTCGATCGCCGGCGGCGATCTGTCGCACCGGTCGCTCGTCAGTACCGGCGACGAACTCGGTGTGCTCGCGCGGCAGTTCAACGCGATGGCCGCGACGCTCGAGTCGCAAACGCGTACGTTGCGCGATAACGAGGAACGATATCGCGAGTTGTTCGAGCTTTCGCCGCTTCCCACGTGGCTGTTTGATGAGGAGACGCTGCGTTTCATCGCGGTCAATGACGCGATGGCGCGGGCGTACGGCTGGTCGAGGGCGGAGCTGCTGGCGATGTCGTCGACCCAGATCCGACCGTCCGAGGAGGTCGACGCGTACGTATCACTGCTTCATGGCTCGGACAAGCCGACGTTCTCGCAGCAGCGGGTTCGACATCTTGCCCGCGACGGCACGCTGCTCGACGTCGAGGTGTCGAGCGCCCCAACCCTGATCTCGGGGCGCCCCGCGTGGCTCGTCGTCGCTAACGATCTCACGCAACGCGAGCGCACCGAGGCAGCGCTGCGCTCGTCGCAGGAGCAGCTCCGGCAGATGCAGAAGATCGAGGCAGTCGGCAGTCTCGCCGCCGGCATCGCCCACGACTTCAACAATCTGCTCACGGGCATTCTCGGTAGCATCGACCTCGCGTTACTGGCATTGCCGCAGACGCATCCGGCCGTCGAAGAGGTGGCGCACGCGCGCGAGGCGGCAATGCGAGCGACCGATCTCACGAAGCGACTCCTCACTTTCTCGCGACAGCAAACGATCGATGCGGTCGTCGTCGATCTGCGCGAGACAGTGCGTGGCATGCAACCGCTTCTCGCGCGCACACTTGGCGAACATGTCCGGCTCGAAATGCGGCTCGAGCGCGACCCGTGCACCGTCCTCGGGGATACCGGACAGCTCGAGCAGGTGTTGCTCAATCTGCTCGTGAACGCCCGCGACGCGATGCCCGACGGCGGTGTCGCGACGATCGACGTGCGACCGGTCGTGCTGGCAGACGCACGCGACGGCATTCCGGCCGGCCGTTGGGTTACGCTCAGTGTGAGCGACACCGGCACCGGCATCGATCCGGCGACCGCGGCTCGCGTGTTCGAACCGTTCTTCACGACGAAGGAACGCGGCAAGGGGACGGGACTCGGGCTCTCGGTCGTGTTCAGCATCGTCGCCAATGCGAAGGGCTTCGTGCGTCTCGATTCGGTGCCCGGTGCCGGCGCGACATTCCGACTGTACTTCCCGCTGCAGGCAGGAACACCGGCTCCCCGCGTCTCACCGGTGCGCGGCGTAGCGAACGCCGTCGGCGCCGAGACGATTCTTCTTGTGGAGGATGATGACGCCGTGCGCCGTGTCACGCGGCGGATGCTCGAAGGGTTCGGCTACACCGTGCTCGACGCGGCCGGCCCGCGGCAAGCGCTGGACTTGGCGCGCGATCACATCGGGACGATCAACTTGGTGCTGACCGACGTGGTCATGCCTGGCATGAACGGACGCGAGCTAGTGGAGGCGATTCTTAAACTCCGCCCCGGACTGCGCGTCGTCTACGCGTCGGGCTACACCGACGACGTCGCGCTGCTCTCGCAGCTCCGGTCCCAGGCACTGTTCTTCCTGCAGAAGCCGTTCAACTCCCACGGATTGAGCCACGTCGTGCGCTCGGCGCTCGACGCCGAAGAGTCGGAGCGCTGACCCGCCGTTCGCCGCCGGCGCGGGGCGGTTGTCGGTCAGGCGTGCCGGAGCTCGGGATAGCGACGGAATGCCCACGCCGCAAAGAGCAGCATCAGCGACGCCATCCCGCCGATCGCCCACGCGGCGCTTGACTGTCGCGCCACCCACCCGGCGACGAACGACCCGATCGGATTCATGCCGACGTAGACCATCACATAGATCGACATCACGCGGCCGCGCAGTGCGTTCGGCACGCGCTCTTGCAGCAGGCCGTTGATGAGCGCGTTGTTAATGATCATCCCGATGCCGATGAGAAAAAGCAATGCGCCGGAGAAAATCGGCGATCCCGACAGCGCAAAGACGATCGTCACGAGGGCGAAGCCGAGCGACGAGATCGTCAGCATCATTCCGCGCGGCAGCCGGCCACCCGACGCGGCGATGGCGAGCGCGCCGAGCAGTGCGCCGGCGCCGAAGCACATCATGAGGGCGCCGTAGCCACCGGCGTTGAGGTGCAGATGATCACGTGCCATGACAGGCATGAGCGTGAGCACCGGAATGCCGAGAAAAGAAAAGACCGCAACGACGCGCATGAGGATCCAGACGACACGGTCGCCGCGTACGTAGCGCATCGCCTCCTTGATACCCTCGAACGGCGTACCATGCCCGACGAGTGCCGGATCGCGCGGCGTGTACGGCAGCTTGATCAACGCAAGTCCGATCAACACCGCGAGATAACTGAGCGCGTTGAAACCGAAGCACCAGGCGATTCCGAGCTGGGCGATGACGAGCGCGGCGAGCGATGGCCCGACGATTCGGGCGAGATTGAAGCCGCCGGAATTGAGGGCGATCGCGTCGAGGAGGTCTTCCTTGACGACGAGATCGATCATCAGCGACTGTCGCGCCGGAATTTCGAACGCCGCGAGTATGCCGCCGAAAAGTGCGAGCGACAGCAGCCAGTGGATCGTCATGTGGCCCGACCAGGCGAACCACCAGAGCAACGACGCTTCGAAGAGCATCAACGTCTGGGCGATCCGTACGACGCGCAACTTCTCGGCGCGATCGGCGAGGACGCCGGCGGGAAGCGAGAGAAGCAAAATCGGAAACGTTCCGGCGGCACTCACGAGGCCGACGAGAAATGGATCGTTCGAGAGTTCGAGCGCCAGCCACCCGGTCGCGACCTGCTGCATCCACGTACCGACGAGCGAGATCGTCTGGCCCGTGAGGAAGAGCCGGAAGTTCCGGTGGCGGGTAAGAATCCGGAACGGATTGATGGACTGCGCTGTGGTGGCCATACTGCGGGTAAATCTAACCGTCTATGCGGCTGGGGTCGGCCCGCCGGGTTCGGCCGACCGGGGTCGGCCCGCTGACTTTTACCACAGACCACACAGAACACACAGATAGCATCTACTCAGGATTCGATGGGGCGCGGTTCCTTTCGCTCGTTCGTGAACAGAAACCGTTCGAACTGCAGTTTTGGACCAAAATTTAACAGAAGTCCACGCTCGATATCAGTCGCCTTCAGATAGTTGAGAATTTGTGAACGATGAACTCGATCAAGCGCAGCCGCAGCCTTGATCTCAAGCAACACCTTGCGATCGACGATCATATCGGCCCTGTAGACTCCCACCCGCTCACCAAGAAAGAAGATCGGCAGCGAGACCTCGCTCATTACGGAAAGCCCTTCCCGCCGTAGGGCAACACGCATTGCCTCTTGATATACGGATTCGAGGAATCCGAATCCAAGCTCTCTGTAGACCAGGAAGAAGCACCCCAGGATTTTGTAGGTCAGAGCATCGCGCTCCAGTTCGTTCGCGCCGGCCATAGACCTCGTCTGTGTGTTCTGTGTGCTCTGTGGTTACAGTCCGCGGGCCGACCCTTCCCCATCTATAGGCCGCACCAAAAGCCATTGGAACGCCACGCGCACCTCGAGGCGTTTGCTGAGATAGCGCCGAGTGGTTTGATTCCGTAGGAGGAGGCAGGCGATGCGATTTCATACGTACCAGAAGTTCAGCCCCGGCATGGCCGACGCCGTCGACCTCCAGTCGCTGCTCGACAACCTCGCCGACTTTCTGCTCCAGTCCGGCTTCGCCGGCGGGGCGCAGGAGCATCCCTTCTGGGGCGAGACCGGCGACGACGCCGACAAATCGCTCGACTCGCTCAAGCAGGCGATCCTCGACGCCCTGATCAAGAGCGGACAGTTCACGCCCGATATGCTCGAGGCGCTCCGCGGCGACGGCGACGAGCTCTCCGAGGAGAAACTCGCCGAGCTGCTCGACACGATCGTTCAGCGCCTCATCGCCGAGGGCTTTCTCAAGCTCGACCAGCCCCCCGAGATGCCGGCGGGCCATCAGGCCGTGACCGGAAAGGGCGGTCTCGCCCAAGCCGCCGCGAAAGACGTCCAGTTCAACCTCACCGACAAAGGCATCGACTTCCTCGGCTACAAAGCGCTCCGCGGAATTCTCGGCTCGCTTGGGAAGGCTAGCTTCGGCTCGCACGACACCCCCTTCCTCGCCACCGGCATCGAAGCCGAAGGCTCGAGCAAGCCCTACGAGTTCGGCGACGTCCTGAACCTCGACGTCAACGAAACGCTCAAGAACGCCCTCATCCGCAACGGCAATCTCGACGTGCCGATCGATCTCGATTACGGCGATCTGATGGTGCGACAGTCAGAGTACCGCTCATCGTGCGCGACCGTCCTGATGCTCGACTGCTCGCACTCGATGATCCTCTACGGTGAAGACCGGTTCACGCCAGCCAAGAAAGTCGCGCTCGCGCTCACGCATCTCATTCGCACGCAGTTTCCGGGCGATACGATCAAAGTCGTGCTCTTCCACGACTCGGCCGAGGAGATTCCGATTGCGAAGCTCGCCGGCGCGCAGGTCGGGCCGTATCACACGAACACCGCTGAAGGGCTCAAG